>JBAZBX010000009.1:0-32443 GCA_041671305.1 Patescibacteria group bacterium
TGCTTCATCCAAATTATCCGATTACACGATCAAGGCTCCTTTTGATGGAATCGTAACCAATGTAGTTTCTATTTCCGGTTACGATGCTTCGGCCAATACGGTTTTGGCTACGGTTATTACTCCTCAGCAAATCGCTGAAATATCACTCAATGAAGTTGATGCCGCAAATGTAAAAATTGGTCAGAAAGCAACTTTGACTTTTGATGCTGTCAGCGATTTGACCATCACGGGTAGTGTAGCGCAAATAGATACCATAGGTACTGTCAGCCAGGGTGTGGTAAGCTATGGAGCAAAAATCGCCATGGATACTCAAGACGACAAGATCAAGCCCGGAATGAGTGTTTCGGCCAATATTATAATTAATGCCAAAGCGGATGTTTTATTGGTACCGAATTCGGCTGTAAAGGCTTCCGGCAGTTCCAGTTATGTTGAAGTGATAAGCGGAGTGACTTCATCTACTCCTACAGCAGAAGACGGTAGCGTGGCTTCACCTTCTGGAACAAATAAAGTTACAGTGGAAATTGGATTATCCAATGACACATATACTGAAATTACAAGCGGACTCAAAGAAGGAGATTTGGTAGTAGAAAAAAGTGTTATCAGTACCGGCGATACGACCAAAACTCAGACCAACAGCCTGATGCAACTTTTCGGCGGTGGCGGTAGAACCAGTAACAATGCCACGAAGAGCAGTGCCAGCGCGAGCAAGAGTACTGGCGGATCCAATGCCTCTAGTGGCAACATGGGAGGCCCGCCTCTAGGAATGTAATCCGAGTTTATTCTTATTTAATTTTCATGATTGAAATTAAGGACATCACAAAAATATATAATACCGGAACGGTAGAGTTTTTTGCTCTTCATGGAGTCAGTTTTAAAATTGAAGATGGAGAATTTCTAGCAATTATGGGTCCGTCTGGATCCGGCAAGTCCACCTTGATGCATATTTTGGGCGCCTTAGATACTCCGAGCGGAGGGACATATTTTCTTGACGGCAAAGATGTTTCAACATTAAGCGAAGATGAGTTGGCAGATATAAGAAGAGAAAAAATCGGGTTTGTGTTCCAGGCTTTTAATCTTTTGCCTCGGGCAACGGTGCTTCGTAATGTCATGTTGCCTCTTATGTATGAGGGGATAGACAGAGAGGAAAGAGAAAAAAGAGCCCGAGAGGCGTTGCTCTCCGCTGGATTGGATGAAGAGCATTTTGTGCATCTTTCCAATCAATTATCCGGAGGTCAAATTCAGCGCGTAGCCATTGCTAGAGCTTTGGTCAATAATCCATCTTTGATTCTGGCTGATGAACCGACAGGAAATTTAGATACGATAACCGGAGAAATAGTTTTGGCCACATTTCAGAGATTAAATAGAGAACAGGGAAAGACGATAATTCTCATTACTCATGAACCTGACGTTGCTCAGCATGCCGATAGAATTATTGTGATTAGGGATGGTAAAATTGTGAGTGATGAAAAAAATACCAAGAAGATAATTTTAGAAAAATAATTTTTGACCATGAAAGCTATAGATGTTTTAGAGGAAACTTATGCTGCTTTATCTGCCAATAAGGCCAGGTCCGGCTTGACCATGCTTGGTATTGTTATTGGCATTAGTTCGGTTATCGCCATGCTTGCCATAGGAAACGGGGCGACAAGTTCAATTACTTCCAGTATTCAATCCATAGGATCTAATTTGATTATGGTAACTCCGGGAGCCCAACAAGGACCTGGCATGATGGTGAGTTCGGGCAGAGGATCAGCCAAGACTTTAACTTTGGAAGATGCGGAGGCTTTAAAAACGGTTGCATCCGTCAAATCGGTAGCTTCGGAAGTAAGTGGTAGATATCAGGTGACTGCCAAAGGACAGAATACCAACACACAAATTGTGGGCACAGTTTCCATATATGCTGAAGTCAAGAATGTACAAGCAGAGAAGGGCAATTTTATTAGCGACCAAAATGTTACCGCCGCTTCCCGAGTTGCCGTATTGGGACCAACTGTAGCTGAAGACATATTTGGTACAGGCGTTGATCCCGTTGGCCAAACAGTTCGTATTAATAAGATAGATTTTAAGGTTATCGGGGTTACCAAAAGTAAAGGAAGTTCAGGCATGAATAATTCAGATGATGTGATCTATGTCCCTATCAGTACCGCGCAAAGAGTATTATCCGGCAACAAATATGTGACTACTATCAATGTGGAAGCGGAAAGCTCAGACTCCATGACCGCGGTTCAAGAGGCTGTTACCGCTTTGCTTCTCTCTAGACACCATATAACCGATGCTACTAAAGCTGATTTCAGTACCATGAATCAAGCCGATATACTTTCTACCATGTCCAGTGTTACCAGCATCTTGAGTCTGCTTCTGGGATCAGTGGCGGGTATTTCTTTGGTAGTCGGAGGCATTGGGATTATGAATATGATGCTTACAACTGTAACAGAGAGAACCAGAGAAATCGGATTGCGTAAAGCTATTGGCGCCAAAGGCAAGGATATCAGCATCCAGTTTTTAATTGAAGCCATAACGCTTACTTTTGTCGGCGGTTTCATTGGTATTTTACTGGGTTGGGGGATAGCGGTAGGAATAACTTATTTTAATTTGATTCAAGCTGAGGTGTCTTTGTCTTCGGTTCTATTGGCTTTCGGCGTTTCGGCCGCAATCGGAGTAGTCTTTGGCTATTATCCGGCACGAAGAGCGGCCAAGCTTAATCCCATTCAAGCTTTAAGATTTGAATAATAATTATTAAATAAAATAATAAAAACTATGGGGAAAATAAAAAAAGTATTGGTACCAATTTTGGTGGTTTTAATCATAGTGGTAGGAGTTGGGTCGTTTTATGGCGGAATGCTTTATGGTAAAAGCCAGGGCAATCGTCTGGGGCAACAGCGTTTCCCTCAGATGGGTGGCGGGGCGACTACTGGAATCAACAAAAAAGCCGGCGCTCAAAATATAGGTTTTGTAAACGGTGAAATTTTGTCTAATGATGGGAAGACTATGACGGTAAAAATTAACACCGGCGGATCAAAAATTATATTATTATCCGATGCCACGGAAATTGGTAAAATGGCCAGCGGAACAGCCAGCGACTTGATTTCAGGACAAAATGTTATGGTAAATGGCAAAACCAATACTGATGGCAGTATCACGGCTTCTTCAGTCCAAATAAGGCCAGTAGGCCAAGGTCTTGGCGGGCCTGCGGGTCAAAGTCCAGATGCAGGAAACCCTCCAGCACAACCAGCTCAATAAAGCATTGAATTAATACCACTCCGACGTAATATCGGAGTGGTATTTTGTCTAGTTTACAATCGCCATTTTTCTGTTATAATAGAATAACTATGATAATTTTAGCCATTGAAACATCCTGTGATGAAACTTCGGCTTCGGTGCTTAAAGCCACTGGAGGAAAGTTAGAATTGCTGTCTAATGTGGTTTCTTCGCAAATAGATATTCATAAACAATACGGGGGCGTGGTTCCTGAGGTGGCTGCGCGTCATCATGTTCAGAATATTAATCCAGTTATTGTGAAAGCTTTGGAGGTGGCCAAAATCAAACCTCAGAAATTGGATTATCTGGCGGTGGTTTCCGGTCCCGGATTAGTCACTTCTTTGATCGTGGGTGTAGAATCAGCCAAAGCGCTTAGTGTGGCTTGGAAAAAGCCCCTGATAAATGTAAATCACATGTATTCTCATATTGCGGGAAATTTTTTGAATAAAATTAAATTCCCTGCTATTTGTCTGGTGGTTTCCGGCGGGCATACTGAATTGGTTTTACTGAAAAGTTATAATCAATTCAAAAAAATAGGACAGACAGTTGATGATGCAGCGGGCGAAGCTTTTGATAAGGTCGCAAAACTTCTGGGTCTGGGTTATCCCGGAGGACCCATAGTTTCGGCTGAAGCCGAAAAATTATCAATTATCAATTATCAATTATCAATTAAATTACCTCGACCTCTTTTAAATTCAGGAGATTTCAATTTTAGTTTTTCTGGGCTGAAAACGGCGGTACTTTATACTGTTCAAAAAATGAAGGAAAAAGAATTAGAGCAAAGAATTCCAGAACTTTGTTTTGAATTCCAGCAAGCGGCTGTTGACGTTTTGGTTGCTAAAACCATAAAGGCAGCTCAAAAGTATAGAGTCAAAACAATTTTAATAGCCGGAGGCGTGGCCGCCAATAAGCATTTGAGAGAAGCACTTAGAATGTCCGCCGAAGAGAATAACTTGAAATTTTTTGTGCCGGAATTTAAATTATGTACGGATAACGCTGCTATGGTAGCTATTGCCGGGTATTATCTGGCCCAGAAAAAAAAGCCATCCCAAGATGATTGGAAGAAGATAAAAGTTAATCCAAATTGGGAACTTAAATAGAATTTTCAATTTATAATTTTCAATTTTCAAACAATTTTCAATGATTAAATTTTAAAATGGAAATCTATTATGAAGGTAATTACCAAATCAGAAAAGGACACGTTTGAACTAGCCCAAAAGTTCGCCGGTAAATTAGCAGGTGGCGAGGTTTTGTGTCTGATTGGAGATTTGGGAGCAGGAAAGACGGCTTTTATCAAAGGCTTGGCCAAGGGGCTGAATGTAAAAAATATTATCACGAGTCCGACTTTTGTTTTGCTCAAACCATATCTTGCTAAATTAAAAAATATCTATAAATTAGTTCATATTGACGCTTACCGTTTGGATAGCGGTGCGGAATTGGATTATATCGGAGCGGAAGAATATTTTAAGGATGAAAATTGCGTTACGGTGATTGAATGGGCGGATAAAGTCCGAGATGTTTGGCCGAAAAAGGCGATACAGATAAAATTTAAAATTTTGAAAGGCGATAAAAGAGAAATAAATATTTTTAATTAAGAATTGGCAGTTAAGAATTAAAAAATATCAGCTAATGCTGATATTTTTTTAAAATAAGATATCTTTTCTAATTTTTAATTATTCTGCCACTCTGAATACTTCTTTGATAGAGGTAAGTCCATCCAAGGCTTTGAGAATTCCGTCTTGTGCCATGGTTATGATGCCATCTTCAAAAGCCATTTTTTTGATGTCATATTCGGAGACATTGCCCATGGTCATGGTTTGTTTCATTTTTTCATTTATAGGCATGATTTCAAAGATGCCAATTCTGCCTTTGTAGCCAATGCCTTGGCACTCGTCGCATCCGGCGCCCATGTAAAATTTCATGTTATCCATATCTGGCATATAACCGCTATTCGGTGGCAGGGATTCTAAAAGTTTTTTCACTTTTTCCATCTCATCTGCTTCAAGCTGGATTTCTTTTTTACAGCTCTCGCATATTTTTCTGACTAATCTTTGGCCGATGGAAACATTGAGAGCGGGAGCGAGCAAGAACGGCTTAGCGCCCATGGATAAGAACCTAGGAATAGCGCCAAAAGCATCATTGGTATGAATGGTAGAAAGCACAAGGTGGCCAGTTAGAGCCGCCTGGATGGCAATTTCAGCCGTTTCCAGGTCTCTAATCTCGCCGACCATGACAATATCCGGATCTTGTCGGACTATTGACCTAAGTCCTTTGGCAAAGGTATATTGGTCGTTGGTTTGGCTTTGGTTGATTCCTTTGAGTTCGTATTCAATAGGATCTTCAATGGTAATAATTTTAATCTGCGGATTATTGAGTCGTCGGAGTATGGCATAAAGAGAAGTAGTTTTTCCTGACCCGGTTGGTCCGGTGGTCACAATCATACCATTGGGTCTGGCAATTTCTTTGGCGAGTATTTCCATGGCTTGTCCGCGGATACCTAATTCTTCAAAAGTAAGTCCGGCGAAGGAAGCGCGAAGAAGTCTCATAACCACGCTTTCGCCAAAAGCGGTTGGCAGGCAGGAAACTCTGACATCAATGCGGTCATCTTTCATATAAATAGAAAACCTGCCGTCTTGTGGCCGGTCACTGATATTAATTTTCAGTTTAGAAAGTTGCTTGATTCTGGAGATAACCCTAGACCAATTAGTTTTGTCCATGCTGGCCACATCATTTAGTACGCCATCAATACGATATCTGACTTTGATGTCGCTTTCTTCGCCTTCAATATGAATATCGGAGGCGCGTGATTTGATGGCGGCAGCAATAATTACGGTGACCATTTCCGTAACGTTGGCTTTTTTTAGTAATTCATCCAGCTGGTGGAAGTTTTTTATGTCATTTTCTAATCTGTTTAAATCTTCCTCTTTTATCTCCACTCCGCCGACAAATTTTCTAACTTTGGGCAGGCTGTCATATAATTTGGATGCTTGTGTAAAGCTATTTTTGGAAATTAAATAAGTAGAGACATTGGAAAAATATTTTTCTTTAATTTCTTGCTCTATCTTTTTGACTTCATCAGAGTAGGCGAGTGTTCCCAGTCTAATGTCTTTGCCGGTGTTGAGAAAACAGATAACCTCTAATTTTTTGGATATGTCCCTGTCAATCAAAGAAAGAGCATCTGGACTTATGGGAAAGCCGACAAGATTAATATAGGGCAAACCGGAAATTTGCGCTTGGGCTTCCGTCTCTTGCTCTTTTTCTTTGAGATTTATCTCTTGCATCTTCTGTTTCAGCTTTGATTGAGTCGATTCTTCATCCTGATTGGATTTGCTGTTTGGCAAAAGATCTTCCAGTGATGTTCCTAGATCATTAGACATTAATTTTTGTTAATAATTAATTTACTCTATCTATATTATATTGAGAAAATGGCATTTTTACAAGTAAAAAATCCCGCCTTAAGCGGGATTTTTGGACAAAGTGTTATTTTTTGGCAAATATGGCAGGAATATTCTGTAATTGCTGGACGGTACGCTCTATTTTGCTTGATTCTTCTCCAGAATTAATCCTCATAAATAAAGCGGTCCAAGAGGCCCATTGGAAAGTTGTCACAAAAGCGGCGATGAAGAAAATAATTAATACCATGAGGATGAAGCAAATTATGGCAATCAGGTAGGAAACGAAGATCGGCAAGAAAGAGAAATATAAAGGCACAATCACTAGAGGAATTGCTGAGAGAGTGGTAGAGCAGAGCAAACTGATAAATCCGGATACAATATAGACCAGAAAAAGGACGAAAGCCATTTCCAGGGAGATAATCCAATTTTTGATAAATAACTGATAAGCGGATTTCAGCGATGCTATGATTTTGCCGTTAGTCAGCAAAATATAAAATATTTGATATTTAATAATAAAGGAAATAATTAATACCACAAATACAAATAGTATGAAGGAAAGATAATAAATTATTGTGAGCATTATTCCGCCGCCGCTAGTTAAGATCAGCTCTTGTCCTAGGATGAAAAACAGAGCAAAAAGGATAATTTTTAGGACAACATCCATTCCCAAGACTGGCCAGAATTTTTTGACGCCGAAATCAATACCTTCATTTATGGTTGGTTTTTTGTTTTTAATGATTAAAGAAATGTTTCTGATGATGCCGATTTGGGAAGTGACTGCAATCCAAGCAAAAAATAGCCCGACAGTGATGGTAATAATTAGAAGCAATAATGCAATGATACTGGGAATAGGATATTTGATAATAGATTGCCACATATTGATCCAAAAGTTTCCGCCAACAGACAGAGCTGAATCTATTCCGGTTTTCATGCTTTCTGTTATTATAGTTATAAATCCTCCCTGATTGGTCGGATCGTAAATGGCTCTGGAAATAATTTCATATTCTCCGCCACTACTGATAATCGTAGCGAACAGTCCGAAAAACCATAAGCTTTTGTAGCGTCTGGAGATGTCCCAAGCTTTTTTTAAGATTGGGCGATATAGAGACATATCGGCCATATTTTTATAAATTAGTTTTTTAATTTAAGTTAATTATAACATAAATTAGGAAAACAAGAAAATATTTAATAATGAAAATAAAAAAACAAGAGACCATTTTGGCCTCTTGTCTAAAAAATCTAATTTATGATTCTTTTTCTGTCTTGTCTTCCTCTTTTTTAATTTCTGTATCTTTATTTTCTGCCGGTTTGAAAATGGCTTCAAATTCGTCAGTCTCCAGGGTTTCTTTGCTTAGTAATTCGTTGGCTATTTTATCTAAGTATGCTCTTTTTTCTGTCAGTATTTGCCTTGTTTTTTCCGCTGCTTCTTTGGTTAGTTTTCCTATTTCTTCATCAATCATTTCTGAACTCTTTTCCGAATAATCCTTCTGTTCATGGAGTTCGCGACCCAAAAATATCATTTCTTCTCTTTGTCCGAAAGTTCTCAGCCCCATTTTTTCGTTCATGCCGTATTCAGTAATGATTTTTTTGGCCAAATTAGTGGCAACACGCAAATCATTTTGGGCGCCAGTGGTAACCTCATTGAATATCTCTTCCTCGGCGATACGTCCGGCCAAAAGCACTGATAATTCTTCAATAAATTCAGTTTTGGTATGAAGTTTTTTGTCTTCGCTAGGAAGCTTCAACATAAATCCAGCAGCTGTACCTCTGGCAATAATTGAAACTTTTCTGACTTTATCCGTGTTGGGCAGTTCATGGGCGACAAGAGCATGACCTGCTTCGTGGTAGGCAGTAACTCTTTTCTCTTTGGGACTAAGGATATGACTTTTTCTTTCCGGACCAAGAATAATTTTATCTATGCTTTTGAGAATATCATCAAGAAATATTTTTTTTTGGTTTTTGAGCGCAGCTAGAATGGCGGATTCGTTGAGCAGGTTTGCTAAGTCGGCTCCTGAGAATCCTGGAGTCATCTCGCCGATTCTTCGCAGATCCACGTCTTTGCCCATGGGTTTGTTTCTGGAATGTACTCTAAGTATGGCATCGCGATCTTCAATGTCCGGCAAATCCAAAGTAACCCGGCGATCAAATCTTCCTGGACGAAGCAATGCTGTATCCAATACATCAGGCCTGTTGGTTGCCGCCATAACTATGATATTGGTGTTGGCTTCAAAGCCGTCCATTTCTACCAGTATCTGATTGAGGGTTTGTTCTCTTTCATCATGTGATCCGCCCAGTCCTGCTCCGCGCTGTCGTCCGACAGCATCAATCTCATCAATGAAAATAATGCAGGGAGCGCTTTTCTTGGCTTTTTTAAATAGGTCCCTCACTCTGGAAGCTCCGACTCCGACAAACATTTCTACGAATTCTGAACCGGAAATGCTAAAGAAGGGAACATTGGCTTCACCGGCCACAGCTTTGGCGAGAAGGGTTTTTCCTGTGCCAGGAGCGCCGAGAAGCAAGACGCCTTTGGGAATAGTGGCACCGAGGGATAGGAATTTATTGGGATTTTTCAAAAAATCTACCACTTCAACTAATTCTTGCTTAGCTTCTTTGACGCCGGCAATATCTTTGAAAGAAGTTTTAACTCTTTTGGTCTGATTGAATTCCTTGGCCCCGCTTTGTCCAAAGCTCATAGCTTTGCTGTTGGCTCCTTGAGCTTGTCTCATAATAAACCAGAAGAAAGCCATTATCAAAACAACCGGAATCAAAAATGGCAGTAGCGTTGTTAGCCACAAATTAAAACCATCCTGGTTTTTGACTTCAATAGTCACTGTTTTTAATTTTGCCGGGTCTACGGCAAAGTTTTTCATGAGCGAGGCGATGCTATCGTTGGTTTCTTTTTGAAAAGTTTGTTTCTGCCCGTCGCTTAGAGTGAGGTCAATTTGATTATCTTTGATCGTAACTGTCTTAACTTGACTTTGATTAATTTCGTTAATGAAAGTGGTAATATCTATGGTTTTGGGCTTTTCTCCGGAAGCATTAAAAAGGCTGAAAATGATGGAAATTCCTAAGAATATGGCAATGGCGATTATAATATTTCTGGTTAGGTTCTTCATATGGTTTATGGTAATTAAATGGCTAATTTAGGATTAGATTAAATTTTATGTTATTATGGTTATAAATAAAATATTGTGCAAGAAGATATTGAATATAATAATAAAAATTAGCAAAAATGTCAAATATTGTGCAGAAAACGATTGATGATTTTTGGGAGCATACTTTATTCAAAATTGTTCCTACTTGGATTAAGCCGAACACTTTTACAATCATCAGATTGCTTTGTATTCCTTTTATATTATATTGTCTTTTGAATCAGATGTTTGTTTCGGCTTTGTTTTATTTTATTATCGGATCGCTCTGTGATAGCATTGACGGAGCCTTGGCTCGGAAAAGAAATCAGACTTCCAAGATGGGAGTGGTTTTGGATCCTTTGGCGGATAAACTGATGATTATACTTTTTATCTTGTTTGTCTCGGAATTTTATCCGTATCAGGATGTTCTGCTGGTCATAGCAGGATTAAGCACCTTTACTATTCTATTAAACACAATTCTGATTTTGGCTTTTCCTCAAAGGGGCACGATTCAAGCCGATTGGTGGGGCAAGTTGAAAATGACTTTTGAAGTTATTGGCCTAGTCTTGATTTTAATTTATATTATTTTTAATTCTTACACGGCGCTAAGTCTTAGCTTGGCCATGCTTTACTTGGCGATATTATTTGAGATTATTAGTTTGGTGAGTTATTTGTACCAATTTTTGCGCAATAAATAATTATGAGATAATTAAAATAATTATAGAATAGATACTTTATAATAATAAAAACAGCTCGCCTAAGGCGAGCTGTTTTTTTATGAGATTACTTTTTGCTTTTTGTCTTGGGTTGCTCTTGAGTTTCTTTTTCGCCTTCTGTAGCTTCCTTGCCTGCTATGGCTTTAGCGTCAGCAGGAGCGGAGGAAGGTTCCTCAGTAGCTTTTTCTTTTTTCTTTTTCGTTTCTTTCTTTTCTTCTTCTCCTGATTTAACTTCGGTGTCGCTAGTAGCAGTATCTGTTTTAACTTCTTCCGTTTTTTTGTCTTCAGTAGCCGGCTTTTCTTCTTTTGGCTTTACGGCGCTAAGTCCTAGACGATGATTTCTTGGATCCATAGATACGATATAGAGATCAATCTCGTCTCCGGCTTTGGCGAAATCATTGATGTTTGCAATCGGTTTATCGCTCAATTGCGAGATGTGAGCCAAACCGTGAATATTTTTGTCCAGTTCCACAAATAAGCCGAAAGGATTGATTTTTATGACCTTACCTTTGACTTTCTGTCCGATTTTGTATTTCTTTTCAATTCCATCCCAAGGATCCATCTGCATTTTTTTCATGGACAAGAAAATTTTGGAGTTTTCAATGCCGATAATTTCCGCTTTTATCTTTTGTCCGACTTTGACAAAATCATTTGGATTATCAATTCTCTGCCAAGCGATTTCAGAAATATGGATAAGACCTTCTAACTTATCGTCAAATTCTACGAAGATACCGAAGTCAGTTACTGCCGTGACGGTGCCTTCAACTTGCTGTCCGACTTGGTATTTACCCAAAACATCTTTCTGGGTTTCTTCCCAGGCAGCTTTCTCGGAAACGATAAGTTTTTCTTCTTCTTCGTTGATGTCCATTATTTTGACTTCAAATTTTTTGCCGATGTAGCCTTTGAGAATTTCCAAAATCCTGTTTTTATCACCGCCGGGAATTCTAGGATAATGCTCAGGTGATAATTGTGAGACTGGCAAAAAGCCATTTAGATTTTCTAATTTAACCATTAATCCGCCTTTGTTGGCATCGGTAATTGTGGCAGAGATGATGGTTGTAGTTGTCTCCAAATCTCTAAGTGCCTGCCAAGCTTTTTGTTTGCCGGCAAACTGGAAGGAAAGTTCTACTTCGCCGTTTTCATTTTCCAGTTCCAAAACCGTGGCCTGTATTGTATCTCCGGGTTTCAAATTTTTGTATTCGTCGGATTCATCATATCTCTCTCTGCCTCGGACAATACCGGTGGCTACTCCGCCTAGGTCTATGTGGACTTCATTTTTGTTGCAGGAAATTACTGTGCCTGAAATTAATTCTCCTATTTTTGGCAAATTAAAATACTGCTTTTCTTCAAGCAGTTTTGCCATGACGGAATCCTTGTTTTCTTTTGTGGTCATATACTTTGTGATTAACCTTCAAATTGCTTTGAAAGTCCCGCTTTTTATTAATTAAATTTAGTGTTGCGGGTATTCATTAAATTTAGATTAGTATAACAGATTGACGAAACCTTGTCAATATGTTAGATTAATTCAAATTTATATTTACTATGTCTTTTACTAGAACCAAGGAAAATTTCGTTTGCGAGCACTGCGGACAGCAAGTTCAGGGAGATGGCTATACCAATCATTGCCCTGTTTGTTTGTGGTCCAAGCATGTTGATGTAGAACCGGGAGATAGGCAGGATGAATGCGGAGGCATGATGGAACCGGTAGACATTTATCTCAGGAAGCAGGATTGGATTATCGCTCACAGATGCCAGACTTGCGGAAAAAAGAGGAACAATAGAGTTTCAGAAAATGATAATTTTGAAGAAGTGATTAAATTGGAGAAAGCCATAAACGAAAAAAAGATTAAAAAGAATTAGTAGTTTTTTGATTATTTTTGCTATAATTAATGCATGCTTACAAAAGCATTTTATTATTTAGTTAGAGTATGATTATTGGCGATAACATTATTCAAAGTTTCCAGCAAGTAGTCCGAAAATATCCTCATAAGAAAGCACTGATGTACAAAGAGGATGGAGTTTATCGCTCTATTAATTTTGACGAGTTTTGGGAACGGGTGAGAGTAGTTTCTGCTTCGCTCCAAAAGCTCGGAATCAGGCGAGGTGATAAGGTGGCGATATTATCCAATAACAGGCCAGAGTGGGCTATTACGGATTTGGCCACGATGATGATTGGAGCCGTCGTCGTGCCTATACACATGAATTTGAGCGCCAAGATCATAAATTATATTCTCAATCACTGCGAAGCCAAGATTATTGTAGTCTCTAGTGAAGAACAGTTGAATAAAATTTCCCAAGCTGAATTAAATTCTCTTGGGAATTTAATTTTTTTAGGTGAAATTTCAGACGAGATCAATAGCAAGTGGAAGTCCATTATCGGCTGGAAAGAGTTCGTGGCTGAAGGAGGAAAAGGACTGGATCAAGAATTTGAATTAAGCAT
Organism: Patescibacteria group bacterium; assembly: GCA_041671305.1. Lineage (GTDB taxonomy): Bacteria > Patescibacteriota > Patescibacteriia > 2-01-FULL-39-33 > 2-01-FULL-39-33 > CAIPBY01. The sequence goes on from JBAZBX010000009.1 coordinate 12,941, forward strand.
CAAGGAAGATGATGTCTGTACTATTATCTATACTTCGGGAACAACCGGTTTGCCCAAAGGAGTGGAATTGACGCACAAGAATCTTCTGAGCGATGCTTTTATGACTAATTTGTCAGTGCCAATCAGAGATACGGATATTTTCTTGTCTTTCTTGCCGTTATCGCATGTTTTGGAAAGGACAGCCGGATATTACATCCCATTGTTTTGCGGATCAACCATTGCTTATGCGGAAAGCATAAAAACATTGGCAGAAAATTTGAAAGAAATCAGGCCGACGATTTTAATTTGCGTGCCTAGGATATTTGAAAAATTCTATGATGGCATTTGGGATAAAGCGAAAAAGAAAAAGTTAAGTAAAATTATGTTCCATTGGTCGCTGAAGCAGAAAAAGGGTTTGGGAAAATTTTTGGCTCAAATAATTGTTTTTGGAAAGATAAAAAAAGTTTTTGGAGGCAGACTGAGATTGGCCATTTCTGGAGGAGCCAGTTTGAATGAAAAAATGGCCAAGTTTTTTCATAAAATGGGAATTTTAATTTTGGAGGGTTACGGTCTGACCGAGACGTCGCCGGTGGTATCTGCCAATCGGGAAAATAATTATAAATTTGGGACAGTTGGTCTGCCTTTGGATGGCGTTGAGGTAAAAATAACAGCCGAGAAGGAAATTTTGGTCAAAGGAGATAATGTTATGAGAGGTTATTATCATAATCCCCAAGAAACGGCTGACGCCATAGATGAAGATGGTTGGTTTCATACCGGAGATTTTGGATTCATTGACAGTGATGGCTTTCTGATTGTCATTGGCCGGAAAAAAGAGATGATCGTAACTTCCGGCGGAAAGAATATTTGGCCGGAACACATAGAGACGGAGTTGAATTATGATCGCTTCATTGCTCAGTCCATCATTGTAGGCCACAAACAGAAATTTATTTCTGCGTTGATTGTACCTAGCCGTAAAGAATTAACAGAACATTTGAAAGAAAAAGGAATAGACAAGTATGATTTTGGTGATCCCATAATCGAGCAAATATATAACAGGTGCATAGACAAGGTGAATTGCAATCTTTCCGATTATGAAAAGATTAGGAAGTTTGCCTTGTTGCCCAGAGATTTCTCTCAGGAGTTAGAGGAGGTTACTCCTACTTTGAAGATTAGGAGAAATGCCATTGAGCATCATTTCCAGGATGTGATTAATAAGATGTATAACTAGAAAAAGAGAAGGTGGAAAAGAAAAATAAAAAACGTGACCGAACAGAAAAAACAACATACGCTCAAAAAAGACAAATATGTCAATGCACGTGGTGGTAATTCTTATTTTCTTAATCTTTGTTGTAGTAAGTGCACCCAATATCTTGCCCTTTACCAAAAAGATGGACATGGCGCATTGATAAGATTGTATCTTGATAGAATATTTGAGCCAAGAGAATTATCTAAATTACAATTTGAGAAGACAGGGAAGAAGGATATGCCCAATCTTAAATGTTTGAGATGTAATTCGCTCATTGGCATCCCAATGGTTTATGAGCCTGAGCAGAGACTCGCATTTTTACTGATAAGGGGTTCATTTGTTAAGAAGAAGTGGAGTCCCAATGTTACAAAATAATTTGGAATATTTTTATATGAATAGCACGCCAAAAATCGCCACCTCTGCCGGAGGCGTAATCGTAAAAAATGAAAACGGCCAGCATTTGGTCTTTCTCTTGCGAGATATGCGTTTTCCTGAATGGTATTTGGCAAAAGGCCATGTTGAAAATGATGAAACCTTAGAGCAAGCGGCTTTGCGTGAAATAGCTGAGGAAGCGGGATTGCATCATCTTAAAATACATTGTTTGCTTGGTTCATATGAGAGATTTGTAGAGAAGGCAAATGAAATGAAAACCATCCATTATTTCCTTATATCACAGACGCAAGATGAGAAGCCTTCAGGACAAGAAAATGAGGAAGTTGAATTGAGATGGTTTCCAATAGATGATTTACCTGTTATGTATTTACCAGAACAAAAAGATGTCATTGAAAAGAATCTAGAGAGAATTAAGAGTTTATTATTTTGATTTTAGATAATTATTTCTGTTTGATAAAAAGGAAATTAAACAAATGAATTTTGCTGTTAATTGCCAGGAAAGAATCTTGGATTATTATAAGAGTCCATAGGGTAGTAAAGTATTCTTTCATTTTGAAACAATTTCCTGTATAATTTTTATGTAAAATTAATAATGGATTTCAGTTTTAGTTTAAATCTCTATTATCATGCCCAAAGAAAAAAAAATTTGCTTACTTTTTTTTGGAGATTATTGTCCCAAAGATGGTGTAAATAGTTGGCTGGACAGTATTCCAGAGTTAAGGGTGCTAAATAAAATTGAGCCGATTTTTGTTTTTGGCAAGAATACTGCTGAGATAGCGGTAAGTGATTGGTTGAATCTTGCACAAATAATTTCAGATTCTAAAGACAAATATGACGGTTTTGTTGTGCTTCATAATCTTGAAAATTTACTTTTTACTTCCGCAGCAATTTCTTTTCTCTTGCCTAACATTACTAATCCGATAGTTTTTACTGGCGGTTTGAATAATCAAAACAAGGATTCCGGAATTAAGTCTAATATTATAAATTCTTGTCAATTAGCCGGTTATTCTTTGGCTGAAGTTTGCCTGCTCTTCGGAAATAAAATTTTGCGCGCCAATCAGGCTTCAAGAAATTATGCTTCATCCCTTAATTTATTTCAGGCATCGTCTAGCGGTTCATTGGGGCAAATAGATTTCAGTATAAGAATCTTTAATCAGGCTAGAAAAGATATTGAAAACAAAGCAAGGACAGTTTCAGATTTGGAAGAAAATATTTTGATGGTAGAGGCTAATCCCATGTTATCAATTGATCTCATCAAAGATGCTGTTAAAAGCAAAAAGGCATTGTTCGTCAAGGCTGATGTTAATCAGATTTCTTGTTCAGTAGCCAATGAGCTTGAAGAAGCGGCAAAAAAAATACCAGTTGTTGTATTCACTCAAAAACGATCAGAGCAATTTTCTGATAGACTCATAGTAATTTACGATATGACCTTGGAGTCCAGCGTTACTAAGTTGATGTGGTCATTGAAGCAATCAGCTAAGCCAGCGGAGATAAAAGTCTTGATGCATAAGAATTTGGCAGGAGAAATAATTATATGAAAATTTATTTTTCTGTAAATCAGGATAATACAATTAAGGGTTCTGATTTTGCAGAATCGGTTGTAAAAATTCTAAATCGAGCAGGCGTTTTGGTTTTGAGCAATTTTAAGCAGGAGGATATTTTTGAATTTGCGGAGCAGGATTTGGAAAGGGTGGAGAATTCGGGAGAATCAATTTTAAAAAAGATAGATGCCATAATTATTGATAGTAATTCTTCAACGGAGGAAAATGGTTATTTGGTGGCTTTGGCGCTTACGCATAAAAAACCGATTTTGTATCTTGTAGAGAAGGGGTATGTCATAGATAGGCATCTTTCCGGGTTATTAAAAAATAAGGATGTTGCAAAATTGCTCAGAGTCGCTTTTTATCATGATCATAATTTGGAAAAAGTGATTTTGAAATTTATTGCGGAAACCGAATCGGGGAATGGTACAGAAGTTCCCAATATAAAGTTTACTTTGCGAATTACTTCCAAAATTGAACGATATTTGTATTGGAAAACACATAATACAAAATTATCCAAAGCCGATTATTTGCGCGATATCTTGGAAAAAATGATCGCTGAGGATGAGGAATATAAAAAATATTTGGAGGAATAAATACTAGTTAAAATTTCCCGCAATTAGCGGGATTTTTTTATTGACTTAGAAGTTAAAATTGCTATAATTAGAGTAGATATTATAGCCGTCGCATATATACAGCCGTCCCTGTAAGCCAATAATATACGCCAATAAGTGTAAAAAAACAATAAGAAATTAGGCAAATTATGTAAAGCCGTCACTATTTATAGCCGTCGTGGAAAAAGTGGATAAATATTAAAAATATGGATAGGGAAGTCAAAATTGGAGATTGTATCAGAATTGAATTAGATGGACAAATTATGGAGTTGAATATTATTGATGTTTTACGAAAAGACATGGCATCCAATTCTATTACTGCATCTTCTCCGTTGGCTCAAGAAATTTTAGGCAGAGGGTGTGGTGAAATTGTAGAATTTAAATCACCAAGTGGATTAAAAAGTTGTCGGATATTAGAAATTGTTTCATATAAGTAAAAGTCTTTATTGATCTCCGCCTTTAGGAGGGGGGGGCGGAGATCAGGAGGGATTTTTCGTTTTTTGCTCCCAGGCTCTTTACAATTCTGCGAAAGGAGGTGAAAGTAAAATGTCATCACCGCTAACGCGACCATTGAATGTGCAACTGGAGGTTACTGACAAGTGTAATTTGCGATGCCAGTGGCTGCGATTGCGATCAGTGCGACTCCAGCGACGGCGGGCACGGATCCTGATCCAGCACCCTCAGCAATCCCGAGCCACCGAAGGACTAGTTTCCTACGGTGGCTCACTTTATTTTCAGTTGAGATTGCTGTCTAATGGCATCTAATAATGATATAATGACAAAATACGATTAAATGATTTAATATATGAAACAGTTTTTAACTATTAAATTATCTCCAGAAAATAAAAAACTAGGTAACTTCTTAAAAACAACTAAAAAAGAATTGGATAGTTTTTTTAATTTAAATATTCCAGAGCCGACAATTTTTCTGTTAAATTCTCGTAAAGAATTAGATCTAATTTGGAAACAAAAAACAGAGAGGTGGGTTGTAGGCGGAACAAAGTATGGAGCCATTTTTATTTTAGATCCAAAAATTTATAGCAAAGAATCAAATCATATAGATAAAAATGATTTTTGGCAAACTCTAAAACATGAATATGTTCATATTTATTTTAGACATATCACCAGTGGCCCCCTTCCTCTGTGGCTTAATGAGGGACTAGCCTCCTATTTAGCCGAACAAAAGAAAACTTGTGATAATCCATTGGATGTTTTTTCCTATTTTAATAATGCTGGCCCAGGAATTTATGACATTGGATATTTCTGGGTGGAATTACTAATTAGAAAATTTGGCAAGACCAGTTTTTTAAAACTACTAAAGGCTATTGAATCAAAACCCAATCTTACTGAGAAGATTTTTGCTGCAAGGTTCTACAAAATTTATGGTTTTAGGTTTAATCGTAGAGAATTAAATAAAATTTTGAATTAAGATAGTTATCTTAATTATCTTTGGTAATTTTTTTGTTTATTTGTTATAATATAAACATAATTTAATATTTATTATGCTTTTAGATGTTTATAAAATAACAACCTTTTTAATACCAATAACGGCTTTTGGGGTTGGTTTTTATAGCCTTTATTTAAACCCAAAATCAAAACTCGTTTGGCTTTGGTTTTTGACGAGTATTTTTGTCGGCATTTGGGGAGTGGGTTTGTCAGGACTATTAATGGCAAAAGATGCGGGTCAAGCTATGTTTTGGGATAGGGTTTTGTATTTAGGAGTTTCTTTCATACCAGCCCTCTATTTACATTTCCTTTTAACTTTTTTACGCCAAAATCGGAAATTGATTGCTTTTGTTGTTGTTCCATCCTATGTTATATCTACATTTTTTGCCGTATTGGCATTAACATCAAATATTTTTATTGCGGATGCCATACCGCTTACTGGATTTGATTATTGGGTCAAGGGAGGGCCGTTGTATGCTTGGTTTGTTGTTTATTTTTATATTTTAGTTGTTATTTCTTTTGCTTTTTTATTGAGGAATTATTTCAAGAGCGATGGAATAATTAAAAAACAAATAGGATACATCATCCTTGCATCTTTAATAGGATTTGTCGCCGGTGGTACTTGCTTTTTGCCCCAGTTGTTTGGCATTTATCCGTTTGGAAATTTTATTACGTTTATATACCCATTATTGATTACTTACGGAATTTTTTTGAAATAATGTGTTAAAAAGTGATTAAAAATATGGCCGTAATTGTTATCCTTTTAGTTCTTGCTTCGTTATTTAATCTCGTCTTGACGTTTATTGTTTGGCGCAGGAATTATAAAAGTCCGATGAATATTTTTTATTCTTTGGCAAATTTGGGTGTTTTTTTCTGGACTATTTGTGAGGTTGGTATGTTTATGCCAATCAATGATCAGATGTTGCGCCTTTCTTGGATTGCAAGCTATGTCTCTGGAGCTTTTATTGCAGCCAATGTGGCGATTTTTAGTTTTTATTTTCCTTTTGCCAAGAATGTAAATAAAAAATTAATTTTTACCATTTTTTTACTATTTCTTGTATTGTTAATTTTTTTATTAACATCAGGAATTATTGTTAAACCAACAGTTTTAAGCGCTGATTTTTCATTATTAGAATTAAGGGCTTCGTTGTGGGGATCTGTCATCTACGGCGTTTATCTTATAATAATGTTTTATATATTTTTTAAGAATTTTATTGAAAAATATTTAAGTGTAGATGGATTTGCCAAGTCGCAAATTAAATTAATTTTAGTTGGTGTTTCCATAAGTTTGCTTGTAGGTCTTATATCAAATGTAATAGCACCTATTTACATCGGATCAATGATTGGTTGGCTTGGACCTCTATCCTCTGTTGTTATGGCATTTTTTGCTGTTCATCTTTTATTTTTTAAACAGGATAAACATATTTAACTTATGCTTTTGCTTATTTATAAGATAACTGCCTTATTAATACCTATTGCTTCTTTTGTCGTTGGTTTTTATAGTCTTTATTTAAATCCAAAATCAAAACTCGTTTGGCTTTGGTTTTTGACGAGTTTGTCTGTCGGTTTGTGGGGGATAGGATTATTTGGACTTGTTATTGCGCCTAGTTACAATCAGGCACTATTTTTTGATCGTTTTTTACATTCATTTGCTGTTTTTATTCCTGTTTTATATTTACATTTTATTTTAATCTTTTTACACGTAAATAGGAAGGCAATAACATTTTTTGTTATGCCTGCTTATGTTTTATCTATAATTCTTTCGGTTTTGGCCTGGACATCAAATCTCTTTGTAGCTAATGCCTTTTCTAAAGTTGGATTTGATTATTGGGTTAGTGGAGGACCGTTGTATTTGTTATATATAATTTATTTTGTTATTTGTATAACAATAACCTTTGCTTTGTTGTTTTATTATTTTTTTAGGAGTGATGGAATAATAAAAAAACAAATTGCTTATATTATTATTATTTCGTTAATTGGTTTTATTTCTGGGGGCACCAGTTTCCTGCCTATATTATTTAATATATACCCGTTTGGAACATTTATTACATTCACATATCCATTGCTTGTTACATACTGGATTTTTAAAAAATAAATACCCGAGGTTTATATTTTAGTATAGCCTTAAAAAATAAAAAAATATTATGAAAGGTAAAAAAATATTATTGTGTGTTACCGGAGGGATTGCCGCTTATAAGGCATGTTCTTTGGTCGGTTATTTTTTGAAAGAGGGTGCGGATGTCAAGGTTATTATGTCTGAAGCGGCCACTCATTTTGTTGGTCCATTGACTTTTCAGGCCTTAACTAATCACGCCGTTTATACAGACATGTTTGAAATTATCAATAAAGAAGAGGTAGAACACATTTCTTTGGCTACTTGGTGTGATGTTGCTGTCATTGCTCCAGCGACAGCCAGCACAATTGGCAAGATAATTAATGGCATTTGCGATAATTTACTTACAACAGTTGTCGCTGCCTTACCTCAAAAGAAAAAAGTTGTTATTGCTCCAGCCATGAATAGGGAAATGTGGAATAACCCTATTACTCAAGATAATATAAAAAGGTTGAAAAAATATGGCAGGTATATTTTTGTAGAGCCACGCAAAGGGATGTTGGCCTGTAGAGTTGAGGGATCAGGAAAAATCGCTGATATTGAAACTATCATGGAAATAGTCAAAAAAGCTATTAAATAATTATTATGATGAAAAACTTTTTTAAAAATAAAAATATCCTTATTACGGCTGGTCCTACTTGGGTGGCGGTAGATAAGGTTAGAGTTATCACAAATATCTTTGGCGGAGCCCTGGGAAGTATTATTGCTCAAAAAGGCAAGGACGTCGGGGCCAAGGTTACGCTTTTGATGGGTCCAGGCAGAGCTATTTTGCCTAAAGAAAATAAGAATTTTAGGATTATTAAATTTAAGTATTATGATGAGTTATTGGATTTAATTAAGAAAGAGGTTGGGTCCAAAAAATATGACATCGTAATTCACTCATCGGCCGTGGCTGATTATAAGCCGGTTCTCACCAAAGAACCAAAAATAAAATCAGGCAAGAAAAATTTAATCATTAAGTTAAAGCCGACTGCCAAAATTGTGGATTTAATTAAAAAGTTAGATCCTAAAATTTTTTTGGTTAAGTTTAAGTTGGAAGTAAATCTGACAGAAAGGCAGTTGATAGACGTTGCTTATAAAAGCATGAAGGCTTCAAAGGCTGATTTGATAGTTGCCAATGATTTTAAGACGGTGATCAAGAGTCATAAGGCATTTATTATTGATAATGATAAGAAAGTTCGGGAAATAAATGGCAAAGATAAAATCGCTGGTGAGTTATTTAAAGTGTTAGAATCAAAATTAAAATGAGAATCAAATCCGCTTCTCTAAAAAAAACTATTTTCTGCGATTGCGACAATTCCAAGATAATAGATATTGCTCTTAAATTAACGCAGGGATGTGTTGATGAGAAAGAAAAGGCCGTTAGACTTTTTGATTATGTAAAGAACAGTTATAAGTATTCTTTTGGTCCTTGGGATTTATTGGCTTCTCAAACAATCGGTTTGGGTGTAGGAATGTGCACTACTAAAGCCAATCTACTCGTAGCGCTACTCAGGGCATCTGGTATTCCGGCTAATTTTAAAATAATAAGAATTAAGGCTAGAGAGGTTTTTGGAAAGTTTGCAGTATTTAATTTTTTAAAGAAGAAAATATCAGAAGAGTCAATCCATATCTACATATCTGTCTATTTGAAAGATGGTTGGCATGACATTGATCCATCTCTAGATAAGTCTTTAATTAGGGGATTAGTAGCAGTCGGTTATGATAAGAGTATGATTAGTGATTGGAATGGTGAAGGAAATTATCTGAATTTCATAGAGCCAAGACAGACAATAAGTTTTATAGGTGAATTTGAAAATATAGATGATTACCACAAAAAAAAGAGAAAAACAGCTAGGAATTTATTTTTATTCATGAGCAGGATTATAATGTGTTTTTATAGGATTGTTGGGAAGATAAATTTTATAAAAGAATGAACGTTTTTGCTTTATCATCCATGGTTACGGCAATCGCAACAATTTTGTTGGGTAGTTTTGTATTGATTAAAAATGTAAAAAGCAAGAAAAATAGAGCTTGGTTTTATACAAGTTGTGCTATATTTCTATGGACCTTCGGTTTGTTTTGGTGTTTTCAAGAGCAGACTTCGTTGTCGGCTTTATTTTGGCAAAAGGTGCTTTATTTAGGCACTACCCTAATACCTATTACATACTGTTATTATTGCTGTCTCTTAGTTGGCAAAGAAAGGGAAAATAAAATTTGGTTGCGGATAGGGGCGGTTTTGGCTACTATATTTATCTTTTTCTTATTTTTTACTGATTTTTTGATAAGTGGTATCGTACCTAGAAATGATATTGGTTATTGGGCTATCACTTTTACACCATTGTATTACTTTTATCTCATTTATTTTGTTTTTTATGTGTTTTTCTTTTTTCATATATTGAGAAGAGGAATAAGAGAAAATGAGGGGATAAGAAAAAATCAAATTAAGTTTGTATATTATGCTGGCTTGGTTGGATTTATCGGGGGCTCTTTTAATTTTTTGCTTGATTTTGGCATTAACTATCCGATAGGTAATCTATTTGTGTTCTTATATGTGGCCTTTATTGCCTATGCTATAACAAGATATAGATTAATGGATATTAGGTCATTCATTCGTAAGTCTTCTGTTTTTACCTTGTTAATTTTAATTATGAGTTCTTTGTTTGTACTGCTTTCTACTTTGATAGCTAATGTTCTAGATGTATTTATTGGAGGTAACTCTTATCTTTGGTCTGGCCTGGTTGTAGCTGTAATTTTCTCTGCAGTATTTCAGCCTCTGAAAAAGTTATTAGAATGGCTCACTGATAAATTTCTTTTCACCAAGGACTATAATGCCTCAGAAGTACTAATAAATGTAAATAAGATTTTATCTTCAACAATTGATTTGGATAAACTATTAATAGCAGTGTCAGAAAATTTAGAAAGCGTCTTTCATTATTCCAAAATTGGATTTGCCTTCATAGATAAGGCAGACAAGAAGGCTCAGCTTAAGGTTTATTATCAAGACGGGTTTGATGAGAAGGTTCTTCAGCAATTTAGTCAGGACAAAATTAAAGTTTTACCGTGGTATTTTTCGGAGAGTAAAGAAATCAAGGTAATTGACGAACTAAAGGCGCAGTATGAGGCCGGGGAATATCAGCCCAAGAGCGTGGAATTACTTAACGGATTATATGAATTAAATATTTCTTTGGTGATTCCTCTTTTTGCAAAAGATGGTTTAATCGGCTTGATAATTTTGGGCAATAAAAAGTCTGGCGATCCATATAGCGGTGAAGACTTAAGAGTTATCAATATCATTTCTGGTCAACTGGGCATGGCCATAGAAAATGCGCGTCTCTATGAACAGCAGAAGAATTTTAATTTGCATCTCAAAGACGAAGTGAAGAAAGCCACGGGAAAGCTAGAGGCTGCCAACAAGGAATTGCAGAGATTAGATGATGCCAAGTCGGAATTTCTATCCATCGCTTCTCATCAGCTTAGAACACCACTGACCATCACCAAAGGTTATGTTTCTATGATGAATGAGGGAAGTTTTGGCAAAGTGCCGAAGATTATCAAAGAAAATTTAGGTAAAATATATATTGCCAATGAGCGATTATTAAACTTGGTGGAGAATCTCTTGGATATTTCCCGTATTGAGGCTGGCCGTTTGGAATTCAATTTGGAGCCGGTTGACTTGGTGGAGACAGCCAAAGCTCTTGTTTCTGATTTCCAGGAAAGGGCCAAAGCTAAAAAGCTCAAATTGGAATTTTTTCCTGATCCGAAATTGCCGAAGTGCCAGGCTGATGCACAAAAAATAAAGGAAGTAATTTCTAATCTCATTGATAACTCCGTGAAATATACCAACAAAGGAGAAATAATTATCGGTATTCATCAGGAAAGCCAATCGCTCATCTTCTCTTGCCAAGATACGGGCATGGGCATTGAGCCGGAAGATTTGCCGAGGTTATTCAATAAATTTGTGCGTGGAAAGGGCATGATGACAGTTCATACCGAAGGAACTGGTTTGGGATTGTATTTTGCCAGAGTGGTAATTGAAAATATGGGCGGTCGTATTTGGGCAGAGAGTCCGGGCAAGAATAGAGGAAGCAAATTTGCTTTCAGTTTGCCCTTGGCAGACAAGAAAAAAGCTCAGAAAATTAAGACAGAAGAAAAATAAAAACCCGCTTAAAAGCGGGTTTTTATCTTAAAACTAAGTTTTGAAAATTATATTTTGTTCAGATAAATTGTTGGCAATATTGTATTCATCATGTAAATGCCAATAGGTTGTTGTGATGCGTTCCTCTATATTTATACCAAGGATATTTGCTAATCTATCAATGGCTTCTTTGCTGCCTTCCAATTCCGCATAGTGTCCGAATGGCAATCGATCTATGGTAATCTCTATATCTGGCAGGGTATATTTCGATCTATATTTTTCCATAATAAATTCTTTTTCAAACCCCAAGACTTTCATCATTTCCCTGGCCGTTTCTATATCGCTTATTTCAATTTCCCATTCATGTCGTTGGAAATACTTATTTTCATCTTTGGCATCTTTAATATTTTTCTTTACAGTCCAGACATTTTTGAATCCAGATCTGACCCTGACAAATATTCCTTTTTTCTCCAGCTCTTCTCCTGGGGTATCAAATCGGATAGTTCTTTCAAATTTTTCCTCCTCAATTATCGGATTGAGTGAAATTAACTTATTTTTGAAATTATCAATATCCTCAATTTTTATTTTTATTTCCGTTTCTTTGTTATCTTGAGCCATAGGGATGCCTATTATTTTTTATTTAAATCAATGTATTTATTAAATAAATTATCTCATTTTGACTTAAATTAGTCAATTATCTATTTTAACGTTGATTTGGTTGATATGCTCTTGACAAATATTTTTACTTGTGTTAGTATGGTAATACAGTAATACAAATATGGAAAAATTCAAATTCAACAAAAGAACAACCAAATTATTTGAGGCCATTTTGGCTTTGAAAAATATAGAAGAAGCTGAAAAATTTTTCAGAGATCTTTGTACTGCCAAAGAATTGCAGGAAATAAGTGAACGCTGGGAGATAGTTTTACTTTTGGATAAGGGCGTAACTTATCGTGAGATTGCTGAAAAACTCAAAACAAGCACCACTACGGTTAGTCGCGTGGCGAATTGGCTCAATAATGGTATGAATGGATATAAATTAGTATTAGACAGATTAAATCATCATCACAACCTTTCTCCGGTTAGGAAAAGGGTGCGTTGATTTTGTTTGAATTCAAAACAGCCTCTTCCCAATCGGGGAAGAGGCTATTTTTTGTACATTTACAGCGAGAAAGGAGAGTGTGACATGGTTGATCTGTTTGAGGCAATGCGAAAACTGGAGTCGGTGGAGGAAGTGAGTTTCCTCTATCCTAATCCGGACGCGAAATTATATTCCTTGATGTTTTTTATCTGTCCGCAAATGAAAGGAGACGGATTCAAGCTCAACGAACATCGTACGGGATTGACTGCCATTTATGGCGAGGAATTTTCCAAGAGTGCAGTTGAACGCATTGGGAGGGTCAGGGCGTTCATGTCGGAAGTGAAAAAAATGGAGTTGGATGTGGAATTTCGGATCAGGGTCATTCTGGCTTCAGCCGACCCTCTAATTCTTTTTCCTTTTCCGACACCACGTCCCAAGGATGATTTCAAGGTAGAAGGGATGGATCTTCGCTCCAACTATGGTGCGGTGAATTCTTCCTTAGATAAGTTTGTGGAATTCTGCCACTCCAAGCCATGGAAGGGAAAGGGTGTTCCTCAGAAGATTGTGGAGGAGGAAAAGGATAGGCTTAGGACTTTCATGCCACGTGGCACTCCGCGAAACGTCTCTGATGATTTTTTGGATAGGACTTTGGCCGGTTTTGCGCTTGATGGCTACATCATTAAGACAGGGTTTTTCGGAGAGAATCCGATTATTCTGGGGGTGGAGACCAGGGGCGTAAGTATTCTCCAAAACTGTTCTTTCCCTCGGGAAGACAAGTTGCCGGTCATCCTTTTGAAATGACTCGTAGAGGCAAAGCGGATTACGATATCCGCTTTGCCTCAAATTAAATTAAGAATATAATAATTAAAATATAAATATATGAAAACAAAATTTATTTTACAGAAAATAAAAGACAATTCACTGCGAGACATAGAAAATTTAGAGTTGATTTATAAATATATTGAGAATAATTCAAGACAGGGACAATTACTTACTTTTTATAATTGGGAATGTCCGCCAAGATTTATGGATTACAAGGACGGCAAGGCATTTATAAATTATGATATGGATTTGCAAGATGTTTTTGATGGGAAAAAGTCAGATGAGTTCACGGAATTGCCCAGAGTTGTGGAATCAAGAGATCGGGAGATTGCAATTTTGCAATTTTTACAAAATTTAGGATTAAGGTTCCACTTTGTAAAAATAATTGCTGATACCAATGCTTATTATTTGACTCCGGAAAGTTTGAATATCCTTGGTGAGGTCAAAATCAAAAATAAATTTGAAGAATTTAAGAATTTGATTATTCAAGAAGTTAGAAAATATCCTTTGCCGGTAGAAGTATGTTTGTTTACTGAATTAATGAAGCCATATAGAAGCGACTATGATAAATATTTTAATTATGCTTTGGATATTTTGAAAAGAAATCCAGAAGTTTTATTGGATAGTAAAATTATTAATGAGCAGATTATCAGAACTCGTAAACATATTGGCATAAATGAGAACGATGCGAATGATTTTGCTTTGCGTACCATTGCCAGTTATGGAGCAGAGGGAATGATTTTTGATTTGTTGTCTCAGACAGGAAAATTTTCCAATTGTGTTTGGTTCAATATTGAGGAAGTTGACGAGAGAACCATTACTATAACCAATTGTATCAGGGAAATATTTGGGAAGGGAAAGTTGCCCATGGTTTTTCTGAAGTAATCATGAATAAAAATAATGACGGCATAATCCGTCATTATTTTTTTGAATTCTGAAGTTATTTTTTTTCCTCAATCTCCTTCTTAATTTCCTCAATAAACTTATCTGTCTTCTTCGCGCCCAAGTCTCCTTCGCCTCGTTTTCTGACAGCTACAGACTTGCTTTCAACTTCTTTTTCTCCAATAACTAGGATGTAAGGCACTTTTTGTTTCTCGGCATTTCGTACTCTTTTGCCAAGTGATTCATTGCTGTCATCTAATTCTACTCTAATTCCAACAGAGAGCATTTGTTCTTTTACTTCTTTGGCATAATCGGCGAATTTTTCGGAAACTGGAATGATGATGGCTTGAATCGGGGAGAGCCAAGTCGGAAAAGCCCCGGCGTAATGCTCAATCAATATTCCAAAAAACCTTTCAACTGAACCGTAAATAACGCGATGTATCATAACCGGTCTTTTCTCTTGTCCGTCACTATCAATATAATTAAGATTAAACCTTTCTGGCATGTTCATATCTAGTTGGATGGTACCACATTGCCAAGTTCGGCCGATAGCATCTTTAATATGAATATCAATTTTAGGGCCATAGAAAGCGCCGTCGCCTTCGTTGATTTTATATTCCTTACCAGTGCTATTCAATGCATCTCTTAAGCCATTAGTTGCTGTTTCCCAAGCTTCATCAGTTCCGATGGTAGATTTTTCTGGCCTGGTGGATAATTCTAAATGATAAGATAACCCAAAGACAGAATAAATCTTTTCAATCAAATTGAGTACGCCGAGTATTTCGTCTTTGATTTGATCGGGTCTCATATAAATATGAGCATCATCTTGATGGAATACTCTAACACGGAACAGGCCGGACAATACACCTGATAATTCGTGCCTATGGACAAGGCCGATTTCTCCCATGCGAATAGGAAGTTCTTTGTATGAATGAATATCTTCACTATAAATTAACATTCCTCCAGGGCAGTTCATAGGCTTGATAACAAACTCCATATAATCAATCTTGCTTTCATACATATTTTCACGATAATTCATCCAGTGGCCAGAGACTTCCCAGAGTTTGCGGGAAAGCATGATAGGAGTTTTTACTTCTTGATATCCTGCCTCAGTATGCATCTTGTGCCAGAAATCAAGCAGTTCATTCCAAATGATCATGCCGTTGGGTTTGAAGAACGGGAAGCCAGGACCTTCGTCATGAAAAGAAAATAAATCCAATTCTTTGCCTAATTTTTTGTGGTCTCTTTTTTCGGCCTCTTCCAAGAGTTTCAAATATTTTTGCAATTCATCCTTGGTGGCGAAAGCAGTTCCATAAATTCTCTGTAGCATTTTATTTTTTTCATCACCACGCCAGTAAGCGCCGGCAATTTTCATGAGTTTGAAATGGCCGAGTTCTTTGGTGGTTTCCACATGAGGTCCGCGGCACAAATCTTCAAACTCGCCGACTTTATAAAAGCTCACCGTCTTTTCTCCTGCTTTTTCCAAATCTTTGATTAATTCTTGTTTGTAGGGCTGGCTGTCCATTTTGGCGATAGCATCTTTTGGCGACATTTCGCTTCTTATAAACTCCAGTTTCTTTTTAATTATTTCTTCCATCTTTTTCTCAATCTTTTTTAAATCTTCAGGAGAGAAAGTTTGTGGAATCAGACCTTCCTTCTCTGAAGCTACGGCAGGCAAGTCAAAATCATAATAGAACCCTTCTTCAATGGTCGGGCCGATGGCGAATTTCACGTCGCCAAATAATTCTTTCACGGCATAAGCCATGATGTGAGAAGTGGAGTGGCGAATTTTGTCCAATTCTTCGTTAGTTTGTTTTGACATATATTTTGTTATTTATTTTTTATTTTTTTGTATTCACCTTTGAGTAAGCTCATAATTATTTCATCGAAATATTTGCCGTTTCTATAAATGCACTGCCTTTTTGTGCCTTCAAGTCGTAGCCCGCAATTTGTATAACATTTTAGGCCTCCAATATTCTTAGAGAAGACCAACAATTCAAATCGGTTTAATTTTAATGTGTTAAAACAATATTTCATGACTGTTTTGAGCGTATCTTGTCCTAATCCTTGGTTCCAATAGTCTTTGTCGCCGATAACTATTCCAAAGTTGGCGATTCTATTTTCTTTATCCAGTCTTATTTCGGTGTTGCCAATAACTTTTTTATCCTCAGTATAAATAAACCAAAAAATTCTTTTTTGATCCTTTTGCGTGTCTTTTAAAAATTTTATTTCTTTATCAAGTGTAAAATTTTTAAAATTTGATGATAAAAATTTTGTTACTTCTTTATCTTTGAACCATTTTACAAAGTTGGGAGCATCACAGAGCTCCATCGGCTTGAGTATGACTTTTTTGCCTTTTAAAATCGGACCGTTCATAATATTTTTAATTTAAAAATTTTAAATTATCAAAAAACTCCCATCCCAATTATAAGCTAATTATAGCATATAGTTGGGACGAGAGTATTTGGTTCCCGCGGTTCCACCCAGATTTCCGCCTTAGCGGACACTTATTCTATCGGCTTAGTGCGCCTCAGGCGCATCCGTTTCAGGAGAACAGTTGGTGGCTGTTCCAATCGCTTAATATATTTATACAGTATTGCTATAAATTTTGCAAATTAAATTAGCCGCCAATTACGTTGACGGCTAATTATCTCTCATGCCCTTCATCATGCTTTCTATCTTGGCCTTCATCAGTAAAACGTTATCCCCGATGATGCCCCTAGTGGCCAAGGAGCCATAAATTCCATCTTGAATAGCCTTGAATAGGATTTCAATTTGTTGATGGAAAGCTTTGACGTCCGCAAGGCGGAGGCATTCCTCCATTGCCTTTAGGCACGCGTCCATAATGGCAATGGCATTCTCTATCAGCCCCCCGTCGTCTTGAGGTGGTGCTTTACGCATGGTTTCAAACAGTTCTCTTAAGCGCAACAGATCTGGGTTCATGCTCGCCTCCTTTCAATTATGGATATTATATTTTTATCTCTATTTAGTCAATCTCTTGTTTTTCTGCCCTCTTTTTGCTAAACTTGTAGGTATGGATTACACGATTTACAAAATAAAGCAGGAGATCAGAACCGCTGTCATGAAGGCGCTAGCTCAAGATATTGATGAAAAAAATATAGAAATAACCACTCCCCCGGAAAAGGAAATGGGAGATTTTGCTGTGCCATGCTTTTATTTTTCCAAACTCACCAGGCTGTCTCCAAATATGATTGCTAAAGAGTTGAAGAGCAAGATCAGGCCGTCAGGATTTATCAAGTCAGTAAATAATGTCGGGCCGTATTTGAATTTTGTGGTCAATGCCAAAAATTTTGGACAAAAAGTTTTGAAAGAGGTGGGTAAAAAGGGAGAAAAGTACGGAAGTTCCAAACCGGACAAGGAAAAAATCATGATTGAATATTCTGGACCGAATACTCATAAGGAATTTCATATCGGCCATGTCCGTAACGTGGCTCTCGGTGCTAGTCTGGTAAATTTGTATCGTTTCGGTGGGAAGTATGTAATTCCGGTTAACTATATTGGTGATATCGGTTCTCATGTCGCCAAGTGTCTTTGGTGTTTGGAAAAATTTCACAAAGACGAGGAATTGCCGGAGAACAAAGGAAAATATTTGGGAGCGATTTATTCTGAGGCGGTAAACAAAATAGAAGGCAATGAAGAATTCAAAAAAGAAGCCGAAGAAGTGCAAAGGAAGTTGGAATCCGGAGACAAGCACTTCAGCGCGCTTTGGAAAAAAACCAGGAAGTGGAGTATTGATGAGCTTGGTGAAATTTACAAAACATTGGGAGTCAAATTTGATCATGTGTTTTATGAAAGCGAAGTGGAGAAGCCGGGCAAAAAGTTGGTAGAGGAGTTGAGGGACAAGGGTTTGGCCGTGAAATCCGAAGGCGCCACTATAATTAATTTGGAAAAATACAATCTCAAAAATTTATTACTGCTGAAGTCAGACGGTTCTTCGCTTTATTCTACCAAGGATTTGGCTTTGGCTAAGTTGAAGTTTGAAAAATACAAAATTGATAAAAGCTTTATGGTGGTGGATAATCGCCAGAGCTTTTATTTCCAGCAAGTATTCAAGACTTTGGAAATTATGGGATTTGATAAACCCATGACTCATATTTCCTATGAATTCTTGACGCTCAAAGAAGGCGTGATGTCGTCTAGAGCTGGTAATGTCATTCCTTTTGAAGATTTTTTGGAACAGGTAATTGATTTGGCCAAAGAGGAAACCAAGAAAAGGCACGAGGATTGGGAGGAAAAAAAGATTTATGAAGTTTGCAAAAAAATCGCCATTTCTGCCATAAAATTCAATATGCTTAAAGTGGGCAACAATGTTATCATTGTTTTTGACGCCCAAGAGGCCATCAGTTTTGACGGATATACTGGGCCGTATTTGCAATATACTATCAGCAGGATTAATAGCATTTTGCGCAAAGAAGAAGCCAAGGACAATATTGATTTTGGCAAGCTGGATAACTTGTTGGAAAAGGAATTAATGATTAAGATGTCGGAATTTCCCGAAGTGATAAAATCATCCATATCCGATAATCAGTTGAGCGCTTTAACTAAGTATCTTTTTGATCTAGCTAGATTGTTTTCTAATTACTATCAAAACGTGCCGATTCTGGCTTCTGAGGCTGAAATCAAAAAAGCGCGATTGCTACTTATTTCCAGTGTCAGACAGGTATTGGTTAATGGTTTGGATTTATTGGGCATTGAGTCGCTTGAGGAAATGTAGGAGAATTTTTAATTTTTTAATTTTGCAATTTTTAAAAATTACAAAATTGGCAATTATAAAATTCATTATCTTTTTTTCCTGTTTGTGCTATTATAAATATATAAATTATATGGCAAAAAATAGAATTTTAATGATTGAGGATGAGAGGGACTTGGCTGGAATATATAGTCTGCAAATGAAGATGTCTGGCATGGATGTCGTGGTGGCCTCTAACGGCACCGAGGCTTTGGAAATTTTGCAGAAACAAAGTTTTAATTTAGTGCTGTTGGATTTGCTTATGCCAGACATTGATGGTTTTGAGATGTTGCGCCAGATAAAAGGAGACAGCAAGTTGAAGAAAAATAAAATTTATGCCTGGAGCAATTTGACCCAGAAAAAGCAGATTGAGTTGGCCAAAAAATGCGGAGCCGATGGGTTTTTAATCAAATCAGAATATACGCCGAGCAGTCTGGTAGAGAAGGTAAATGAATTGTTAAAATAAAAGATTAATAAATAGGATTTTATGAAACCAATTGTAAATGATTCTTGCATTGC
>JBAZBX010000010.1:0-32154 GCA_041671305.1 Patescibacteria group bacterium
CACCAATGAGGGCGGAATTACTTCTCACGCGGCCATTGTTTCCCGAGAACTGGATAAGCCTTGCATTATCGGTACCAAGAACGCCACCACAGTTATCCATGACGGAGATTTGGTGGAGGTGAGAGCACATCATGGCACGGTAAGGATATTGGAGAGAGCGAAATTAAATTAGATAAAAATAAAAAATCGTTCCGATGAAATATCGGAACGATTTTTTTGTTCTCCCTCCCTTTATGAAAGGGAGGGTTGGCCTGCCTGCAACGCTTTGCGTAGCAATGCGGACAGGGGAGGGTTTAACATTTCTCCCAGGAGAATTCAGGTCTGCCAAAGTGACCATAAGCTGCAGTTTTGTAGTAAATTGGTTTTCGGAGATCCAAGAATTCAATAATATTTCGTGGATTAAGTTTGAAATTTTTCTTGATGTATTCTACGGCTTCAGTTTCTCTGCTTCTGTCACCGGTCAAAATGCTGACACTGATATCAACTGGCTCGCTGACTCCGATGGAATATGCCAGTCTCACTTCAATTTCATTGCCAAATCCTTCCTTGACTAATTTTTTGGCGAGATATCTAGCCATGTAAGCGGCGCTTCTGTCTACCTTGCTCGGATCTTTACCGCTGAAGCAACCTCCGCCGACGCGTCCGATTCCGCCGTAAGTATCAACTACGATTTTTCTGCCGGTAACGCCACAATCGCCGAAAGGTCCGCCGACTTCAAATCGACCAGTTGGGTTAATGAAGATTTTGGTGGTGTCATCCTCAACCGCAGTTTCCAAAAAATGAGGATTGATGACTTGCTTTTCTCTCAAATATCCTGCGCATACGGGCTGGATAACTTTTTCATTGATATATTTATATAGATCATCCTGACTTACTACGGCATCATGTTGGCTTGAGACTACGACCGTGGAAATTTTGGGTCCTTGGCCGTCAATGTATTCCACAGTTACTTGAGCTTTACCGTCAGATAGTAGTGGGCTGTTGGCGTCTGACCTTCTGGCCTCGGCTAACTTTCGGCAAATTTTGTGAGACAAAGATAATGGCAAAGGAATCATTTCTTCGGTTTCGGTACAGGCATAGCCATACATCATACCTTGATCGCCGGCGCCATCTCTGTCTACGCCTTGGGAAATATCAGGAGATTGTTTGCCGACCCAATTTACCATTTCGTAGGTGGCGATTAATTCATCGCTGTAGCCGACATCTTTGAGCACTTTTTTGGCAATTTCAATTACATCCACGTCGGCTTTGGAAGTAACTTCGCCTCCGATAACTAATTTGTTATCTTTGATGAGACACTCTATCCCTGCTCTGGTGTAGGGATCGCCAGTGATGTAGGCGTCCAAGATGGCATCGCTGATTTGATCGCAGATTTTATCCGGATGGCCTTCGGTCACTGACTCGCATGTTTTGTAATACATGGTTTTATTTATTATTTATTTATAAAAAAATTCTTTCACCTGGAAAGAATCTGTTTTGGCAGATTATCTTTCCCTCTCGGGTGTGGATTTAGCACCTTTTTTAAGAAGCCATTCTTAAACGGTTGCTGGGCGGGTCATGGAGCCAAATCTCTCTCCGCCACTCAAGATAAATTATTTAGATTGTAATATAAGTATACAAATTTAATATTAATCATGTCAATATTTTAATTTTATAAATAGAAAATTTGTTGTTAGTTTGACTAAATTTAAATAATATGTTAAGACAATGGCAGTACAACACAACACAAAACAAGGAAAGGAGGCATGTTCTGGATACCAATGCTCAACCTGATGTGCCTGAAAAGGCAAAAGTATATCAGAGATTAAGAGAATTGGAGTTTGCAACTTTGGGAGATGTTCGGGATTTATTTAGGGTGGTCACTGAAGAAGTCGGTAGAATGACAGCAGAGGGAGAGTCGGCCATGGCTTTGGCTCTAGAGGTGGGGTTATTTATTGCCGACGTACAGCAACGACTTCAAGCAAAGGGAATGGCCTTAAAGGATAGGGTGCCTTGTGCTCCAGTTAGGACGAGATATCTTCCGCCAGCGCCGACGAATGGGTTAAGTGTCAAGACCGATAAACCCAAGTCACCGCCACGGCCAACGTCTACAAGAGGGAAGAAGGCCGATGTGAGCCAGGTGCGACTCAATGCTACTGGCATCAAATTTCCTAATCTAGTCTCTCCTAAGACAGACAGTGATTGGGAGGAGATTGCACTGGCCGTGGTTCAGGATCAAGGTCGGGTTTCATTGGATAATCTTTTTCGCTTGGCCAAAAGCGGAGAGAGGAGTATTCATAGGTTTAATACCATCGTAGCCTTTTCGGACTCGCAATTTAGACGTTTTTTGGAGCCGGTGGTGTATGGCTTGGCCTCGCATAGTAGGAAGAATAAAAAAATTAGATGGACTTCTACGGAGGAGGTGGAGTTGGAGTGGATCGGTGATTGAAACACAAACAAGGGCTTGCAAACCATCGCGTTTGCAAGCCCGTTTTATTTTGGTTTGAAGTGATAAGTGCACAGTAAATTATTACAAAAAAATTAAAAATTAATTTTATCTAAATTTTGACATTTTACAGCATTTGTCTATAATATAATTAATAAATAAATTAACTCAGGGGACAAAATTTATGACTAATTCTGACCTCAAAAAATGGGCTAACCAGGTTTTGAAAACTACGGGCGTGGTTTTGGACGGGTCAAATTCTTGGGATCCGCAAATTGTAAATCAAAAAGTATATGACCGGGTGAAATCCCAAGGTTCATTGGGCTTGGGTGAATCATATATGGACGGTTGGTGGAGTTGCGATAAATTGGATGAAATGTTTTATCGGTTGCTTTCCGTGGATATTTACAAAAAACTCGGATTGTCTATGCCTTTGATTTTGAGTTTTCTCAAGGCCAAATTGTTTAATTTGCAAGCTATCAAACGCGCTTTTCAGGTGGGTGAGAAACATTATGATTTGGGCAATGATCTTTTTGTGCCTATGCTGGGACCGAGCATGGCTTATAGTTGCGGTTATTGGAAAGAGGCTGATAATTTGGATAGCGCTCAAGAAGCTAAGTTTGATTTGATTTGTCGCAAGTTGAATTTACAATCGGGGCAGAGGATTTTGGACATAGGTTGCGGTTGGGGAAGTTTTGCTAGGCATGCCGCCAAAAATTACGGCGTGAGCGTGGTGGGAATTACTATTTCCAAAGAACAGGCTAAGTTAGCAGAAGAATTATGCCAAGGCTTGTCCGTGGAATTTCGTTTAGAGGATTATAGAAAATTAGATGAAAAATTTGATCATATTGTTTCTGTTGGCATGTTTGAGCACGTCGGGTTGAAAAATTATAAGGAATATATGGAAGTGGCCAAAAGATGTTTAAAAGAAAATGGTCTTTTTTTGCTTCATACCATCGGCAGTTTGAAATCCGGCAACAATACTGATCCTTGGATTGGAAAATATATTTTTCCCAATGGCATGCTTCCCTCGCTGAAACAAATTACTACCAGTGTAGAAAAATTATTTGTAATTGAGGATGTGCACAATTTCGGCATATATTATGACAAGACATTGATGGCTTGGTACAAAAACTTTGAAGAGGCTTGGCCAAACTTAAAAGAAAAATACGGCGATAGGTTTTATCGGATGTGGAAATACTATCTGCTTTGTTGTGCCGGCGCCTTTCGGGCTCGTTCCATCCAACTCTGGCAAGTTGTGCTGTCACCTCACGGTGTGCCTGGCGGTTACAAATCTATTAGATAAGTAAAACGGGGATATTCTCCCCGTTTTATTTTCATTCTTTTATTAAATGTTTATCATATCCCAGTTTAACCAGCTCTTCGTAGGTTTGCCAGACTTTGCCGGGAATTTTTTGCGGAATTTGGTAGCCTTTTTCTCCGTAGATTTTTATTCTTTGGATATCGGCTACCAAAGCATTGACGAAATAATCAAAAGAGATTTTTTCATTGACATAATCCTCAAATTTTATATTCGGAGATGTTACGGTCGCCTCTTTTTCCGGCCATTGTTTCTGGAAGGCAGCTAGGGCGCGTCTTTCCATATATGGTTTTTGCACGATTATAAACGTTTGAAAATCAAGATTTAATTCTTCTAATATTTTTTTGGTGAATTGAAGATTTTCTCCCGTATTGGTGGATTTATTTTCTATAATAACTTTGTCTTGAGGCACGCCCGCGCTGATGGCAATATCAGCAAAAGTTTCTGCTTCAGATTTATCAAAAGTGAATTTGGTTACTCTGCCATATCCTCCAGAAAAGATTATATATGGCGCATATTTTTGCTGGTATAATTCCACTGCTCTTTCCGCTACCCTGGTGTCTTTGCTACCCAGTACCAAAATACAATCAGCGGGTTTAATTTCCTGATGCAGAAGGCTGTAATCCCAAAGTATTTTGGCGAGTTGATTAATTTTGCCTAAGTTCATTTTTTTAAACTTTACTTTTTTGCAGTCCTATTGATTTTTTTAAAATAAATGCCCCTTGCGGAGCGGAATTGTGTTGGATCCAAGTGTCAAAGTGAAATTAAGTAAATCTGGAAACAATAAAAATAAAGATGACTCCCAAAATAGTTAGTCCAATCAACTTAAGCGAGCTGTGTTTGCTGTGCGCTTCCGGTAAGATGTCGCTGGCACCGATGTAGAGCAAGAAACCGGCAAAGAAAGCTAAATACAAAACCAGAAAATGAGGCGAGACATGGAAAAATAAAGTTGAGATAGTACCGAGAACTGGAGCCAAAGAATCAAGAATTAGAAAGGGAATGGATTTTTTGATGGTGTTCTTGTGATTAAGCATCAAGGTGACAGTATTCATGCCATCGGTGAAGTCATGGGCGATTACCGCCACGGCGACAAGAACGCCAATGGCAGGACTAATTTGGAATCCCAATCCAATGCCGACGCCATCCATGAAAGAGTGACCCGCCAAAGCCAAGGCGGAAAGTTTGCCGACATTGGGATGCTTGTGATCAGCGTAATCACATTCGTGGCAATGATGAATAAGGACAACTTTTTCCAGAATATGGAAGACGAGGAAACCGATTACCAAAGCGATCATTACTTCAATCGGTTTGAAATTATAAATATTTATCTGATCTATTATTTCCGGAAAAATATCAAAAAATACCACCCCCAAGATTACCCCAGCCGAGAAAGCCATGATAAAATGCAGTTTATTTTTCAGTTTCATGGCAAAAAGACCTCCCAAGAAGGTGGAAACGAATGTGGTAATGGATAGTAGTATTGCTTGCATAATTAAATATAGATTAGCAAAAAAATATGTTTATGTCTAATTTTGCTAGAAATTATAATCTTCCAATTATTATAAATCATATAATTTGCCAGTTTGTCTTGTGGCCGGCAATTTGCTATAGTATATAAACTTAAATAATAATTATAAAGATATGGAATCGGACAAAATTAAATCAATTGTGAAAAACAGCTATGGCAATATCGCCACTGCGCGATCAGGTTGCGGATGTGGTTGCAAGAGTAACCAGGATATTTCTAAAAGTATTGGTTATTATGATGAGGATATCAACGCTTTTCCTGAGGCTAATCTGGGCTTGGGTTGTGGGAATCCAATCGCCATTGGCAAAATCAAGGAAGGTGATGTGGTTTTGGATCTAGGCAGTGGCGCCGGATTTGATGCTTTCATCGCTTCAAAAAAAGTCGGTGTTTCCGGCAAGGTGATCGGTGTGGATATGACAGAAGAGATGATTGCCAAGGCTAACGACAATGCCAAGAAATATAATTATAATAATGTAGAATTCAAATTAGGAGATATAGAGGAATTACCGATTGAAGATAATTCTATTGATGTCATAATTAGCAACTGCGTAATCAATCTGGCTCCGGATAAATTAAAAGTTTTTAAAGAGGCTTATCGGGTTTTGAAATCAGGCGGAAGGATGTATTTGTCAGATATTGTATTATTGGATAATCTCTCAGAGGAGCAGAGGAGCGATGAAGCACTTATTGCCGGATGTGTCGGCGGGACGATACTAAAAGATGAGTATGTTGATATAATAAAGCAGGCTGGTTTTGAGGTAAATATTTTGGGTGAGAATAAGGAGATAAGCAAGGCACAATACCAAGGAATGCCATTGGAGAGTTTGGCGGTTGAAGCCATTAAAAACTAAAATTTAATTCTAAACCAAAATCCCGCCTCAATAAAATTGGGCGGGATTTTGATTTAAGTAAGAACTTAAGCTACGTCTTCGTCAGTTGCGGCGTCATCAGCTGCATTAGCTGTTGCGCGCTTAACGTTAACGGCGTTCAATCCTTTTGGAGACATTTCTGTTTCAAAAGAAACAGCGTCGCCTTGTTGTAATTCACTGAATTGGACATCAACTAAAGAGTTGCTGTGGAAGAATAAATCCTTCTCTTGTCCTTCTGCAGTGATAAAACCGAAACCTTTGTCGGTTACCAAAGTTTTGATAGTACCAGTCACAAATTTGAGACTTAGTTAATAAAATGCAATTAAATAAAGATTTTGAAAGTTGAAAACTTTTTTGGATACAATACTTTTGCTTAAACAATATACCACATATAGATAAATAAATCAAATTAAGCGATTTTTGGGATAAAAATACCCCCTTAATAGAGGGTATTTTTAATCTTGAGTCACGACCGTGATTTGCTTGTAAAAATCATAAGTGATCCGGAGGAGATGGGGTTGATTAAGGGGAAACTAAGCAGAATCAGATTATTAATAGCTTAAAAATAATATTATTTTGTATTTCTAGTTTTATACTTAAAGTCATCGCTAATTTTCCAAGTGCCTTTTTCCAAAAAGGCTTCAATTGATTGCCGACTGGCTTTATTGATTAAATTAGAATGCGAAAGCTTGTTTCTTTTGGCATACTCAGACAAGGTTATGACCTTTTTGCCCTCCAGATACGCTAATCGCTTATGATAACTATTTGTTAACGCCCTGCCCACTATTTCTTCCATAATAGCCGTTGTACTATGTCCGTCAAATTCCTTAAAAGCATCATAATATTTATTTCGATCAATGAATTTTATATTTATCGGTACAAAACCTTCTCTGATTAATAAATAATTATTAATTACCCTACCGATGCGACCATTGCCGTCAATAAATGGATGAATATGCTCAAAGGTCAGGTGTAATTTGGCTATCCGCCTAATAATATTTTCGTGGCTGGCGGCATTATATTCAGCCAAAGCTTTTGTCAAAAGATCTATAACTTCTTTAGGATTAGGAGCGATATGATTGCCAACGCGAACATACTCATTATCTTTTCTGAACCTACCAGCAACATCATCGCGAATATTAGATATAAGCATCTTATGTAGGAATAAAATCAGTTCTAAGGTGAGTTCCTGTTCCTTAGCTTTTTTATCTATATAAGAAACCACCCGCGCCAGATTTTTAGCTTCAAAAAGCTCCCGCTCAGAGATGTATCTGTCTAAATCAATCTGCAACAATATTTTTTCCGTCTCTTCAAAAGTCAAAGTGCTGTTTTCAATGGCGTTTGAATTATAGACCTGCTCGGCAACTTCGGTTTCTGCAATAATCTTAATTAGAGCGTCTTTGCCTGTGGACGCTTGATAATACCTTTCGCGGAGAGCGCTTATTTTATTGTATACATTAAGTGTCTTTGCCATATACTATAATTATATACCATATTAACGCTTTTGTCAACATAATCGTGAAAAGTAGCTAATTTTATAACTATTTTCACGGTTTTGACTATAATTTTGTGCATACCAGCAAGCTTCTGCACTTTTGCTGTGCATAACATCAACATATTAGCTAATTTTAAGCAAAAAACATACTAAAATATTAGTATGTTTTTTGCTTCTAACCCAGGATGAGCCCTACGTTACTAGTTTTATCGCTCAGTAATATTACCACTAGGATCTATATGTAGTTTTGTTAGAGCTTTTTCGATCTGAGCAATCTCATACTTAATTCCTTCTTCATAGTTCTTATGTTTTCCGGAATGCACTTCTTCCAACAAGTCCTCATAACAGCTCTGAATAAAGATAAGAGAACCTTTGACAGCCTTTTGGCTGAATCCGCTTGGAGGCATATGTTTTTCTTTATTTATTAATTATGTTATCCAATGGAATTATCCCATAACTAACTAATTCGCGTAATAAAAAAAACAAAAAACGCCGTTAAGGCGCCAAAAATTACAAATAATAAAGCAAATTACTAATTTTTTTGTTGTAAATATTTTTACAACATTTTCTATTTGAATGGCTTAGAAAGCTCCCAAAGAGTATTAAACATAATGCGATATGATTGAGCTAGTATGGGGCTTTCGATCCAGATGGCAATTTCATCATGAAAAGAAACAATAAGAACGGTATTATTGAATACATCAATATTCACTTGAAGGGGAAATTTTTCAATCCATCTAGTTTCTCGTTTATACTGTTTATCGTTTTTAATTGTTTTGCGAGCCACTTCGGAGTTATGGACAAGCATGCGACTAGTTGACTCGTATTTTACAAATTTTCTATTCCATTTATCCCAGTATGATTCCGGTAAAAATTTAAAAATATTATCAATCGAACCGGCCAAAGATAAAATCTCGGTATTTTTTGATGCATCCAATTCTTCCTCATAAGATTCTTTGATCTTTGACATACCTTCAAAATATTTAACAACCACCTTGTTTTTCTTTTGAGTCGATAAAGCTTCGAAATCAGGCAAAATTGCGGATAGCTCCGTTAAAATCTTTTCCGTTTCATTAATCTTTTTCTTTCCAATTTTTATTAATTTATCTGGGTTGGCGGGAATATACTTTCTGCCTTGTTTACGGGTTAATTCATAAATTCCTAACTGAACTAATTCTTCCGCCTCTGAATAAATCTGCTGACGATTAATCTTAGTTAATTTAGATAATTCTAAAACGGACAACACTCCATGTTTTAACGAGGTTAAATACAAAGTCGCTTGAATTTTACTCAAACCAAGCCGCGATAATATCTCTAATTGTTCTTTATCAAAAGTGGTTACCATATACACAATAATAGCACCTTAGTTAAAGCAGTTCAATTCCCCTTCTTTCTAACAAAAAAATACTCATAAATAGAGTACTTTTTGTTGTTGCAGTCATTATTCCCGGCAATTATACCAGTTATGAATTGCAACGATCTGGGTGGCTATCGAGAATTGAACTCGAGTTAACGGTACCACAAACCGCTGTGTTAACCACTACACCATAGCCACCATAAATTTTCCAGTGTCCGCGGCAAGAATCGAACTTGCGACCAATAGCTTAGAAGGCTACTGCTCTATCCACTGAGCTACGCGGACTTATTGCGTCGTTTATATACAATATATAAACTCTTTAGCTCGGAAATACAAAAAATTACTTTTATATTTCTCTCGCTCTACGTCGTTTATAATA
Source organism: Patescibacteria group bacterium (assembly GCA_041671305.1). Classification (GTDB taxonomy): domain Bacteria; phylum Patescibacteriota; class Patescibacteriia; order 2-01-FULL-39-33; family 2-01-FULL-39-33; genus CAIPBY01. The sequence continues at coordinate 9,375 of JBAZBX010000010.1, forward strand.
GCATTATTTATTGGCTATGTCAATTGAATTTTAGCCAAATTTGTGCTAATATAATGGTCAGAGTTTAAATTTAACTAAATTTATGATTAATGCCATTAAAAAAAGAAGATCAATCAGAGAATATCTTAGCGATGCCGTCTCCGAAGATCAAATAAAAGAAATTCTTATGGCGGCGATGTATGCTCCTTCGGCTAATGCTCTTTATCCTTGGGAATTGGTAATTGTAAAAGATCCAGGAATCAAAGAGTTGCTTTCCAAGACTACTCCTTGGTCAACTCATGCGAGTGACGCCTCCATTGTGATTGCCGTAGTTGGCCACGAACAGGAGAGTTCAGACTGGGTTGAAGATTGTTCTATTGTGGCAGAACACATTTGGCTGGAGGCCACAGAGCAGGGTTTGGGCAGTTGCTGGATTCAAATAAGAGGCAACAATAACGCGGAAAAGTCGGTGAAAGAAATATTGAATATTCCGGAAAATTTAAGAGTGCTTTGTCTGATGCCTATTGGCGTTCCGGTCAAAGCTCAGCCTGAACATAGTGAGGAAAAATTTGAAAAAACCAAAATAAAATACGAAAAGTACAAATAAGCCGAAGATCTGGGCTGGATATAGAGGACTTGACTTTTTTGATTAAATGTAATAATATATAAGTGCTCCAGTTAAGAAATACTTAACGGGGTGAACTAATAATTAATGGCGATTTTCTCGGATGCGTCCTATTTCAGGAAATTCTGGGGATATCGTGACAAGGAGTCAACATGATTGACAAAAAAAAGAAAGCGCAGATCATCAAAAAGTTTGCGACTCATGAAAATGATACCGGATCTTCTGAAGTGCAAATTGCACTTTTGACAGAAGAGATCAAAAATTTGACAGAGCATCTCAAAATTCATAAGAAAGATTTCTCTTCCAGAAGAGGATTGCTGAGAAAGGTTTCTGAGAGAAGAAAATTGCTTAAGTATTTGGAAAAAGAAAATGCAGAGAGCTTTGCAGATTTGGTCGGAAAGTTAAAATTAAAAATCGTGAAAAAATTGGATGAAACTCCTAAGCTTTTGGAAGAAGATGTTACTGGAATTGAACCGGAAATAATCGCAGAAGAGGAGTAATCTCCTCTTCTGTTTGTTTATTAATTAGAACTTTAAATATTTATTAACAATTAACTAGCCAAAGAGATTGTTATTTGAAAGTAATTGTGCTAAATAGTTATATAGCTCAGCTATCTTCAAATAATTCTCTTGGTCTAGAGGAAGGATTTTTATGTTTAAGAATCAGACTTTTGAAATGGATTTCGCTGGCAGGAAACTGTCTGTTGAAGTCGGAAAGATGGCCAATCAAACCAACGCGTCATGCTTGGTCAGTTACGGAGAAACTGTAATTCTCGCTACGGCCGTTATGGCCAAAGAACCCAGGCTCGGAATAGATTTTTTCCCGCTTTCCGTGGAAATGCAGGAAAAGATGTATGCCGCTGGAAAAATTAAAGGTTCAAAATTTGTAAAAAGAGACGGACGTCCAACTGATAATGCAGTTTTGGATTCCCGCATGATTGATCGTGGTCTAAGACCATTGTTTAATCAGGAAATGAGACACGAGGTACAGGTGATTACAACCATCTTGTCTTATGATGAGGAAAATTCTGCCAATATTTTGGCTATCACAGCCTCTGCCATAGCTTTGCATATTTCAGACATTCCATGGAACGGTCCTTTGGCTGGAGTTTGTATTGGTAGAGTTGAGGGTGAATTTATTTTCAATCCAACAGTATCGCAATTAGCCAAGTCAGATCTTAAGGTGGTCTTTTCTGCTGCTCATGACAAAGTTCTCATGATTGATGCTGAGGCTCATGAATTAGCTGAAGATGATATGATGAAAGCGATTGACTTGGGATTAGAAAAAGTAAAACCCCTTTTGGATTTTATAAATGATATAAGATCGCAAATCGGCTTGCCCAAACAAGACGAAGCTAAGTTAATTGAAGCTGCTCAAGTTGGTGGAGAAATTTCCATGGCAGAAAAAAAAGAAACTTTTGAGGAAGCCAAGAAGTTTTTTGCACCTCAATTGGATAAATATTTATTCAATCAGCCAAAAGGTACTAAGCGTGAAAGAAAAGAAGTTGCCAAAGAACTGTTGAAGAAATTTATAGAACAGCTCAAGACTCAAGAAAAGCACGAAGAAGTTATTGCTTATATTGAAGAGCATTTTGAAATATATTTGGAAGAAGAAGTGACCAAGGCCATTCTTGAAAAAGAACTCCGCATTGATGGTCGCAAACTAAATGAGATTAGACCTCTTTCTGCTGAAGTAGGCTTGCTTCCTAGAACTCATGGAAGTGCCTTGTTTAGTAGAGGTGAGACGCAAGTATTGTCCATCGTTACTTTGGGTGCTCCTGGCGATGCTCAGATTCTTGATGAAATGACAGAGTCAGAAACCAAAAAGACTTACATTCATTATTATAATGCTTTGTCGTTCTGTTATGGTGAGACGGGACAGATCAGAAGCGCCGGTAGAAGAGAAATCGGACATGGTGCTTTGGCAGAAAAAGCTTTGATGCCAGTACTGCCAAATAAAGAAGATTTTCCATATACAATTCTAGTTGTTTCTGAAGTAATGGGATCCAATGGGTCTTCCTCAATGGCCTCAACTTGCGGATCAACTTTGACGCTTATGGATGCCGGTGTGCCAATCAAGCGACCAGTCGCCGGTATTGCTATGGGACTTGCTTCCAATGATAAGGGCTATAAGATTTTAACTGATTTGCAGGATTTGGAAGACGGTGAAGGTGGTATGGATTTCAAAGTCACCGGGACAACCGTCGGTATTACTGCCATTCAAATGGATACCAAAACCACAGGATTATCGCGAGAGATTTGTCAGAAAACATTAATTCAAGCCAGGGAAGCTAGAGTTCAGATTTTGGATGTTATCACCAAAGCAATTCCTGCTCCTCGTGCAGAAATGTCCAAGTATGCTCCTCGCATCGTGACTTTACGAATTAATCCGGATAAGATCAGAGAAGTCATCGGCTCTGGTGGAAAAGTTATCAATGAAATTATTGATGCTTGCGGTGTGGCGATTGATATTGAAGATGATGGCTTGGTTGCAATCACCGGCTCTAATCCAGAAGGTGTCGCTAAGGCGGTTAAGTGGGTTGAGGGCATTGTCAAAGAAGTTGAAGCCGGAGAAGTTTATGCTGGAAAGGTTACTAGGCTCATGGATTTTGGAGCTTTTGTGGAAATTCTTCCGGGCAAAGAAGGCTTGGTTCATATTTCCGAATTTAGCACTCAAAGGGTGGAAAAAATTACTGATGTGGCCAATATCGGCGATGAATTAAAAGTAAAAGTTATAGAGGTTGATGATAAAGGCAGAATCAATTTGTCTGTGAAGCGAGCTGATCCAAATTATGCCGGTAATGATGATGGCGGATCTAGGCCAAGTCGTCCAAGTTTTCCCAGAAGAGATAACAACAGAGGCGGTGACAGAGACCGCAGAAGATCTTTTTAAAGAAGATAAAATCAATTTTTATAAATGGTTTTAATATATCTTTACATCAAGGGCCTCCCTGCCTACGCCAGAATAATTTTTGGCGTCTTGGTTGGGAGTGCCTTTTTTGTTTTGCTCATCTCGCTTGTCTGGCTGAACATTTTTGCGGATACTCTGGTTAAATTTGTGCCGGCAGATATTGATTATTATGTCCATATCAATAAAAATGATGCAAATCACACTTTGGACAAGGTAATTGATAAAGTATTTATTGATTCTGGTGTGTCATTTTTAAAACCTGATGATATCAAGAGGGAAGTAGCTGTTTTTGGTAATTTAAATAGTTGTCAGGGATTGATTGTAAAAGTAAAAAATGCGGAAGCATTTAAATCTCAATTAGATAATAATAAAATTGAGTACAATTATCTTGGCGCAGAGAGATTTCTAATTTCCAGTTGTTTGGAGAAAACTAGCCGTAAAAATTTATCCATAAAAAAAACATATTGGCCGAATTCTTTGGGTATTTATATGTCTGATAATCTTGTGGCCAGCGATATAATTTTTCAGTCTATTTGTTCGGCTCAAAAAAGTAAGGGAAATTGCCTTATTAATGGAGAGCTTGGATCAGATAAAATTAAAATATTTACCAAGCAGAGGAAAAATATTTTGCCCTATAATCTTCCAGTGAAGATAGGAGGACAAGAATTTGATTTTGCCTCCGGTGGCAAATCATTGACCAAATTTATCTCTAATTTTTTTCAACTCAAGTCGTCATCAAGTACCATAAATAATCTAGCTTACTTGCCGTCGGCTTTGGGTTCTGAGAAGATAAGCTCTAGTTTTTTATTAATGAATGAAAAAAGTTCAACTAGTGCGTATCTTTGGAAAAAGTTTGATTTGTATTGGCAATTCAGCCTCAATCAACCGCTTTCCGGTGAAGACGTCTCCAAGTTAGAGGATGCCCTGCGATCTGAAGCATCTCAGGAATTCCCGTCCATGATAATTACTGAACTAACCGACGGAACCAAAATTACTGAATTCGTGGCCAAAGCCAGTAAATTTGAATTTATTGACGATGGGGGAGATAAATATTTCAATTATCCGGATAATAGTGCCAGTATTTACTACAAAATATCTAGCAGTTCGCTGGTGGTAACCAACAAAAAGGATTTATTAGATTCTCCAATTTTGCCGAGCAAGGATAATGATTTTATAGCTGTAAAGTCCAAAATTTTGCCAGAAACCAAGCTTTTTGGCTATGTTAAATTATTTGAATACATTTGGGCTGATGATAATGCAATTTATTTGAAGTAATTTTTCTAATTTTAGGCTTTTGTTTACAAACTGTGCATAAGTCTGGTGTGGATAATTATATAAGGAGTGGATAACTTTATGGCTATCTGCTTTTTTGTTTAAATTTATACAAGATTAATTATTGAGTAGATTATAAAAATGTGCTATAATATAAAAGTAGATAGAAATTGTACCTTGCAGACCCCAGAAAACTGTTATTAATCAATGAGCTCAAGTGTTGATAATAATTTTCTGTCATTTACTTTATGTTTTCGATCTCGCCTCATGAGGGGACAATGGGCTTCACCCTCATACTAAACTTGATCGCAGTTATACATCCGAATTAAGGACGAACATTTGATAATTTATAACTAATATAAGGTAGATGGCTGCTTTTGCCCAGAAGCGCCAATCCTAGGATTATGAATCCCTTATCTTTTTCTCATTTTACAGAAAAAAATGAAAGAAACTTGAGGCAAATTCTAGGCCCAGGCGCATGATCCCCACAAAATTATATATTTAGGGGGCGCATCATGCGCCTCTTTTCATTGTTATTTTTTACTCCCTCTTGACAGGGCTTTTTATTTCCCTTTACATTTGTGGCCTCGGCATAATATAATTAGAATAATTAAATAATTAATTTACTAAATATATTGATCTGCGGGTCAATAATTTTTTAAAATTATGGATAAAGCAACATTAAGCGAATTAAAAAAGAAGTTAGAAGAGCAAAAGGCCAGAGTATTGGCGGATTTGGAATCCGTGGGAAGCTCTGTGGGTAGCAACGAGGGAGCCGGCTATGATGCCAAATTTCCTGATTATGGCGATTCCATGGAGGATAACGCCATAGAAGTGCAAGATTACACCAAGAATTTATCCTTGGAGCGTGATTTGCAAAAAGAGCTGGCTGGCATTGAAAAAACCCTTCAAAAGATGGAGGATGGCACTTATGGCATCTGCAATTATTGCGGACAAAAGATTGAGTTGGAGCGTTTGAAAATCAGGCCGGAATCCAGTTCTTGCGTAACATGTAAAAAACAGCTTAAGGGTCAGGAATAATAATTATAATTTTATGAAAGCCACTTACAAGATGGGCGTCATTGGTATTTTGGCGTTTTTTTTATTTTTGACTGATAGAGTGTTCAAAGTTTTGGCGCAGAAGGGAATAGTCAGGGGAAATATCCTTGGCTGGGGTGACTGGTTTCAGTTTAGATTAACTTATAATTCCGGCGTGGCTTTTGGCATTCATCTGAATTATTATTTCATCATTGTTTTTTATCTCATAGTTATTTTCGTTTTGATTTGGTATATAATTAACCTATACAAAACCAAATCAGGCCGGTATTTGGCTGTTTTTGCCAGTACACTTGTTTTGCTGGGCGCTATTTCTAATTTATTTGATCGCATACAGATAGGACAGGTCATTGATTATCTGTATTTGAAAAATTTCAGCATTTTTAATTTGGCGGATGCCATGATTACGGTGGGAGCGGTTATTTTGATTATAATTAGTGGGAGGAAGTCTTCTACAACTTAACTGTTAAATCTATGCGCTACATTGCAGACTTGCACCTGCATTCCAAATATTCCCGGTCGTGTTCTCGCGAATTAACACTTGAGAACATTGATAAATGGTGCCAGAGGAAGGGGATAAATATCGTGGGCACGGCTGATTTCACTCATCCGGCCTGGTTTGGGGATATAAAAAAGAATTTACACGAGGCGGAACCGGGATTATATAAATTAGAAAATGGAAAGACTAGGTTTATTATTTCTACGGAAATTAGCTGTATTTATTCGCAAGGCGGTAAATGTCGTCGGGTGCATATCTGCCTGCTTATTCCTTCAATAGACTCGGCTGAGAAGATTATTGCTGATTTTACCAAAAGAGGCTTCAATCTCAAGTCAGATGGCCGGCCTATCATCGGCATGTCAGCCAAAAACTTAGCCAAGGCAGTATTGGATATAGAACCGCGTGCTTTGGTAATCCCAGCGCACGTCTGGACGCCTTGGTTTGCGGTTTTTGGATCCAAATCCGGCTTTGATTCGCTTCAGGAATGCTTTGAAGAGTTGACACCGCAGATTTATGCTATAGAAACCGGTCTTTCTTCTGACCCGCCCATGAATTGGCGCTTGTCCGCTCTGGATAATATCACTCTTCTTTCCAATTCTGATGCTCATTCTTTGGGAAATCTGGGACGCGAAGCTAATGTTTTGGAAATTGATGAAAATAATTTGTCTTACGACGAGATTTATCGCATCATAAAAGAAAAAGATAAGAAAAAATTTCTCTACACTATAGAATTTTTTCCCGAAGAAGGAAAATATCATGTTGACGGACATGCTGATTGTAAATTTTCTTGCACGCCTGAGGATAATTTAGAATTTTGTCCAACGTGCGGTAAGAAATTAATTCTTGGCGTCTTACATCGTGTCAATGAATTGGCAGATAGAAAAAATATTAATCATGATAAATTTATCGGTTACAAAAATTTAATTCCGCTCCAAGAAATTATTGCAGATAATTTTGGAGTGGGAAAAAGTTCTAAGAAAGTTTTGAAGATATATTACGAGATGACAGATCAGAAAACTGAATTTGAAATTTTAATTGATTTAAGTGAAGAAGAGATAAAAAATATTTCCAATTCGGAGATTGCCCGGGCAGTGATAAACGTCCGATTAGGAAAGGTTGCTCTAGTTCCTGGATATGACGGAGTTTACGGTAAAATTAGCATAGAAAAGGATATTACCTCGCCAAGCCAGGATAAGCTGATTTAGTCCGTGATGTCAGTTGTCTGAATTAGAAAAAAATAGCATAACAAAAAATCCGCCATCTGTTCGCCTCGCATTGAAATTCAATTCGGAGCGAGCAGATAGGCGGATTTCCTATTTGAGAAAACTTTTATTTCTTTTTCTTCTTAGCTGCTTTCTTTTTAGGAGCGGCTTTCTTCTTAGCTGCTTTCTTTTTTGTTGCTTTTTTCTTGGCTGCCATTTTAATCACCTCTCTTTCTAGTTTTGATATTCATCTAAAATATTTTCAAAATATTTTAAACTTGTTTATATTATATCACAAAAAAATGATGTCAACAATAGTTATCCACAGAAAATAATTAATTATTTTTTATTTTTTTATTTTTATAAATTATTTTCTAATTTTAATTCAATAAAACTTTTTTATTTTATTTTTTTCTTGTCAATAACTTTTTGTTTTCCAAATATTTTTCAAAATCTTCTGCAGTTTTGAAATAATATTTTTCTGCGGGGTCATCATTGTGATTGGTGCAGTCGCTATGCTTGTAATCTCGGCACATTTTCGGCCTGGTTTCATATATTTTGCAAAGTCCTTTGGAATTGAGGTTTTTGCAAGTAGTGATGAACTCTAAATACCAACAATTATCCCATCCGACATAGACGCGCACGTTTTTGTGATGCAAAAACCAGATGATATTTTGATAATCATCGCTATCCGTAGGCTTGTCTATCTCAGTGGCGACGTATTTGCAACAGTCACTGCAATTATTGCAAGTTAGTTTTTTCTTTTTTGTATTTTTCATGTTGATTAATTATTTCATCATCTGATTATATCAGATAATGGTAAAAAGTTGAATTAAAAAAATCGCCTTTTCGGCGATTCTTATAGTCTACTCTTTTAATTTATGGACCTTAAGGGAGTTCCGCGTTCGTTCGTCGCCAGAAAGCGACGAATTCACTTGTCCTGGGACAGCGCTGAATGCTCCTTATGGTCGCATCCAGCGACGCTCAACTACACTTTTCGGCTTCCGCCTACAAGTTTGTTTCGCTTCTGTCCTGTTCGACTCCCTCAGTCAAATAAATTAAAAGAACTGGTAAAAACCAGCTCTTTTAATTTATGGACCTTAAGGGAGTCGAACCCTTGACCCCCTGCTTGCAAAGCAGGTGCTCTGACCAACTGAGCTAAAGGCCCGTAATTGTTATTTTAATCCTACAAACAATCTTCCTATCGTTGCATTGAGGATTCCTCCGATCATGTTGGTCATTACTGCGAAAGAAATAAGAATAATGATAATGCCAATTACTTGATATCCAGTGGAACTTCTACTGCCACCAAAGAATTTTTCCGCCCATTCCATCGGACCGATGGCTTCAACAAATTTACCCGCTTTCCAAACCATGAAAAATCCGATTACGACGCCAATTAAACCTATTATAATTCTGACAAGCATAGAAATATAATTATTTTTTTCTCTGGTGCGCGCCAAGGGATTTTCCGCGCGCCGCATTAGCGTCGCTTGTCCTGGGTTGGCGCCAAATGCTCCTTATGGTCGCATCTGTCGACACTCATCCGCATTAGCGGATTCGTTTCCAACCTGTTCGAATCCCAGGTGTGCAAACTAATTATTTATTAGTACGGGTTTTATCCTGTATCTGTGCGCGCCAAGGGATTCGAACCCCTGACCCTCTCGGTGTAAACGAGATGCTCTAACCAACTGAGCTAGGCGCGCATAATATACTTTATTTTAATCTACTTTGGGTCAGGGGTAAACCCCTGTTCCTGGGCAGAGCTGAATGCTTCCGCTGGTCGCATTCATCTACGCTCATCTTCGCGCATTAGCGCTTGCTTCGCTTCTGCCCGTCGCATTAGCGACCCCTATTGGCGTAATCAAAATTATTCTAACCAACTGAGCTAGGCGCGCATATATTTTTATGCTGACGGGGAGACTTGAACTCCCACGGCCTTGCGGCCACAGCCACCTCAAGGCTGCGCGTATACCAATTCCGCCACGTCAGCTAACTACACAACCCACCCCAAGATAGGGACGGGTTGTAAGAGATTAAACTTGTTTTTCTTTCAGCTTTTTGCCGTAAGACCTCAAGAAATAAAGCTTGGCTTGTCTGACCTGGGCGATCTTGGTAATTTCAATTTTGGCAATAACTGGTGAGTAAATCGGGAAGATCCTTTCTACGCCGATTCCGCCGGAAGCAATTTTCCTGACCTTGATAGTGGCATTTTTTTGGTTACCACCTTTTCTGGCTAGTACAATGCCTTCAAAAATTTGGATTCTTTGTTTTTCTTCACCCTTGGTATTCTTTTCTTTGATAATTTGGTGAACTTTTATGGTGTATCCCGCTTTGATTTTTGGTAGAACCTCGGAGATCCAATCTTTGGCTGAACCTGCTACTGATTTTTTGGTTGTTTCTTTGCTCATATTATTTATATCTTTCTGTATAATAAATTGGTTAAGACCTAAAAATAATAACTTATTTTCGGTAAAAAGTCAAGAAAATTTGTCAGAATGTCCATATATTTATATTTTTTCATATTTTTGGGCTCTAAATCGCAAAACACCCCATCAATATTATAGACGGGGTGTTTTTTTGATGTGCTGGATTATTTTAGGAATTTTTCGTAGCTAGTCATATCAAAGTGTCCATGTCCGCTGAGATTAAAGAGTATAGTCTTGCTTTCTCCGGTTTCTCGGCATTTGATGGCTTCATCAATAGCAGCTTTTATGGCGTGGGCCGATTCTGGTGCAGGAATTATGCCTTGATTCCTAGCAAATTGAAGTGCGGCGGCAAAAGTATCTTCTTGTTCATAGGCTTTGGCTTCAATTAATCCTTGATTGTAAAGGGCACTTGTAATTGGAGATGCGCCATGATACCGCAATCCTCCAGCATGGATGGCGCTAGGCATAAAATCTTTGCCCAGAGTGTACATCTTCATAAGCGGAGTTAACCCTGCAGTATCTCCGAAATCATATTCAAATTTTCCTTCAGTTAACGTTGGGCAGGATTTGGGTTCTACGGCAATGAAACGCGTTTTGGTTTTACCCTCTAAATTATCAATTAAGAAAGGAAATGAGATGCCGGCAAAATTACTGCCACCGCCATGACAGCCTATTATAATGTCGGGTTTGTCTCCGGCCATTTCCATTTGGGTTTTGGCTTCCTGTCCGATAATCGTCTGATGAAGAAGCACGTGGTTGAGTACTGAGCCAAGAGCATATTTAGATTTGGGATCTTGGACGACTTGCTCTACCGCTTCGGAAATTGCAATGCCCAGACTCCCTGGACTATTTGGATCCTTGGCTAGCGCATCTCTGCCGGCTTGTGTCTCTTCGGAAGGACTGGCTACGCACTCGCCTCCAAAAATATTCATCATAATTTTTCTGTATGGTTTATTTTCATATGAAGTTTTGACCATAAATACTTTGCATTTCATTTTGAAATAATTACAGGCAAAACTTAAGGCTGAGCCCCACTGTCCAGCGCCAGTTTCAGTAATTAAACTTTCAATTCCTTCTTGTTTGTTGTAATAAGCTTGAGCTAAGGCTGTGTTTAGTTTGTGGCTACCCACCGGAGAAACACCCTCGTATTTGTAATAAATTTTAGCAGGAGTATTTAATTCTTTTTCTAACCGCGTAGCTCGTATAAGTGGAGATGGGCGATAAAGCATATAGGCTTTGCGTACTTCCTCGGGAATTTCAATTAATTTTTCCATGGACATTTCTTGTTTGATTAATTCCATTGGGAAAATAGGGGAGAAGTCATCTGGTCCGGCCGGCTCTTTGGTTCCAGGATGAAGCGGAGGATCCAGTGGTTTGGGCAGATAAGGTAGGATGTTTAAATAATGAGTTGGAATATGTTTTTGATCTAGGAAAAACATTGGCATAAATTTTTATTTTATTTTTTAATAATTAAAAGATGGATTGACTCTCGCCAATATTCCCTTGCTTTATTTTTGAAATAATATTTTTTCATATTTTAATTTAATTATCTTTTTGGGGTTGGTCGGGGGATGGCGTTCATCCCCCGACCAGCGGTTATTGAGTTTTGTTTTTCTTTTCTTCCTCCTCTTGTTGCAGTCGCAAATTTACTTTGCCGATTTGGCAATTTGGGTTTCGGCAACCGGCAACATTGCCTAGCCTTTCCTGACTGCCAAATCCGATCCCGCCAACTTTGCCCATGTAGATGGTTAATGGCTGTTGGCAAAGAGGACAATTGTCCATAATCCGATTCTCCTCGTAAAAACGTCATGGTTGGGAAACAAAAAAACTCGTCTTTTTACTCAAACAAAAGTTTGAATAAAAGGACGAGTTTTCTCGTGGTGCCACCTTTTTCAGAAAATAGTCTAGCTACTTTCCCTCATTGACTTTGATCTCTCAACATCAATTATCCTATGATTACGGAGGAAGCCGGGCTTCCACATGCAGTTTGCTAGCAGAAGCCATCTCACTGCGCCCAACCCCCAATTGCCAATTAAGAACATTCGGGGACGCAGATCAATGATTTTGTAATTATAATTTGCTGATGGAGTTATTATAGCAAATATTTGATAATAGTCAAATATTAATTGCCAAAGGTCATAAAATTAGAACTTTCGTATTTCTTGACCGCTCGATTGAATATTTTTATGGAAATCATAAACCAGAAAAGGGCCAAAACGGCAATTAATAAAAGTTTACTCAAAGAAATATGTTTGATTATTTCAACGGGCAGAGTTCCGATTAAAAGCGAAGGAATTAAAAAAGTAAAAATAAATCTCATCGCTCCTTGGAAGGCACCACCATGGAACATAGATGGTGTCATAAATAATTCAAAAATTCCAGTCGTTACTGAATCGGCGTCGGTAAAGAAAAAACTGGTAGAGTAAATTGTTATGACTGCTGACAAAAATACCATGGCTGAAATTATAACAAGTAATGGCATTAAAAAAATTTGATAAAAATTGGCATGAATGAAAAAGGCATAAATTATCAAACAGGTAATTCCAAAAACCATGTCGCCAAGCGCAGAAACGGCAAATGACGAGGTCGCAATTCTAATTAATAAGTTTTTGGGTGAAAGCATAAAACGGTCAAAAGCACCGGAAGCATTGTAATCAGGCAGTTTTCTCAGTCCGGCTCCCATAGAAAAAACAATACCAAAAGATAGGGCTACGTATCCTTGTAAGCCGATTATATCAATGGCAGTCCAGCCTCCAATCACGCCGACCGATTTTACAAAAAATACCCATAAAAGTATAAAGGCGGTATTGTTGATGGTCATCCCGATAATATTCATCAAAAAGCTAGTGCGAAGTTCGGCACTGCTTTGGATATTCTTTTTTATTGCATACCAGGCGAAATATAATTCTTTCATCATATAATTATCCTCCATTTACGGATACTTTTTTCTTGGCTTTTTTAAACATAAAATAGACGATTATACTCAATAAGATTATCCAGAATAATTGAATGCCGATGAGCTGATACCAATTTGTCTGCCAAGATTGATATGGCGTATGAGTTACAAATTGTGAGGCACCAAATGGGCTGTACAAGGCAATTTGATACATGAATTTGGGGAATAAAGCGATTGGAAGATATGATCCGCCAAGAATCATGACTGCCTTATCAACTATCCAATAAACAGGATTTATATCCTCTATCCAAAAAGATAGAAAGCCTACGATGGCGTATATTAGTAAGGAAAGAATTGATCCGCAAAGAAAAGTCAGAATAAATGTTGGAATGAATAGATTGATTGTCATCGTTGGAGGAAATCCGATTATAAAGGCTAAGGCGATGACTGTCAGTATGGTGATTATAATAAAAGAGTATAAGCCTGAGCCGATTTGCCACCATATTCGATAGGAGATATAAGATATCGGCTTGCTAAATAATACTTCAATATTACCGGATTGCACATCCTGCATTATCAGTCTTGAAATATCCCGCAATCGTAAAACGGAGAATGAGAAATAGAAAAATATGCTCCAGGCGGTAAAAATAAATGTCGTGCCATTAATAACGCCATTATCCAATTTAAAAACATACCAATATAAAATCAAAAGAATTCCGCATCTGGCGATGACTCCGATAGTATCAACAATAAGCCGGCCGGGATATTGAATGCGATCCTTGATTAATGTTTTAAGTATTTTGACTGCTAATCGAATTTCTTTCATAAATATGTCTTATAACTGTTTCAAGGTCGGCATTAGCTACATCAATATCTTCAACTTCAAATATATCAAGCAGTTTTTTTAAGGATTCTTGAACGCTGATCTTGTTGATATCAACAACAACGGTAATTCTATTTTTGTCTTTGGAAGAGTAACTTATTCCTTTGGGGAGTTTGGGAAAGGAATCGAAATTACTCTGTGCGACAAGATTGATATATTTTTCATAAACAAAAGTCTTTGCTAGATCTTGCGTGGGCAAATCTTTTATAATAATGCCATGATTAATGATGATAGTTCTGTCGCAAAGCGATTCAATATCGCCGACATCATGAGAGGTCAGAAATATAGTGGTTTTTTCTTCTTTGTTTATTTTGAGTAACAGATCGCGAAGCATTTTTTTGGCTACTACATCAAGTCCGATTGTTGGTTCATCAAGGAGGATTATTTTGGGTTTGTGAATTAGGGAGGCGGCCACTTCTGCTCTCATTCTTTGTCCGAGAGAAAGCTTGCGAACTGGTTGAGTTAGGAATGGCTCAAGATCAAAAAGCTCTACCAATTCGGAAATTCTTTTTTGGATTTCATTATTTGAAAGATCATACATTACCCCAAAGAATTCAAGGGAGTCGGTTAGTGGAAGATTGGGTAGAAGTTGTGAACGCTGGCCGAAAACTGTACCGATTTGATAGGCGAGTTTTTTTCTGTCTTTGGTTGGATTAAATCCAAGAATATTTATTTCGCCTGTTGTGGGAAAGAGAATTCCAGTTAGCATTTTAATTGTAGTAGATTTACCGGCTCCGTTAGGGCCGATGAAGGCTATTCGTTCGCCATGTTTGACTGAAAAAGAAATATCATTAACTGCTATTATTTCTTTTGTTTCAGGAAAAAATAAATTTTTTATCCAACCGGAAGAAGAGTTTCTTGCGGAGAAAGAAAACTTTTTGGTAAGGTTGGAAATTATAATAGAATCTTGGCTCATAATAATATATTAACATGGAATCATTATTTATAAAAATAAAAAATTCCTACATATGTAAGAATTTTTTATGATGTGCCCAAGGTGGGATTCAATAAAGAATCAATTTCTTCTTTCATCAAAATGCGATTCATTGCTTGTGTAAGATGTCATAGTATCCTGGTTATATGTTCCCATACCACAATAAAAATCTTTACCTTCTATGATTTGACGTAAGTATAATGGCACATGATCTACAATGTCAGGATGATTCAAAAAGTTTTCAATCTTCAGCCATTGAATTTCACCTTCGTCGGAGATTTCTTTGGGTTCGCCTTCAAATTCATTGGCAACAAAAAGATACATTTGATTGAGATAGCCGGTGTCCATCATTCTCATAAACATTCCTCG
The DNA here is from genome assembly GCA_041671305.1 of Patescibacteria group bacterium. GTDB lineage: Bacteria > Patescibacteriota > Patescibacteriia > 2-01-FULL-39-33 > 2-01-FULL-39-33 > CAIPBY01. Next base: position 24,429 of record JBAZBX010000010.1, read on the forward strand.
CAGTGATATCTCTTTGAGCGTCAATCCTGTTTCTTCAAGAAACTCTCTTTTTGCAGATGCAAGTAAATCTTCTCCCGGTTCTACTTTCCCACCGAAGCCGGAAATTTTATTGGGATAGATTTTTTTATTACTGCTACGCTTCAAAGTCAAGATTTCATCACCCTTGATTAAGAAGGTTAGGGTCAGGGGACTGACTTTATAATTAGCCAGGTCTAAATCAATCATAGTATTAGTTTGTTAATGCCCAGGGCGGGAATCGAACCCGCATGGCTTGTGGCCACAGCATTTTAAGTGCTGCGTGTATACCTATTCCACCACCTGGGCAGATTTATGAATATTTGTTTTCCTTGAAATCTCACATTCTGCTTTATTTAGATTAGCAAAAATAAATATTTTTTTCAACCTCTAGCGGGAATTACGCCAGAAATCGCCAACAAAAACTTGGCGATTTTTTCTATCCAGGGTAGCCCGCCGAATGAACGGGAATTCCGCGCGCCGCATTAGCGTCGCTTGTCCTGGGTTGGCGCCAATCCTCCCTAGGGTCGCATCGTTGACTCTCGTCCGGATTACCGGACTCGCTTCCAACCTGTTCGATTTCTAACCCTCAATAATTTAAATAGCCACCTTAATAGGTGGCTATTTAAATTATTGAGGATTTTTATGATACCGCTCGAACCTATTTTATCAAAAATTCGTAACTAATGGAAATCGCCCCGCCACTGCCTCGCTTCACTCGGCAACACCAAAAAGAAAAAATGTTCCTTGCTTTCTTGATTTGGCGGGGGGTGAAATTTTTCTTAAAAATGGAAAGGACATTTTTCTTTTTGATGTTCTGCCTTCCAAGTATTCGGGCAGTGTGGCGGGACGAAATGCGGACTCGGTAAAGCAAAACTATTTTTGCGGGAGGAAAAGGATTTGCTTTGCCTCGACTCTTTTTTGTGCGGGGATTTGGTATCCGCCGCGCGCGAGGGCACGGGAGGAATGCGCGGCGGATTTTGACGGTTTGGGCTATAAAAAAGAAACCTCACAGTCCATTCAGAGATTTCTGAAATGAAACTGCGAGGTTAAGGTTGTTGGGGAAAGAACTCTTGGAGATAGTTGATGTAAGATTTCGATAAACGGCGGAGATATGTACACAATGTAGAGCTGATTTGGGAACTCATTCACCATCATTGTGCAATATCATTGGCACATGCAGTCTTCGTTTATTTAGGTCGAAACAACTTCGTCGTTTATTTTATTTCTCCATTTTTTAAGTATGGATTTATTGATATTGTATGCATCATCTTTAGTTAAACCTGTGAATTCTTCCGAAGAGAACCAGTGCATCTTTTCGCATTTATCTGGTTCCATAATCTTGGGTTGCTGACCATCAGGAAGAGGTGCGATAAAGAAAAAGGCATAAATGCTTTTTACATAACCATATACCTCCTTTCTATAATCGAATCTTTGGATATGAAAAGGCACTGGGTCTGCAATCTCTATATCTGTTATGCCAGTTTCTTCTAAAAGTTCTTTTTGAGCAACTGCATGCACATCGGAATCTCCATCACAATGACCTCCGGGGAACGTCCAAGCCTTTATTTTTGTATGCCAGAGGCAGAGCATGTTTTTATAATCATGGGAAAATAACAACATGTTTGATGCTATGTGTCTAGCTCCCTCTTTCTTAATACGTTCAAAACAGTGAGGATCGGTTTCTATGTAGTTTATCAAACTCTGAAGATCACTAACATCTTCCTGAGGATTTCTTTTAATGTATTCTTTTATAAGCAAGATAAGCGACTGATGATTCATAAAAATAAGTTAATGATAAAATAAAAGGTGCCAGACCGAAGCCTGGCACCATAGATTCGCAGTCAAGCAAATCCAGACTCAGTCGCCCGACTCCTTTCCGAATTCGGGTTTGAAGTTGTGACCACTCTTGCGCATCTTCGTCTCCAGGTAGCTACGGTTTTGATCCGTCACCGTCGAAGGTAGCTTGACGATTTCGGAGACCGAAACCCCCGCATCATAACAGGCCATCGCCTTGTCCGAGTTGTTGGTGATCAGGCGGATGACCGTGAGACGGTAGCGGAAGAAGACATCTTTGAGGTAGTCGTACGTCCTCAGATCGTTCGGGAAGTAGCCGAGGTGTTGAGCATCGACTGTATCAGCTCCCTCGTCCTGGAACTGGTAGATCTTGATCTTGTTTAAGATCCCGATCCCACGACCCTCTTCCTCGGGGTAGATCAGCATACCTCCCTGCTCGTTGATCATTTTCAGTGCGTTCTGCAGTTCCTCCCTGCAGTCACATTTGAGCGAATGGAAGATATCTCCTGTGTAGCACATGGAGTGAGTCCTGATCACGGGGATCAGTGGCATCTCCATAGTCCTGAGGCCGAGAACGTTGTTGCCACCTGTCCGGCTTTCGAAGCCAAACAGTATGAACTTACCGTACTCGGTCTCCAGCTTCGTTTCTCCGAAGAAGTTGTAGGCGCGGTTGTTGATCGACAGATCTCCTCCGATCTTGGCAAGGAAGTTCACGACGTGCTTCCTGGCGTTGACGGATTCGAATCTGGACAGATTCGTGAAGAAAGACGTCTTGTTGGAGGGAATCGCTCCCACCTGACACCTCTTCAGATCAGGGTGATCCGAGGAAGTGTCGATGATGATCGTCTTACTCCCAGATAGATCCAGCGCCTCGATAGTGGGAACGCTATCGACGACGTAGCGGTGATGCTCAAGAGCATCGGCGAGACTCGCAGGGATCCTTCCCTGCGTGACAATCGAGACTTTTTCAGACACGTAGCACCTCCAGAAAGTGGTTGGGCAGTTGGTTCATAATTACCTCCTCATGCTCGGTGTACCGAGAGTATCTCTGCATAAAATACTCCTCTGTGTCCTCCTCTCTCTTGAATGGAGACCCACCGCATACGCATTGCATATTACCCCGGATGGGCAAATAGCAAGCGCTACAAGTGTATCTCTGTTGAACACGTCTCAGAAGCTCATCGATCTCCAATCGCAGGTGATAGATCCGGAAGAGTATTACGGTATTTTCCCTGGCGTACCGGACGAGAGGTTCAACCTCATGCCCGTACTTGGGATAACCGTCGAGGATGTGTTCGACACCGTTAGCCTCGATCCTCCCATTAAGAAGGAGTAGCAAGAACACCTTACTGTCGAGGAAAGTGTTCTGTTCGATACTCTCCTTGATCAGGTGTCCAAGTTCAGTGTCCTTTTTAGCCTCCTCTCTGCAGATCTTTCCCACAGAGATGTGTATAACTTCCCTGTCAGAAAGACCTTGAACATAGGTCGTCTTCCCAGAAAGTGGCGGTCCGATGATGATCGACAATTTCCTCATTTGTCTACCTCCTATTGATTCTATGTGAAAGAACAAAACTCAAACTAGTTATATCAAAAAGTTGGTCTTTTGTCTGAAACTCGGATTATTGAGCGGGTAACGGGAATCGAACCCGTATCTCATCCTTGGCAAGGACGTATACTAACCATTGTATTATACCCGCTTGATTTTGTGGAATTTACTAAAATAGTATAACACATTTTAGAAATTTGTAAACCCCTCTTTAAGTCCAACTATTTACCACCTCGTCCAGCTTTTGCAAAATCAGCGAATTATCCTTGTGCTCATATGTTTCCAGATTTTTTTCGTATAGAGGCAGATTCTTTTTGAATTCATGATAATCTTCCAGGCAAAAATTCAAAGTGTATCGTCCGTAGCCCTTGGCTTGCAAATACTGAGCATTGATTACTTGCTCCACCTGCTGATCTATGGGTATGGCCAAAAGCGGTTTTTTCAAATACAGAGCTTCGCACATCAGGCTAAGCCCGGCGGTGGCAATGATGGCTTTGCAATTCGCCAAATAATTCAGCCACTCGTTGAGGCTGTAATTTTTGTAAGTAATATTTTTGTCAGTTCCTTCTTTGTTGAGTCCAAAGACTATGAATTTCTCGGGAATTTTTTTGTAAATATTAATCAAGTGATCAAAATCAGAATTCTGATAAATCAAGATGTAGTCTTGCCTCTCGGTTTTCAAATCCAATACTTCCTGCCTGACGATAGGCGGGAAGATGTAAGTGTCTTTGCGTAGCAGGGGAGTTTTGTAAAATGTGGTTACAAAATATTTTTTAGCGCCCCAAACCATGGATTTGACGATAATCTGCGCTGCCAATAAATCTTTTTTGTGCCCTTTGCAGGAAATTTTGGTATTTGTTAATTGATGTTGGTTGTCTATGGAGAGCAAAGGAATTTTGTTTTGTTTGGCTAGCAAGCAAGTGAGCGGTTCAAAATCTGTAATGGCCATGTCCGGCTTAAAGGCTTTGAATTTTTGGGAAATATCTTTCCAGTTTTTGGTTTGCTTCAAAAGTTGTTTGGTATTTTTGAAAATGGTTTCCCAATAAGACAGTTTGTTGTTTTTGTAACTCAGCACAAAGCCCGGAATTTCCAATACTTCAAAATCCTTTTCCAAAAAAAATAAAGCTTGGCCGTAGGTCATAACTAGAACCTGGTGTCCTTGGTTCACTAGATGCTTGATCATTTCTTTGCTTCTGGTGGAGTGGCCAAATCCTTGACCGGCTACGCCATAAATTATTCGCGCCATAAATTTAAAATAATAATTTATAATAATTATAAGTTCTAATCGGATAAATGGCAAATTATTGACAAAAACATTTAAAAATACTAGAATATGGGGTGAGTTCTTTTTGTGATTGAGACTGAGGGGCATAACCAAGGGAGGAATAGCCCATGTCCGATATGATTCCCAATATGACAGCTTTTCGTTCCGGCTGTCCTCAGATGACTGGAGAGTCGCAACTGGTTGTTGGAAATTTCATGGCTCGCCTGAATGATCTGGTAGCCCATGAAATTACATTGATACCGCCACGGCGATTGGCATTTATGGTTCTGATTTCCGGAGAGGGTGGTATTATCCTGGCTTGCAAAGGGGGAAGTGACATACGACTGGAAGCTTTCGTTCAGGGAGTGTCATTTCGCGACACAGGTAAATGGTCATCTGATCGCCTGACCGTATTGGGGCAATGGCGGTTTGTGGTGAAACATGAAGCCGTTGCTATTGTTGGTATCCCTGAATTGAAGAAGAAGCCGGCAATCATCACTCTCGCCCAACAAATCAAGCGTAAACTGCCATAATCGTGGCTCGGTTGCAGGCTGAGTTGGAAAGGAAAAACCAAAATTAATTTACCCTCGGGGATAACGTTATTCCCCGAGGTGTTTTTTATTATATTCATTACAATTTTTTGATTTTTCACTTTCTTAATGCTAAGATGAGGACATGGAAAATGAAGAATTAGAACAAGACGAGCGTCTGATTTGCGCCGAAGAAAAAACCAGTGATAAAATTCTGGATTGTACTTTGCGTCCTCAAAAATTAGACGAATATATCGGGCAATCTTCGGTCAAAGAAAATCTCAAAATATTTATTGCGGCCGCCAAATCCAGAAATGAACCGTTGGAACATGTACTTATTTTCGGACCTCCTGGACTGGGCAAAACCACTCTTGCTCATATCATCGCCAACGAAATGTCTGGCAATATCCGAGTCACTTCTGGGCCGGCGATTGAGCGCACCGGAGATCTTGCCGCTATTCTCACCAATCTCGCCGATGGAGATATTTTGTTTATTGACGAAATTCATCGCCTCAATAAATCCATTGAAGAAGTGCTTTATCCGGCTATGGAGGATTATGCCTTGGATATTGTCATTGGCAAAGGTCCGTCAGCCCGCACGCTCCGTATTGATTTGCCGAAATTCACTCTGGTGGGGGCCACGACCAAAGTCAGCGGATTGTCGTCTCCTTTGCGTGATCGTTTCGGTAATGTATATCGTTTGAATTTCTATGATCATGATGAGATAGGACAGATTCTAACTCGCGCCGCTAGGATTCTAGATATTGAATTAGACAAAGAAGCAGAAGGGGAGATTGCCAGAAGATCAAGGAAGACGCCTCGTATTGCCAATCGTCTGCTCAAGCGGGTTCGTGATTTTGCTCAAGTGAAGAAAAATGGTAAAATTGATCATAATACAGCGCAGGAAGCCTTGGCCATGCTGGAGGTAGATGAAATGGGTTTGGATTTTATTGACAGGCATTTCTTGGAATGCCTGATTGAGAAATTTAACGGCGGTCCGGCCGGACTCAATACCTTGGCCTCAGCTATTGCCGAGGAGATGGATACGGTTGAAGACGTGATTGAGCCGTTTTTGCTCCAACTGGGATTTATCAATAGAACTCCTCGCGGTCGCGTCGCCACGGATCTGGCTTACAAGCATTTGAAAGTGGAACCGCCGGATAATTTGCAAGATAAATTTTTATAAAAACCAATCCAAAAATAATTCAAATATTTTTTTGTTTCTTGTATCTTGATTATTGATTATTAATCATATGGCGCTTACTCTCGCAATTATTTATTACGTTTTTCTCGTCGCCGTTTTTGTTTTTGTTTTGTATAGCTTATTTAATATTTATCACTTATTGCGCTTCGGCTTTTTGAGTGTGACCAATGTCTCTATAATTTTGTTTTATATTATTGTCTCAAGTCTCTTATTATATTTCGCTTTCAGCCAGCTTTTGACGATTGATTGGAGCCAGCCCTTGATGAATTTTGACGGGATGTTGGATTTTTATAAAACATTTATACCGAAGATATGATTAGCAGAACTCACATCCCCGATCAACGTGAGGGCGAAAAGATAGTGCTTCATTTCCGCAGACATTGGTTTATTTTTTTTAATTTATTCCTGGTCTATTTTGGCTTAAGCCTTTTGCCCGTGATCGTGGTAATTTTTTTGGGTGTTAATAATAATGTTAGTATTTTTGATTTTATAAATAATAATGAATTTGTTAAGGCAGTTGCTCTGGTCATTGGTTTTGTGTATTATTTGGCGATGTTGGTGTTTACTTTTACCATGTGGACGGAAAATTATTTGGATGTCTGGACGCTTACTAGCGAGAGAATTATAAACAGAGAACAGAAAGGACTTTTCAATCGCGTAGTTTCGGAATTGGGACTTTCCAGCATTCAGGACATCACGGTGGAGCAGAAAGGAATTTTTGCTACCATTTTGCAATATGGCGATGTTTATGTGCAGACGGCAGCTGAGAAAGAGCGTTTTATTTTCCAGAAAGTTCCCAATCCTTATCATATTTCCAAAATTATTCAGGAATTAAATGAACAAGCCAAACATAGGCAAAATTATCCCAACCTCTGATTTTGATTATCATTTGCCTCAATCAAGAATCGGACAATCACCCATCAAACCGCGAGACAGTGCGCGGTTATTAATTTTGGATAAGAAAAATGGAAAAATAGAACATAGGATTTTTCGCGATTTGGAAAATTTACTGGGATCTGGCGATGTTTTGGTTTTGAATAATTCCAAAGTGATTCCGGCCAGATTGTACGGACACAAAGACAGCGGAGGAAAGGTGGAAATATTTTTATTGAAGAAGATTTCTTCTGAAGCTGTCATTGCGAGCGGAGTGAAACGAAGCGTGGCAATCCCGCGGGATCCCCACGGTCGGTTGATTACAACCTCCCTCGGGATGACAGGTGTGTTTTGGGAGTGTTTAGTGAGAGGCAAATTGAAAGTCGGACAAAAGATATTTTTACAGAAAAATATATGGGGCGAATTAATTCAAAAAGGAGATCAAGTCAATCTAGTTAAGTTCAATTGTTCAGATAAAAAATTATTTTCCCTGGGAG
>JBAZBX010000011.1:0-31695 GCA_041671305.1 Patescibacteria group bacterium
GATATGCTCAGCCGAGAGCCGTGGTTGAAGATAAAATAAACAGATGGAGTGGTATAGATCTTAGCGATAAGATGGTTGAAGCCGTAGGTGGAACGGAAAACAAGCACATGGGTGGTGCTTTTGTTACAAAGTCCATGGCAAATCCACAAAGAAATAGTGAAAAAATAAAATCAAATTTGCCATCAAGCGGTTCAAGTTCATCTGTTAAAAAAGAAGATACTAAAAAACCGAATAAGGGTGATGTTATTATAAATTGTAGTAGATGTGGCAAGGAGGATAGGATTAATTTCGTGCCAGATCCGACTAGACCTGTTTATTGCGATGATTGCCTGAAAATAATTAGGGAAGAAAGAAGAAAAAAGACAGTAGAAAGAACACCTCAAATAGAAGAAAAAATAAAAAAACTTGAAGAGGTAGTGCAGGAGAAGCCTTCAGCTCCATCTATTAGTTTGTTAGAGGCTTTGAATAAGGAGCCTGTGAATTTCAGTCATTCAAAATCCGCTTCGAATATCAGGCCAGAAAAGAAGAGTCCTCCGATTGAACATAAGGTTGAGCGGAAAGATGAAATAAAAATAGAACCGAGAAAACAGGAGAAAACCGTTGCTACAGAAATTAACAAGCCTGACCAGATTCAAAAAACAGAACCAAAACCCAAAAAAGAACCAAAACTAGAGACTAATCAAGATGGGTTTAAGGATGACGAGTTCAAGCTAGAATGGTATGAAGAGGCCAAAAAAATGCTCGGCATTGAAGAAAAACCGCGAGAAAGTGACGATTTTGATGACAGGAAAGAAAGCGGTGATAGGAAAAATGAAAAAAATGATAATTCAGGACCAAGAACTCCTTCCTGGATGGATTAATTTAAATGGCAAAATACATTCTCAAAAAGACAATTGATAATAAAAACTTAAGTCCCATTGATTTCCAATCAGAGCTAAACAGCGAGCAATTAAAGGTGGTTTTGGAAGGCGATGGGCCTTGTTTAGTATTGGCAGGAGCCGGATCAGGCAAAACTAGGACCTTGGTTTATAGAGTTTTTTATCTTCTCAAAAAGGGGATTGATCCCAAAAATATTCTCTTGGTGACCTTTACCAACAAAGCGGCCAAAGAAATGCTGGAGAGAATTGAATCCTTGCTGGGTTGTGAGGCAAGCGGAATATGGGGTGGAACTTTTCATCACATTGGCAATAGATTACTCCGAATGTATGGCAAAAGCATTGGCATAAATCAAAACTTTACTATTTTGGATTCTGAAGACTCTTTGACACTTATCAAAAATTCTCTATGTTTAGCACATCCGCCGGAAGATAAATATTTTCCCAAGGCCAAGGTGATAGCTGGGATTATCAGTCTTTCTGCTAATCTGTCTAGGTCAATTAAGGAAGTGTTGGAAGATAGATATGGTCATCTCAAAGAGGAATATTATCCGATTATTATAAATACGGCTGAAATTTATAAACAAAGAAAAGAGGTTTCTAATTCCCTTGATTTTGACGATCTGCTTCTTAATTGGAACAAACTTTTGACTAACTCGCCAGAAGTCAGAGAAAGGCTGTGCCGTCAATTTAAATATATTTTGGTTGATGAATATCAAGACATCAATCAACTGCAAAACCAAATCATAGTTAATATTGCGGAGCCTCAAAACAATGTTTTGGTGGTGGGAGATGACGCTCAGAGTATTTACGGATTTCGCGGGGCAGATGTTAATAATATCTTGCAATTTCCCAATATTTTTCCTGAAGCCAAAGTTTTTAGATTGGAGGTAAATTATCGGTCAACTCCGGAGATATTAGAATTAGCTAATTATTCCATTAATCAAAACAACAATAAATTTGAAAAACATCTTTCGGCGGTAAATGAGTCTAGACAAAAGCCCTCTTTGTCAGCTCTAACAGACTTGTATCAACAAGCTGATTTTATCTGTCAGAAAATATTGGATTTACAGAGAGACGAGGATTATTCGTTAAATGATATCGCGGTTTTATTTAGATCTCATTTTCAATCATTGGAATTGGAAATGGAACTCAATAAGCGTAATATTCCGTATCAAATGCGTGGTGGTTTACGATTCTTTGAGCAGGCTCATGTCAAAGATACTCTAGCACATTTGAGAATTTTGGTTAATTTAAAAGACCAAGTTTCTTGGCTGAGAATTTTGAGTATGCAACCAGGAATAGGTGATGCCACATCGGAACGGATTTGGAATTATATTAGTGAATTTTCTAGTTTGGAAGAAATTATCAATTCTGATTTAAAGTTAGGTTCAAAGGCGCTCTCTGGCTGGCAGGGATTAAAAAGAATATTAGCACAATTAAAAAATATAGATGTAGATGATATTCCTACTCTTATTCAAACCGTCCTTGATTATGGCTATGAAAATTATCTCAAGGCAAATTTTGAGAATTATAATGATAGATTGGAAGACTTGGAGCAATTAGTGAACTTTACGGCTTCATATGATTCTACTGAAAAATTCTTATCAGAAACGGCCTTAACTGAAAAATTCAAAGGTGGTAGCAAAGAAGATTATCAAGATGGTGCAGAGGAAGCAGTTATTCTTTCCACTATCCATCAAGCCAAGGGCTTGGAGTGGAAGGCGGTTTTTGTAGTTGGCCTTTGCGACGGCCAGTTTCCTCACGCAAAAGTATATGATAAGCCACAGGAGATGGAAGAGGAGAGAAGACTGTTTTATGTGGCCGTAACCAGAGCCAAAGAACAATTATATCTGACATATCCTTTATTCGGGGTAGGTGATTCTATTGCCCAGCCTTCGCAATTTATAAAAGAACTGAAAAGCAATTTGTATGAAAAATTGGACATAGAAGAAGACGATGGCGAGGATGTTATTTATGTAGACGAAGAAGGCGAGAGAGCGCCTTCCAAGAGAAAATATTTGGATTTTGAAATATAGTTAGGTTGAATTTATCTGTAATTAAGGATAAAATTTAATTATGGGAATAATAATACTCAAGGCATTCTACTTTGCTTTACCGGCTTATTTCGGCAATATGGCTCCGGTTTTTTTGGCCAAACTCAAATGGTTTGAATTTTTAAATGTTCCGGTTGATTTTGATAAACGTATCGGAGGTCAAGCCATTTTTGGCAACCATAAAACCTGGCGCGGGTTAATTTCAGCTCCCATCGCCGGAATTTTTATCTGTTTTATCCAGCTTTTGATTTATAAAATTCCTTTTTTTAATTCAATCTCTCTTTTTAATTATTCAGAACACTGGTTGTGGTTTGGATTTCTGGCTGGACTTGGGGCGATTATAGGCGATCTGATAAAAAGTTTTTTCAAAAGAAGGCTAAGAATTAATCCTGGAATGCCTTGGCCGATTTTGGATCAGCTGGATCTTACCATCGGATTTCTGGCTTTTACATTTTGGATAGTTCGTCCAGATTTATTCATTGTCTGGACTTTGTTGTTTTTGGGTATTATTCTTGGTTACGGATCTAATCTGATTGCATATGAATTAGGACTTAAAAAAGTTTGGTGGTAAATATTTATTTATGAAAAAAGCTCTAATAATTTATAATCCATCGGCAGGCATAAACACCAAAAGTGATATTGGCGCTATGGTTATTAATCATCTTCATAAAATTGGATTTGAAGCGGATCTTTTTTATTTAGACTCTGACTTTGAAAAGAATATTTCAGGATATGATTTTTTCAAAATAAACCTAATAGTAGCTATTGGAGGAGATGGCACAGTCAAGGTTGCTGGCAGAACCATAGTTCAAAATAAATTAGAAATACCATTGGCCATAATTCCATACGGATCTGCTAATGTAATTGCTTCCTCGCTCCGCATCCCTTTAAATACCAAGGGAGCTCTAAAGTTGATTGAGGTAGGAAAGCAGAATAAAATTGATTTAGGATTGATAAATAATTCCAAATATTTCATTGTCGGCTTGTCGCAGGGATATATTTCCAAGGTGGTAACGGGAACTTCCACTAAACTCAAAAATAAATTTGGATCAATTAGTTATCTTATTAATTTTATTTTCGGAAAAATACAAATAAAAAGGACAAAATATAAAATAGAAGTCAATAACAAAATTTTTTGGCTCAAGGGTAATAGTCTGGTGATATTTAATGCCTGTAACTTTTATGGCCTTACAGCCAAAAAAAATATTAGCATTACTGATGGGATTTTGAATTTGTATGTTGTAACCAATAGGAATTTTTTTAACTTAATTAAGGCGGGAATTTATCTTATATTTTTTCATGAGAAAACTAAATTATTATTTAATCTTGAGGGTAGTCATTTCAAAATTACTTTGAAAAATAAATCCAATTCTTGTCAGATTGACGGGGACTGGGTGGATTTGCCGAGAACTATAGATATAAAAATATTACCCAAAATTTTAAGCGTATATTCCGGTCAAACTCGCCTTCGCTAAAGCTATGGCGAATAAAATAAAATTATGAAAAATAAAAAACCAAAAGTAGTCGTGGCCATGTCCGGCGGAGTTGATTCTTCGGTTGCCGCCGCTTTGCTCAAATCCCAGGGCTATGAGGTTTTGGGAATATTTATGCAATTCTGGTTTCCTAGTGGTGAAAAATACGGCGAGAATCGTTGTTGTAGTTTGAAATCGTGGCAGGAGGCTATGCAAGTGGCAAAAATTATTGATATTCCGATTTATAAAGTTAATTTTGGCAAGCAATTCAAAAAAATGATTGTGGATGAATTTTTGAAAGAGTACAAAGCTGGTCATACTCCCAATCCTTGTGTGGCTTGCAATAAGTTTATCAAGTTTGATTTGCTATTGAAATATGCCAAGACGGTATTTGACGCTGACTATCTGGCAACTGGTCACTATATCCGCTTAACGTCATTGCGAGCGAGCCCACAAGGGCGAAGTGTGGCAATCCCGCGGGATCCCCACGGTCGGTCGATTACGGCCTCCCTCGGGATGACAATGGAAATATCTAGGCCAAATGACTTGAATAAAGATCAAACATATTTTCTTTATAATTTAAAACAACAGCAGTTAAAACATTTATTATTTCCACTTGGTGATTATAAAAAAGACGAAATTAGAAAACTAGCCAAGAAATTAAAGTTGCCAATACATGATAAGCCGGACAGTCAGGAGGTTTGTTTTGTGGGAGCGAGTCACAATGATTTTTTGAAAAAATATCTCAAGCCAAAAATTGGTAAAATAACTGATGAGCAGGGGACAGTACTAGGAAAACACGACGGCTTGCCACTGTATACAATTGGCCAGAGAAGTGGTATTGGCTTGTCTGGGGGTCCTTGGTATGTGGCCAAGATGGATTTCAAAAAGAATGTTTTAATTGTTACCAAAAAACAAGAAAGATCTGAAATATTTAATAATGAATTGAAATGCTCAAAGGTTAATTGGATAATTAATCAGACAACTTTTCCTCTTAAATGTCAAGCTCAGATTAGATATCATGGTCAGGTGGCCAACTGTTTGATTGAAAAGAAAAGGGCTTATTTTATGGTAAAATTCCAAGAAAAGCAGAGAGCAATTACTCCAGGGCAATCAATTGTATTTTATTCTGGTAAAAATCTTCTTGGGGGCGGAATTATTAAATAAATTTAAATAAGATTTGACAAAACTGTCAAGATTGGACTATATTAATAATGACAAACAAACCAGCACCTTGGTTTAAGGAAGGAGTCACTTATGCCCAAACAACAAAGACCTACGCAGTCTATGTCACCAGACGATCAGAAGGCATTACTTGAAAAGGTTTTCAAGCAGGTAATTGTTACCCAATCCCAAACGGGAAATAGTGGTGACAAAAAGAAGTCAAACAAAGAATAATGGGGTGTGGTCATTGCTTAGATGTCTACCCCCTTAATTTTTTTAAATAATTTTTATCTCTATAAATATGAACAAGCCAGAACATTTAGCAGAAAATAATGACGACAAATCAGGAGTTAATGGAGTCATGGAAAAAATTAAAGAAAAGAGAGCTGATTATGATCATAAGTTTGAGGGAAATGAACGGGGAATAATTATACATGAGATGATTGCTCACTGGCCGAAGGAAATGGCTGAAAAAGTTTTGAAATTTGAAAGAAGATTAATAGAAATTGGAGCCAAAGATGAAGATATACAAGAAATGGTAGGGGATAGGGTGGACGAAGTTGAATCATCGTTTTTGGACAAAAGATATAAAACACCCAACAGAGAATATCTTCAGCGGGAAATGTTTAGGACCGTAGATAAAATATTTGATGGTGAAACTGACTACAATAAAACTAGAAATGTGGCTTTGATTAATTTTGATCTCAATGGATTAAAATCAGTCAATGATTTATCGGGACACCAAAATGGAGATAAATATCTTCAAGCGGTAGTTGAGGTATTTAGAAGCGGCAAAATTTCTTCCATGTTGAGACAGGGTGGAATAGAACCATTTTTTGCCACTTATGGTGGCGATGAATTTGCAGTTTTATTGAATGGCAATATGGATTTGACGAGCGAAGAGGCAATTACAGGTTTTGATAAGCCTGAAGGAATTCAGCTAGTTGATTGGATTACAGCACAATATCAAGAGGAAATATTTAATTCAGATTGTAGTGATTTGGTTGATTTCTCTGATCCGTCCGTGCAGAAAAAATTTAAAGGCATAAAAATTCCGGATAATTTCAAATATAGAGCATCGGTGTCCGGGGGTTGTGTTTCCTTGGCTGATATCTTGCTGGGTATGAATAAAGAGGAACGTGAAAGAATTTTGTCATTGGATTATGATAAGTTAATCAAAAATTTAGTCGGAGGCTTATTTGACGAGAGCGATAAATATGCTATGGAGAATAAAATAGAATTCAAACTTTCTTTGGAAAAAAACCATGACGAAAATAAAAGATTTTTAGCTATTCTTTATAAAAGAACGGATGAGGCCGTCAGATTATCTGAGGAAAATAGAAATCTTAACGCTCAATTGGCAGAGCAAGAAAAAACAATAGAGCAACAAAAGGCCAGGATTGCGGAACTGGAATTGCAATTAGCTCAAAAATAATCAGCTTACTCAGCTGTCTTGGCATACGCCTGGGCAGTTTTTGTTTTGACAAGGCTGTTTTTTTATATTAAAATTAAGCATAATCTCTAATAATTCATATTATGACTACTAAAGAATTAAGGCAAAAATATTTATCTTTCTTTGAATCCAAAGGGCATACTATCATTCCCGGAGCTTCGCTTTTGCCAGAAAATGATCCCACAGTCTTATTTACTACTGCGGGTATGCATCCTTTGGTGCCGTATTTACTTGGCGAGAAACATGCCTCCGGAAACAGATTGACCGATGTGCAAAAATGCATCAGGACGGGGGATATAGACGAAGTCGGCGATGGCTGGCATCTGACATTTTTTGAAATGTTGGGTAATTGGTCTCTTGGCGACCTGTCCTCACCTGACGAAATAGGCCGGACAGGTTATTTCAAAAAAGAAGCGATTGAATTCAGTTTTGAATTTTTGACCAAGGAATTAAATATTCCTTTAGAAAAGTTGGCCTTTACTTGTTTTGCTGGCGAAGGAAACGTTGCCAAAGATGAACAGTCGGCAGGAATTTGGGAATCTCTGGAAGTTTCTCCACTTAGAATTAAATATTTAGGTATGGAGGATAATTGGTGGCCGGCTGGAGGAAAAATGCCTGGACCCCAAGGACCGGATACGGAAATGTTTTATTGGTCTGGAGATGAGCCAGCTCCAGAAGAGTTTGATCCCAAAGACAAGAAGTGGGTAGAGATTTGGAATGATGTTTTTATGCAATACAACAAAACTCCGGATGGTAAATATGAACCACTCAAACAGCAAAATGTGGATACTGGCATGGGTCTGGAGAGAACAGTCGGTGTTCTTAATGGCAAATCCAGTGTTTATGAGATAGAGCCATTGGCGACGATTATGCGACAAGTCACTTCTATAGCTGATATTGATTTGGAATTTATAGAGAAAGAACAGATCAAACCGCTAAGAATTATAACCGATCACATTAGGGCGTCTGTATTTATTTTGGCGGAAAAAATTGCTCCTTCCAACGTTGAGCAGGGATATGTGTTGCGTAAATTAATTAGGAGATCCATACGCTATGGTAAACAGCTTGGCATCAAGGAGGCCTTTACTCACAAGGTGGCAGAAATTATTATTTCAGAAATGGGCGGATATTACCCCGAGCTTCGTAAAAATAGAGATTTTATTATGGAGCAACTGGCACAGGAAGAAGAAAAGTTTTCCAAAACTCTAGAAAATGGTTTGAAAAAATTTGAGAAAATTGCTTCTGATGGCAAAATTAGCGGGGAAGAAGCTTTCGTGCTTTTCTCCACATATGGTTTTCCATTTGAAATTACCAAAGATTTGGCGCAAGAAAGGAAGATAGAAATAGATGAAGAAGGATTTAATCTAGAATTTTCTAAGCACCAAGAAATATCACGTCAGGGCGCGGAGCAAAAATTCAAAGGCGGTTTGGCGGATAGCTCAGAAACCACAGCCAGGATGCATACAGCAACCCACTTAATGCTCTCAGCGCTTAGAAAAGTTTTGGGCGATCATGTATTTCAAAAAGGTTCAAATATTACCGCAGAAAGAATAAGATACGACTTTTCTCATCCAGATAAGATGACTCCAGAACAAATTAAGCAAGTTGAGGATTTGGTAAATGAGCAAATACAAAAAGCCGTGCCGGTTATCTGTGAGGAAATGTCACTTGATGAGGCCAAGGAAAGCGGAGCGATGGGTATTTTTGAGCATAAATATGGCGATAAAGTAAAAGTTTATACGGTCGGCGATTTTTCCAAGGAAATTTGTGGCGGGCCTCATGCAGGCAATACTTCAGAGCTCGGACATTTCAAAATTCAGAAAGAAGAATCCAGTTCAGCCGGCGTTAGAAGAATAAAGGCCATATTGGAGTAGATTAAAATTAAAAACATTTGACATCTTCAATAATTTAATATAAAATAATTACATTGTTGACAAACAGAGGCAATCTGCTATAATCAAAATAGCAGAATGAGACATAAAAATAAGCTTAAATTACGATAAATTCTAGGCAAGTACGGTTTCAATACGTACGCCAGGAATTTTATTTTGTCCATCAAATTAATTACCACATGGGTAAAAATCAAGACACAGCGTCAAATTCCTCAAATTCCAAAGATTTTTTGGAGGTAGACGGAGAAGTTATAGAATTGCTTCCAGCCGCTACTTTCAAGGTTCAATTGGATAGTGGGAATGAAATTCTAGCGCACCTCTCCGGAAAGATGAGGATGTTCAACATCCGTCTTCTTCCTGGCGACAAGGTCAAAGTTCAAATGACACCTTATGATTTGACCAAAGGCAGAATCATTTACAGATATTAATTAATATTTAAATATGAAAGTTAGAGCCTCAGTAAAAAAGATTTGCAAAGATTGCCAGGTAGTTCGCAGAAGCAAGCGTCTAGTTGTGATTTGCAAAAATCCTAAGCACAAGCAAAGACAAGGTTAATTATTTTCTATAATTTTAAAATACTATGGCAGTTAGAATCGCAGGAGTAAACATACCAAATAACAAGCGAGTGGAAATCGCTTTGACTTATGTTTATGGTATTGGACTTCCACTATCTCAAAAAATCTTAGCTGAACTCAAAATAAATCCAGATATTAGAGTAAATGACCTCACCGATGAACAGACAAACGACCTACGCAATAAAATTGAAAAGAATTATTCAATTGAAGGGGATTTAAAAAGAGAGGTAATATCAAATATTAAAAGACTAAAAGATATTAAATGCTATAGAGGCACAAGGCATTCAAAAGGTTTGCCTGCCAGAGGACAAAGAACCAAAACCAATAACCGCACGGTTAGAGGTAACGTAAGAAAGACTACAGGCTCTGGAAGAAAAGATGCTGGTCAAAAGACTTAATTTCAAACCAATGACTGAAGAAATCAAAACTACAAACGAAACAGTAAGCGAATCTGCTACTCAACCAGCTGCCACTACAAAAGCCACAAAAGCTCGTGTAGGTAAAAAAATAAAAAAGGCCGCTATAGTTAAGCAGGTTAGTTCTGGTCGAGTTTATATCAAATCAACTTACAACAACACCATAGTTACTTTTACCGATCAGAATGGAAATGTTTTGTCCTGGTCATCTGCCGGACAATGTGGATTTAAGGGTCCTAAAAAAGCTACTCCCTATGCCGCATCCATAATTGTGAAAGATGCTTATGAAAAAGCCAAAAAGTATGGCCTCAGAGAAGTTGCTGTTTTTGTAAAAGGCGTTGGAGGAGGCAGAGAAGCATCTATTAGAGCCATGAACGCCAATGGAATTGCTGTCAGTCAAATCAAGGATATTACACCTATTCCTCATAATGGTTGCAGACCGAAGAAACCAAGAAGAGTATAAATAAACATATTTTAAGATAATGGATAAAACTAATTCACAATGCAAGAAATGCCGCAGAGCCGGTGAAAAGCTTTTTCTTAAAGGCGAAAAGTGCGATGGTCCAAAATGCACTTTGGTCAAAAGAAATTTTCCTCCTGGAGTTCATGGCACCAACAAGAGAATGTCCAAATTGACCAACTATGGCCGACAGCTTTTGGAAAAGCAAAAAGCCAAAAGAACTTATGGTCTCAGAGAAAAGCAATTCAGAAATTATTTTGAAGAAGCCTTCAAAAAGGTTGGCAATACCGGAGAATTACTTTTTGGATTTTTGGAATCAAGATTGGATAATACTGTTTACCGCTTGGGCATAGCTACTTCCAGAACTCAAGCCAGGCAGATAGTAAATCATGGACATATTACAGTCAATGGTAAAAAAGTAGATATTCCATCATATTTGGTAAAAGAAGGTGATATTATTGGAATTAGAGAATCTAGCACCAAGAAAAATGCTTTCATTAACTTAAAGGATAAATTAGCCAAAAAAGAAGAGATAGTGCCATGGTTAAGCCTTGATTTCAAGGAAATGAAAGGAAAAGTGACCTCCATGCCGAAAACTAGCGATGTCGCTGTAAATATAGACTGGAGAACTATCGTTGAGTTCTATTCCAAATAAAAATTAAAACTCAAAGAAAAATTATGAAGAATATTTCTTTACCAAAAAAGTTTATTGTAGAGGAGATAACCAAAGGCTCAAAGGCCAAAGTAGTTATTGAACCTTGTTTTCCTGGATATGGTTTGACCCTGGGCAATTCCCTTAGAAGAGTGCTTTTGTCATCTCTTCCGGGTGGAGCAGTAACTGCAGTAAAAATCAAGGGAGTTCAACATGAATTTAGTTCACTGGAAAATGTTTCTGATGATATTTTGGAAATTATTCTAAATTTGAAAAAACTTCGTATCAAAGTATATGGCGATGAGCCTGTAGTATTGAAATTAAAAGCAAAAGGAGAAAAAAGTATTACCGGAGGAGATATTGAGCCTTCAGCTGATGCTGAAATTATCAACAAAGATTTAGTTATTACTACTGTAAATGACAAGGATACGACACTGGAAATGGATCTGACTGTTGCTAAAGGAATTGGCTATGTGCCTACAGAAGAACAGGGCAAAGGCAAAGGTGAAATTGGTACGATATTAGTTGATTCTATTTTTACCCCTGTTATAAACGTTGGCATGGATGTTGAGGCTACCCGCGTAGGCAACAGAACGGATTTTGATAAATTAATTTTGACCGTAGAAACTGATGGTACAATTTCTCCGGAAGATGCAGTCAAAAAAGCCAGTGAAATTCTTGTTAGTCAATTCAACTGGATTATGGAAGGTGGAATCGCTGAAGTTGAAGAAATTGATATTGAAGCCCCTGTAATTTCTACTTTGCCTGAAGTAGAGGAAGTGGTTACTCCGGAAATAGAATCCGCAGTAGAAGAGGTAACTGAGGAAGTAGAAGGCGACGATAAACCAAAAAGAAGAGGACGACCAAAGAAGGCCTAATTAAATTATTATGAGACATCAAAAAAAAGGAAAAACTTTAGGTAGAGAAAAGGCGCCAAGAGAAGCGATGATGCGTAATTTGGCCACTAGTTTTATTATCTATGAAAAAATAACTACTACCACGCCAAAAGCAAAATTGCTCAGGCCTATGGTTGAAAAAATAATCACGCTTGGCAAGGTAGACAGTCTTCACAACAGAAGAGAAGCTTTGAAAGTTTTGTATGTAGAAGGCGCCGTCAAAAAGCTATTTGAAGTAATTGGACCAAGATTCAAGGAAAGGAAAGGCGGCTATACCAGAATCACCAAAATACCACCAAGATTGGGAGATAATGCGGCTATGGCTGTTCTAGAAATGGTGGAATAAATATTAATACTATGGAAAAAATTGAAAGAAAAACACATCAGATTGATGCTACTGACAGACCGTTGGGCAGATTAGCCACGGAGATAGCTATCCTTTTGCGTGGCAAAAATAAACCTTCCTTTAGACCCCACATTGATGGCGGTGATATTGTTGAGGTTTCTAATTGCGGAAAAATCAAGTTTACCGGCAAAAAATTTGAACAAAAGGTTTATATTCATCACAGCATGCATCCCGGAGGTCTCAAAACCAAAAAGATCGCTGAAGTATTTGCCAAAGATCCAGGAATGGTTCTCAAAGAAGCGGTTATGGGAATGTTGCCCAAGAACAAGCTTAGAGATTTAATGATCAAAAGACTTCTAATTAAGAAATAAAATGATTGAAGATAAAAAAACAACCAAAAAAGATACTATTACCACCAAAGGCGCCAGAAAGACTGCCAGTGCTAATGTTAGATTGACCAAGGGTAAGGGAGTAATTACTATCAATGGCAAGGCTTTGAACTTATATTTCCCCAGACCTGATTTGCAAGAAATGGTTTTAAAGCCATTACAGCTTACAGGACATGATAAAGATGTGGATTTATCGCTCAAAGTCAAGGGTAGTGGACAGGTATCGCAAGCAGGAGCTTGTAGGCATGCAATTTCTAGAGCTTTGGAAGTACTAGATCCAGAACTTCGCGCCGTACTCAAAGCCGAAGGATTTATGACTAGAGATCCTAGAGTTAAGGAAAGAAAAAAGCCAGGTTTACGACGTGCCAGACGTGCACCACAATGGAGTAAACGTTAATACTATTATATATCAAACAACTCGGATTTATTCCGAGTTGTTTTTTGTATTGGCCTTGAATTGTTGTCATTCCGACCGAGTCCTCAAGGGCGAGTGAAGGAATCCCTTTCATTACCTATTAATTAATTTTATCATATTCTTTGTTCTTACTTTTTCTTTTCTAGGACAAGAAAAAGCTAACAAAAAGAAAAGTCGCTCGCTGTCAAAAATCATGGCTAGATTTTATACTTCACTTACCCAAAAATTCTCTGACGCTTTGATTACAAAGCTTGCGACAATTTTTGGCCGTTCTCGCATAAAATCAGCACAAGATTTTCTAATGCTCACAGGGGGCACAGGACATATCCATACACTAATTGACAAAATTGATAAAAATACATAGTATATGTGAACAATTCCAAGAAACAACCCACAGGAGAAGTTAATCATGCTTAGTAACGTCAAAGTTACTGCGACTGACGGCTTTCATCCGCCAGTGCAGGTACAGATGTCTCGTCGAACAGCATCTGAAATGATGGCTGCCGCCTTATACCAAGGTGTGATCGCATCTTGTGCCATTGAGGGTATCCGCACGGATGACATTGAGCCACCGGATGACTCCCAACTTCCGAACCTTCCGGATTCCGTCCTGTTCTGCGAATAACGGGTAAGCACATTTCCAACCATCGCAAACTACGATCTATGATTGCCGGCGTCACACTGTTCGGCAATCTTTTAATTTACCCTTTAACTATCTCCCAAATTACGCTATAATTCAAATACTATGAGCTCTCAAAATTTAGCCAAAAACACAACATTATTTGCCTCTGCCATGGCAATACAAAAAGTATTGTCATTTTTGTATTTTACTATGGTGGCCAGGTCTATCGGCGTGGCCAATATGGGCAAATACAGTTTCGCGCTGAGCTTCAGCACTATTTTTGCTATGATTTTGGATCTTGGCGTAACTCAAATTCTTATCCGTGAAAGTGCCATAGACAAGGAACGTTCACAAAAACAATTATCCACGGTTATCGGATTTAAGTTGCTAGCCTCACTGGTGATTTATGGCGCTCTAGTACTTATTGCCAATCTACTCGGCTATCCGCAAATTACCAAAGAACTCGTTTATATCGCCGGCATTGTCATGCTCATAGATTCATTCACTTTGAGTTTTTATGGAGTGATTCGCGGTCATCAAAATTTAAGCTTTGAAAGTCTGGGCATAATTCTCAATCAAGCCATTGTTCTTATTGTCGGCTTTATCGTTTTGAAGTTAGATCTCGGCCTTCAAGCCTTAATGGGCGTTTATCTAGTGGGAAGTATTATAAACTTCGCTTATTCACTTGCTTTATTGAGAATTAAATTCAAAATATTTCCCTCCATTGATTTCAACTGGCTACGGATGAAACAACTTCTTATTATCGCCATTCCCTTTGCTATCGCCGGAATATTCATTCGTATTTATTCATCCATGGATGTCATCATACTTTCTAAAATTTCCGGCGATCATGCCGTGGGAATTTATAGTATTGCGACCAAAATTCTTTTTGCCTTACAATTCGTGGCCATGGCTTTTTCAGCCACACTTTATCCTTCATTTTCCCATTGTTTCGTCCACTCCAAAGAACTGCTGGCCAAAAATTTTACCAAATCCATTTATTATTTACTAATTCTTTCCTTGCCACTTGTTACTGGGGTAATTTTTATTGCTGACAAAGTCATTGTGCCGGTATTTGGCAAAGCCTATGAACCTACTATTTTGCCGCTTCAAATTATCATCGGATCATTGATATTGATTTTTATATGTTTTCCGGTCGGCGCCATGCTCAATGCCTGCAATAGGCAGACGCGCAATACGGTCAATCTGGGAATTGTTGCCGGATTCAATATTATAATTAATTTAATTCTCATTCCGTTCTATAGCTACGTCGGAGCGGCCATTGCCACTTTACTCAGCTATGGCCTGCTATTTATCTTGGGAATTGTAGTAGTAGACAAAATAGTCGTTTATGATAAAAAATATTTGCTTATTGCTTTGCTAAAAAATTTATTCAGTAGCGCAGTCATGGCTTTATTTATAATTCTAACCAAAAATCATTGGCATTTTATAATTGTCATTCCGGTTGCAGCCATAATCTATTTTGCGGTATTATATATAATCAAAGGGTTTGACAAAGAAGATATACAGGAGATTATCAGTAAAATTATACCCAATAAATTCAAAAAATATGAACCAACCAAATAGAAAAATTTTAATTGTGACATATTTTTTTCCACCAGCCATCGGCGGGATAGAAAATTATTATCACAACTTGTGTCAACTTTTGGGAGGGGATAGTGTCGTAGTTTTGACACAAAATCATCCCGAGGCCAGCATCTTTGATGCAAAACAGAATTACCATATCTATCGCACGGATTTTTTTGGAGGAAAAATGACGCCCAAATGGTGGCATCTCAAAAAAGAAATTCAAGAAATTATACAGAAAGAGGGAATTACGCATATTATTTTTGGTCATTTCCATCCATACTGCCTTTTGGGAAAATCGCTTAAATTACCGTATTTCGTTTTTGGACATGGGACGGACATTGCCCTTGCAGAGGTCAAATTTGTCTCAAAATGGGCCTTTAGACGCGTTTACCAGTCATCACAGTCATTTATTGCCAATAGCCAGTATCTCGCCCAGAAAATGGCAAATATTGCCCAGGACAAGGCCAAAATAAAGGTTATTTATCCGGGAGTGGATTATGAGGCCTTGAACAAACCGGTTGAAAATATAGGCGAGTACAAAAGAATTTTGGGATTGGAAGATAATAATTTAATTATGCTGAGTTCCGGACGCCTGGTTGGTATCAAAAATTATGCTGCCATTATTAAATTAATGCCGGCTCTCTTGGAACAGCTTCCCAAATTAAAATATTTGATCATGGGTGACGGACCGGAATTTGAAAACTTGAATAATTTAATCAAGGAATTGTCTTTGACTGATCATGTAAAGTTATTAGGACATATCAATGACGATCCATTGGCCAAAGCTTCTTATTATCAAATGGCGCATATTTTTGTAGGTGTCACCACTCAGCCGGAAGGATTTGGCATTTCTTATCTGGAAGCGCAGGCTTGTCGCACTCCGGTAATTGCTTCCAAGTTTGGCGGAAGTGCCGAGGCAGTTATTGATGGACAAACCGGAATTCTGGTTGATCCGAATAAAGTTGCAGAAATTTATTCCGCCATTTTAAGATTGGGTAGCGACAAAGAATTGTGGCAGAGGATGGCTGATGCAGCGCACACAAGAGTAAAAAATGAATTTAGCTTAGACAAACAATTAGCGGAATTCAATAAGATAATTTTATAATTACATGCCAAAAATCTCTATCATTATTCCGGCCTACAACTGCGCAAGCACTATTGATAAATGTCTAAAAAGTGTTTTTGATCAGACATTTCAAGATTTTGAAGTAATCGTAATTAATGACGGTTCCAAAGACGGTCTGAATGAAGTCATTAAGTCCTGGCTGAACCCTCCCCAGCCCTCCCTTTCGCAAAGGGAAGGAGTCATCCGTTATATCAGCCAAGAAAATCAAGGCGCTCCCATGGCTCGCAATAATGGCTTTGCCGAGAGCACCGGAGAATATGTGATATTTTTGGATGCGGATATCATCATGAAGCCGAGCATGTTGGCTAAATTGCTTAAGAAGTCAGAAGAAACCCCTGACGCTTCCTATGCTTACAGTTCATTTATGTGGGGTTGGAAAAAATTCAAACTTTGGCCTTTTAACGCGGAGAAATTAAAACAAATACCATATATTCACACCTCGGCATTGATCAAGCGGGAAGATTTTCCTGGGTTTGATTCTAAATTGAAAAAATTTCAAGATTGGGACTTATGGCTGACCATGCTAGAGCAAGGACACATGGGAATTTGGGTTGATGAAGTATTATTTAGGATAACTTCCAGCGGGACCATGTCATCCTGGTTGCCAAGTTTTGTTTATAAATTGCCTTTCATTAAAACCAAAAACAAGGATAAATACGAAAAAGCGATGGAAATAATTAAGGAAAAGCATAATTTATGATGCGTTTACAGAAATTTATTGCTTTGGCAGGAGTCGCCTCCAGAAGAAAGGCAGAAGAGTTAATTGAAAAAGGCGCTATAAAGGTCAATGGTTTTGTGGTTGATGAATTAGGTAGTCAAATTGATGAAAATAAAGATGAGATAGGATATCAGGGCAAAATTTTAAGAATCCAAACCAATAAAATCTATATTGCGCTCAATAAGCCGGTTGGATATGTGAGTAGCGCCAACAGCGCCCAAGGTAAAACCGTTCTGGATTTGATAGACATAGAAGAACGGGTTTATCCGGTCGGAAGATTGGACAAGGACTCCAGAGGATTGATTATTATTAGTAACGACGGTGATTTTGCGTATGAATTAACCCATGCCAAATTTGAATGTGAAAAAGAATATTTAGTGAGACTAGATAGGGATTTTAGTGCCAAAGACGTAAAAATTTTAGAAAAGGGGATGATCATTGATGGTATTAAATTACAACCAGCCAAAGTCACTTATTGCAAAGATTCTGAAGTTAAATTAATTATCAAAGAGGGAATAAATCGGCAAATTAGAAAAATGATGGGACATTTGGATTATAGGGTTTTTGATTTGCAAAGAATCAGAATTGGAAAATTAAAATTAAATGATTTAAAATTAAAAGAAGGTGAGTGGAAATATATAAAACCGAATGACATAATATAATATGAAATTATCTATAATAATCGTTTCCTGGAATACTAGCGATCTTCTGGAAAAATGCCTACATTCAATCCAGAGAGACTTGGTCGGTTCTATGGCAGAAGTTTTTGTAATTGATAATAATTCCAATGACAATACCGTAGAAATGATAACGGAAATATTTCCTAGAGTCAGATTAATTGCCAACAAAAGCAATGATGGTTTTGCCAAAGCGAACAATCAAGGAATTAAAGAGGCAACAGGGGATTATGTTCTTTTTCTGAACCCGGATACAGAATTATTTCCCGATACAATCAGTAAATCCATTGAGTTTATGGCATCTCACCCTGATTGCGGTGTCATGGGACCTCAGATGCTTTATGGCGACGGTAAATTACAGCCCTCAGTCAGAAGGTTTCCCACTGTCTGGCCCGTATTTTTGATGCTTATAAAGGCTCCTAAATTTTTTAAAAATATCAAATCAATAAATAATTATCTAGCAACGGATTTTGATTACAATAAAGAGCAAGTCGTGGATCAGGTTATGGGTGCCTATATGATGACGAAGATGGAAGTTCTAAATAAAACCGGACTCTTGGATGAGAAATTTTTTATTTGGTTTGAGGAAGTGGATTTATGTTTGCGAGTTAGAAAAGCAGGATATAAAATTATCTATAATCCTGAAGTGAAAATAATTCATCACGGTGGAAAAAGTTTTGCTCAGCAAAAAACAATAAATAAACAAAAAATGTTTTTCAAAAGCGCTTGGCTGTATTTTGTTAAAAACGGATTTACCAAACCCAAAATTAAAAATTAATTATGATTTTACTTATAATCTTTCTAATTTTAAGCATCAGCTTTGGACTGAGTTATATAATCGGCAAAGATAAATTCTCACCTTCCAAACTGCTCTTAAGTTTGTGGTTTATGGCCATTGCCGTGGCTCAATTACGACTTAGCCCGTACGAAAATCCCTGGACGCTCAAATTCTGGCTGATTTTGGGTTTGTTTTTTACCATCTTTGTCTTTATTTATTTGGTGTCGGCTAGAATGTGGCAAAAAAAATTAAAAGAACAGAGCGATTTAGCGCCGGCCAATAGTAAATTATGGCTTATTTTAATTATTATTATGGCCATAGCTAGTATCATTACCAATATTTATATATTTTATAGATTTGGCACTTTGCCCATTCTTTCATCCTCGCCGGACAAGATGCGATTTATTATCAATAGAGATATTTTTGGCTTATGGGAATATGCTTCACTGCTTCCCAGATTATTTATTCCTCTGACTTTCATTTATTTTCTGCAATTTAATCCCAAAAAATGGCTCAAGGCACTACTCATCACTACTATTATTTTAGGTTTCATTCTTTTATCTTTCTACGCTTCAAGACTAGTAATAATTTTCCCAATTTTAATTTGTTATTTTTCTTATTTAATTATCAAAATTAAGGAAATTAATTTAAAAAAAATAATCCTAGCTTCCGTTTCTGTAGTGGTAGTCGTCTTGGCCATCTCTATTGCTATTCCGGCATTTAGGCAATCCATAACTTACCGCGATTATCTTGATCCCAGCGCTCAAGACGATCCTTTTGGCTACATTGCCAAGATTTCCGGGCTTAGAATTCCCAAAAGTCTGAATTTCATCGTGCCAATTTATATCATTCCTTCTTTTAATCTGCAAGCCCTGATGAAGGCGACCGATCTCTATGATGGTTCCAACTTTTACTATGGTAAATACGATTTAGCGGTTTTTAATCCAGCCCTCAAATTAATTCACCAGCCAGAAATTGAATTCAAAATTCCTTGGGACAAAATACTTTTGCCTTGGTGGGTGACAGCGACTTTTCTCTTTAGTTATTGGATTGATTTCGGATATATGGGAATTATTTTGGCTGGGGTATTTTGGGGCATACTGCTTTCTGGTTTATATATTTGGGCCAAGAAAAAACCGAGTTTACTCTCGGTTATGCTGTTTGCTTATTTCAGTTTTACGGTAATTATGAGTATTTACACTAACTATTTTTTGCGTCCGGAATTATACATGGACGTTGTGGCCGTTATTGTAATCGGCCTGATTGCCCGAGCTCATAAATTTAGTCCAAAACGCTTCCAATAAATTTGACATAACCCCTAATAAATTCCTCAGCGAGCATTTCTTTTTTGCCTTCTATTTGCAGTTTATGGATAATTAAAGCATTTTGACCGCAAATTATGGCCAAATTTTTACCTGACAAGAAAGCCTCTCCCGGCTTGACCCCCGTAGCCTTGGCGAAGGAGGTGTTTTTTGTTTTCAAAATTTCTACCGGAGGAAATAATTTAATTCGTTTACTACCTGCCTCGACACCAGCCTCGCTGAGTCTAGGCGGGTAGCCTTTTGGCGTAGGCGGGTTCCACATCGTCCAAGTTCCCGGCCAAGGATAAAAGGCATAAATTTTCTGCTTAATTTCCTGAGCGCTGTCAGACCAATTTATTTGAGCTTGTGATTTATCTATTACTTTACAGAATGTGGCCAAAGAATGATCTTGTTCCTGTGGCTTAATTTTGCCAGATAAATAATCTTTGACGGTTTTGCCCAACAAGTCTGCAGCAGTATCGGCAATTTTTTTATGTAAATAATCATTGGTTTCTTCACCAGTCAGTTCAATTTCTTTTTGAGTTAGAATAGAACCATGATCCATCTTCGCATCAATAAGCATTATTGTAACACCAGTTTTCTTTTCACCAGCGAGCAGAGCGCTTTGAATAGGGGAGGCGCCGCGATATTTTGGCAGAAGCGAGGGATGAACATTGATGACGCCGAACTTAGGAATATCCAAAATTTCCTGCGGGATAATTGAACCATAAGCAACCACCACAAACAAATCAGGTTTGATATTTTTCAGTTGATCTATAATTTCTAAATTGTTTTTTAATATTTCCGGCTGGAAAACCTTGATTTCTTTTTCTTTCGCGATTTGTTTTACCGGAGAGAAAATAATCTCCTGATTGCGTCCGGCTGGCTTATCTGGCTGAGTCACAACGCCTATAATATCAAAATCAGAGTCGCTCAAAAGACTCTGTAAATAGTTGGCAGCAAACTCCGGCGTGCCAAAAAAAACGATTTTTATTTTCTCATTCATGGTAATTTAATTAATGTCGGTAACGTTTCTCGCCTTATCAATAAATAAAATTCCATCAAGATGATCAGTTTCATGCTGGATAATCCGAGCGAGCATACCATTGGCAATCAATGTTTTGGTTTTGCCTTTTTCATCAATATATCTCACGGTTAATTTCTTGCTTCTTTTGACTTCACCGTATTTGCCAGGTACAGAAAGACAGCCTTCCTCGCCCCACTCCTTAAGAATGGATTTGCGAAGGATTTTGGGATTAATCATGGCAATACTGCCATCTTTGTACTTGACGACAACTAGTCTTATGCTTTCTCCAACCTGGGGAGCAGCCAAACCTACGCCTTCCTGGAGCATAATCTCGGTCATTTGAGGAATTAATTTCTGAATTTTGGAATCAGAAAAATCGGTAATCTTTTTGGCCTTTTGGCGCAGAATC
This sequence comes from Patescibacteria group bacterium, assembly GCA_041671305.1. Lineage (GTDB taxonomy): Bacteria > Patescibacteriota > Patescibacteriia > 2-01-FULL-39-33 > 2-01-FULL-39-33 > CAIPBY01. The sequence goes on from JBAZBX010000011.1 coordinate 21,311, forward strand.
GGATTGGGTATAGTGATTATTTTTAACATATTTAAATAAGATTAGATTTTAGTTAATTATAGAATTATATAATTATTTTGTAAACCATAAAATAAAACGTGGCGCGGGGTTTCAAACAACCTCGCGCCACACGGATAGACGATTACATGAATGTCAGCGCCCCCGAGAAAGTTGGGGCAGGGAAGGCAGCACTTGGTATACTGCTAGGAACGCTGGTGATATCCAGTTCAAAACATTCTCCGTTCCCACCAGCGTAAATCCAGTTATCGGTTTCCTTTTCTTCCCCGGGCTCTCCTGGCTTTTCCTCCACTTCTTTCACCGCATTCATTATCGGAGCCCTGATATTCAATGCCGAGAAATCCACGCCGGGATCTTCTTTTCTTCCAGTCAGAATTTCTGCGTGCAGTCCTAATGCCGGAAATCCGTCATGCACGCCGACTAGAGAAAATCCCATTTGGATCATTTCCCTGGATAGCGCCATCCGTTGAATGTCAACTGGCAATCGCAGACAATCAGGTATGTAGCAGAATGACCTCCATTCGTTCGTTGGCTGGCAACCCACATTTTCCAGTAGGGAAACTTTACCCAGCAGATATTTCCTTGCGGACAAAAATCCAGGGCGAAAAATCCTATCCGGAAAGTCAAGATGATAACCTCGTTCCAGCATGGGAAGATAGAACGTGTCTACATTATTGTCTCCCATACCACCATCGGGAGTCGGGGGCAAGAGACAGGGAAGGAGAAGATTGTTGGAGACATGCTCGCAACCAGGCAATCCCAAAAGACGTTTCTTGCGTTCTTCATGTTGCTTTTTGAATTGAGAACGTGAAATAGGGATATTGGTCTGACAAATGAATTCAGCCCGCTCAATCAACTGGCCAAAATCCCATGTCCGAGAAGGCTTCATCAAGAAAAGTTGTTCACTGGGCTTCCCCTTGTATCTCAACTTTTTTGGCGGTATGAGTTGCCCGTCCTCTCCAAAAAACTTGCGTACAGTATCCATTGGCAGATTCCTCCCATTAGATTAAGCTGCTTGTGCTGTTATGTGCGACAACTGTAATTCCGACAGGGAATTACAGATCATTTTCATGACTGAAAAGATATATCATCGTAGTATAAAAAATTAATTTTGTCAATGGACAAAAAATAAATTGTCGGGTTAAATTTTTGACATAACTCCTGCGTCTCTGTAAAATACTCTCATGGAAACAAAAAAAGATGAGGGATTTCAAAAACTGGGCGACTTATTCGTCAACCATCAAACAGTCAAGCCACCAGCTTATCAGTGGCAAGATTTGGCGTTGCGGGTAATTTCAGAGCTGAGAGTTCCTGGATTCAAGAGAGCTTCGGTATTTAAAGCTTGCAAAGATAATTCCAAAGACTTTATTGAAAAATGCCTCAATGAAACCAAGGAATTATGTAAGACTGGTGAATGCTGGAAATATTTTTTTAAAGTCTTAGCTGATATGGACAAAAAAATTACTCCTGAAGAGTAATTTTGCATTCTTGCACCCGCATGCTTGCGAGCATTAGAAAATCTTGTGCTGATTTTATGCGAGAACGACCAACAAATTATCGCAAGCTCTGTAATCAGAGCGTCAGATAATTTTTGGGTAGTGTAGCATAAAATCTAGCCATGATTTTTTACGCTCGCGTTTTGGCCCCACCTTTTTAAAAAGGTGGGTTTGAGATAAAGATAAACCTTACTCTAATTTAAAATTAGCCACCAAATATCCTACACCAAAAGGCGCTTCATAACTCACTATTTCGGTCTTGCAATTAATATTATTTAGAATTCCCAAGAGAATTAAAATTGACCTCAAACCGCATTCAGAAGCTTTTTTGACCAACTGCGGATCAATATGCACAATCCCTTGATAGTCATTATCTTCAAGTAATTTAATTATCTTCTCATCAAATTCCTTGCCCGAAGAACTGTAGGGCAGGGGAGCAGATTCAGTCAGACAATGGCTCATGTCGCCGGAAGCAATGACGGCGATTCTTTTGTCTGTATCCATAATTAATTCCTTGAGAGCTTTGCCAAATTCAAAATGAGCCACATTATCCAAGAGAGAAAATCCAACCGGAATTACTGCCGGCTTATCCAAATGTTGAGACAGATAATAAAGAGGAATACCAGCGCCATGATCCAACTTGGGCTCAGAAATAATATTGAGCGGTACTTTAGAAGCGATTTTCTCAGTATTCATAGAAATCAAAACCATCTCTCCGCGAATATTCAACTTGGTTGAAAAATCACCAAAATCTTCAAAATTTATCTCATAATTCTCGCAAACATTGATAGTAAAAGCATCGGGCTTCATATCGCCATGAGGAGAAATTATAAGCAATACCTCCGGCTTTGAAGCATATAAATCCTTTTCCAAATGCTCCATAGCGGTTTTGGTTTTCTCAATCTGCTTAATATTGTCCTTGCCTATGCTAGGAATTAGCACTGGCGGATGCGGAGTAATAGCCGCAAAAACTAGCGACATAAATTTTTTGTTATTTACCAATCACCCGTAATAGTCTGGCCTATGGGGTGAACCTCCAAAGTTTCCTTAGTAATTACTTTGATATTCTTTGAATTATAATTCATACTCTTGAAGACTGCTCCGCTGAAAATTGGCAATCTTTTGCCATTGGAAATGACATACACGGTATTTACATTTTTGATCTTAATAAGCCAACCATCAGGTAGAGTAACTGGATTTCCCGACTGATATTTATCTAATTCTCCTGGTGTCGCCTGGGCTACCTTGAGTCCAGTAAAATTTGCATTTTGAATTTCCTTATTGATAACCGGCTTCTTCTTGCCACTGATAATATAGAATAATTCTTTGGTCTTGCTATTTTGCATCAAAGTTCCGGTAGGGAACAAGGTATATTCCGTAATATCCGGACCATCTTGATATAATGTCAAATCAGCGTCAGGCACAATTGTAATTTCATCCTCGCTAAATCCCACCTTGGTAAATACTGTCTTATTGGAGATTTTGCGTTTAAAAGAATCAACAATCATATAGATATTACCACTGGACTGAGCTTGAAGCAAGGCGAAATTCAAATACTTAATAGGCGGACCGTCTTCATAAAGATCCAAGTCGCTGTCGCTGACCGTGATAACTCTGGCGGTATCAAATCTGGATGCCAAAATCGCCTTGGATAAAATCTGTCGTCTGAGGCCATTTTCAATATAATAAACAGTATTGTCCAGATCTGATTGCAAGAGCGAACCATCAGGCCATTTTTTGCTGAAATATTTATTCCAAAGATTCCAAAACATCTGATTGCCATGAAGATGTGGAGTATAATTATACAAACCAGCCGTAGCAGTATTTTTTATGGTTACCGATTGATTATCAATGGTATAAGTTTTGTCGGGTTGAAAACCGAATTCCTTGATATTATCCATATAATATCTAGTCTGAGCGGCAGCGGAATTTACCTGCCTGTAAAATCCTTTCCATCTGTCGTCACAGCCACCACTATCCGGACAACCGTAACCGGTGGCTCTGTCATATTGTCCCTGTGAAGGATCTGGATCTTCCAATAAACTTTGCTCTTTCTGTACCAAAATCATCAAATATTTAGGATTTATCATCCAAGTACGGGAAACTTCATAAAAAGTTTGTGCAGCTGTTTTGGCATTATTTTCCTTATCAAAACAAACATAATTTTCCAGAGTGCCATTTCTCTTTTCCAAAAAATTAGTAATACCGCTTTGATCCATGGAAGTATAGTCAGTTAATTCTGAATCAGAAATTACATAACTGGGATCAAATTCAGCAGCGCTTACATTTCTGCACCCAATTAAGACTAAACTTAAAGAAAAAAATATAAGCAAATAAACTTTGATTTTCATTATTGGAAAAATTATTATTATTACTGTTTATTATAGCAAAAATTAAAAATAGTCACAATGAAATAATAAGTAAAAAAAATTAGGGCCGCCCACGCAAGACAAAAATGCGGGCGACCCATCGGAGAACGGGTGAGGAGGAATCACATGTACAACTTCGGGTGACTATGGGTCACCCAGGACGGGGAGCCTACGATTGATACTCCCTGCCCTTCTCGATTAGGCGAGCAATCGGGCCGAAGAGCTCCGAAAGCTGGCGAAGCAAAGGGAAAATGTACTAAATATATTAAATATTCATTATTATATGACAAAAACTGATTTTTTACAAGTACCCATAAACATGCTAGAATAAAAGCACCTATTTATGCATATAACCAAAGAAAATCAAGGGGATGAATTTGACGATGCGCCGATGGAACTTTGGCAAGAAAGAAAAAATGCCAAATATAATCCGGAGGACGAGGAGGAGGAAGATGATTATGAGAGAGAACCGATACACAAGAAAGGACATTCTTGTCGAAATCTTTTTGGCTGTCTTTTTCTAATTATAATCATAATCGGACTAATGGTCTGGGGCACATTTAAGTTTGTTATTGGCCCGGCCATCCAAGTTGTGGACAAAATTCCCAATGATTTCCCGCAAGAAATAGTTCTTTATCAAGCAAATCTTGCCAAAATAAAAGTCCAGACGGCCGAGAGCAAAACAAAAGTTCTAAACTTTCTCAATTCCGTGCCCGATTGGGTTTCTGCTCCTTTTTTGAAATGGCTCTCTCCAGATCTCAAAACCCAACTTGTCCAGAAAAATTTTAATCAATTGAGCTTGCCAGAGGAAGTCACGGTTGACGGTTTGCGCAATTCCCTAGAATCCTATAATGCCAAAGACGACAAAACCGTATCCTTGTCTTGGGATAATATAAACAAAACCAAAGAGGAGATGGCTACTTACTACAAACAGGAACTGGAAAAAAATCATTTTCAAATTGAAGAAAAACTTTCTGACTACAATATTGATTTGGGATTTTGGAAAGATGACGTCTTCGGCGCCATCAAAATAGGGGATAGCTTTCAGAATAATGGCAGCGTGGTTGATATGACCGTGAATTATTCTTCCACCACTAACCCGTAAAAATATGAATATTCTTGGCGTAAAAATTGATAACACAAATTTAGAGGAAATAATAGAAAAGATTTCTGCTTGGATTAATGGCGAAAAGCAAAATAAGCTTTTTACCGTAAACGCCGAATTCATTTTGGAAGCGCAGAAAAATCAAGAATTCAAAGATGTTTTGAATAATTCTAGCTTGAACACTTGCGATGGCTCAGGCCCAATGTGGGCTGGCAAATTTCTGCACGGACAGAAATTAACCAGGGTGACCGGAGTTGATTTGACGGCAAAATTACTAGAATCAAAAATCCCTAGTTTAAAAATCTACTTATTGGGCGGTAGTGATGGCGTGGCCCAAGCTGTAAAAAATAAATACCGCGAGGCGCCGATTGTCGGGACTGAATCCGGTGGGAAATTAAAAGCTAACGAGTGGAAATTGGAAAATAACGATCAAGTCATTAATAATATAAACAATTCTGGTGCCAATTTAATTCTCGTCGCCTTCGGCCAAGTCAGACAAGAAATGTGGATTGAGGAAAATTTGCCACTTATGCCAGGCGTAAAAGTGGCCATGGGAATCGGCGGAACTTTTGATTTCTTGTCTGGACAAATAAAGCGAGCTCCACAATGGATGAGAAAATTAGGACTTGAATGGTTATTTAGATTAATCAAACAGCCAAGTAGAATTAAACGGATTTATAATGCTGTGGTGGTTTTTGGGTTAATGGTTTTGAGGGAAAAATTCAGATAAGTAAAATTTTATATAAATAAATTAAAATAATATATGTCATTATTTCACAAACAACCAACAGTCAAAACTCGCTTTGCGCCAAGCCCAACCGGATTCTTGCATATTGGAAACTTGCGTAGCGTGCTTTTTGAATACTTATTTGCCAAACACAATAATGGAACTTTCTTCCTGCGCATAGAAGATACAGACCAAGCCAGGGAAGTTGAGGGGGCTGTGGATAACTTATTAAAAATTTTAAAATGGGTCGGAATTGAGCCTGATGAGGGCCTATTTATCAATTCTGAAGGAAAAGTGGCTGAAAAGGGCAATTTTGGGCCCTACACGCAGTCCCAGAGGCTTGATTTATACCAAAAATACGCCCAAGAGCTGATTGATAAGGGACATGCCTATTATTGTTTTTGTTCGTCTGAAAGACTAGCCACCTTACGCCAAGAACAGGAGCAAGCCAAGAAACCAACAAAATATGATGGTTTGTGTAGAAATTTATCTTTGGAAGAGGCCAAAGCCAGGATTACCGATGGCGAAAAATATGTCATTCGCATGAAAATGCCGGAGAATAAAGATATTGAGTTTGAAGACATGGTGCGAGGCAAAATCAAATTCAATACTCGCGAATTGGACGACCAGGTCCTGCTCAAAGCGGACGGCTTCCCGACTTATCACCTTGCCCATGTGGTGGATGATCATCTGATGGAAACCACGCATGTGATTCGTGGAGAGGATTGGCTACCATCAACGCCCAAACATATTATATTATTTGACTATTTTAATTGGCAAGCACCGATCTATGCGCATGTTCCCAATGTCTTGAACCTCAATAAAAGTAAACTATCCAAACGCCAAGGCGATGTATCTACTGAAGATTATCGCGCCAAAGGATATTTGCCCGAAGCCTTGATAAATTATTTAGCTCTTCTCGGTTGGAATCCGGGAACCGAGCAGGAGATTTTCTCCATGGAAGAATTAATCAAAGAATTCTCTTTTGATAAAGTCCATAAGGCCGGGGCTGTCTTTGATCTCAAAAAGCTAGATTGGATGAACAGCGAATATATCAAAAAAATGGATTTGGATAAATTTATTGATTTAGCCAGGCCGTATCTTGAGAAGAATATCGGCGGAGAAATAAAAAATATTGACGAAAATAGATTGCAAAAAATTTATGAGTTGGAAAAACAAAGAATCTTCAAACTGTCCGAAATAGGGGAGGGTGTAAAATTTTTATTTACAGACTCGCTTGATTATGACGGACAAATGCTGGTTTGGAAAAAATCAAACCCGGAGACAGCCATCAAAAGCCTAAGCTTTCTTATTGATGAACTGAACGATTATTCTGAATCAAATTGGACGGCAAAAGGTTTGGAAGAAAAAATTATAAATTTTGTCATCACAAATAATTTCAACAATGGGGAAGTGCTTTGGCCGATGAGAGTAGCCTTGACTGGCCAGGAGAAATCTCCCACGCCATTTGAAGTGGCAGAAATACTGGGAAAAGAAAAAACGATTGAAAGATTGCAAAAAGCTGTAGAAAAATTGAAATAAAAAAATACGCCGCCCCCACTCATCGGAGTTGGGGCGACATGTGACACGTACGGGTGTTTACTCAAACATGCAACCATTGTGTGCGCGCTTGTGGTTGGTGGTGGCCGGTAGCGGAAAAAGTTTCACAACATTGAACCATTCGCCGGGGGCATACCACTTCTTGCCGACTTGGTCGAATTCCCAGCCAGCGTCCAATGCCTGCACGACGAGACATTGGATCTCCATTGCTCCGCGCTCATCTTCACCGCAGAGCTCTCCACCATATTGAATCATTGCAGAGCTCCCCGGTTTGTCAGAACGAATGCTCATCTCGTTTCTACTGAATGACATTGTGCATTCTCCCTATGTTGCGGTACTGCTTGGTACCTTGTTTCACATTGCACATGATTGCCAACGTCTTAGGCAATCACATCGATTAAACACTTTATATTATACCTTATTAGCGTTAACTTGTCAAATATTTTAACAATTAATTAAAATTCTGTTATAATTAATTCAGTTAGAGATTTTAAGATTCTCAAAGTTATAATTTTATAACTTTATCAATTTAATTTTCCCATGCAACCAGGCAAATTATTCAAAACTCTGTATATCTTGACGATTATGGCTTTTGCCGTGTTTTTCGGCTTGCGCTATCATCTTGTCATAGCCGACACCAGTTCCGCTACTGGAGGAGCAGATCAGGCCGCCATAGACCAATTAAACAAGCAACTAGAAGAACAAAAGAAAAAAGTAGATGATATAGTAGACAAAATAACCGAGTATAATTCTCACATCAAAGAAACTCGCGGTCAAGCCGTCACGCTCCAAAATCAAATGGCTATTATTGATAATCAAATGGCCAAAACGGACTTGGATATTGAAAGCAAACAAGAGGAAGTCAAACAAACTCAACTGGAAATTCAAGTTGTGTCGCTACAAATCAAACAGAGCGAGGAAGAAATTGCCAAAAATAAAAAAGAATTATCCAGTTTTATCCGATTGCTAAGTCGTTATGACAACAAAAATATTGTTTCCGTTATGCTTAGCTATAATTCTTTTTCTGATTTTTTTGATCAAGTCAAATATAGCGAGGAGATACAAAGTGATTTGCAAAAATCCCTGAATAGAGTACAAGAATTAGTTGCCAAATTGAATAGCCAGCAAGATGACCTAAATAAAAAGAAAAAACAACTTGACGATTTAGTGCAGAAACTTGAAGATGCCAAAGCATCGCTTAGCGGTCAAAAAGGAGAGAAGGATCTGCTTATTACTGAAACCAAAAAATCCGAACGCAAATTCCAAAGCCTGGTCACAGACCTCAAAAAAGAGCAGGCCGCGGCCAATGCGCAAATAGCCGCCATTGAGAAAAAATTAAGAGCTGAATTGGCCAAAAAAGGCAAAGGCGAAAAATTAAATACGCTAAGCAATGCGGTTTTATCTTGGCCGACAATCAGTCATCGCATTACTTGCTTATTCCGCGATCCGACTTATCCGTATAGAAATTTATTTGAACATTCGGGACTGGACATCGGAATAGGGAAGGGGACACCGGTTATGGCGGCCGAGGCCGGCTATGTAGGAACTGTGGGAATTAACACCAAATGGTATGGCAATTACGTCATGATTATTCACAGCAATAATTTATCTACGTTATATGCCCACTTCACCAGTGTGTCAGTCAAAAAGGATAGCTATGTCAGCAAAGGACAAATAATTGGCTATAGCGGAAATACTGGATTCTCTTCCGGTCCTCATTTACATTTTGAAGTCAGATCAAACGGCGTTCCAGTTGATCCATTGAACTATATACCATAATTTATAATTAAATAACATAATCCTATGGATAATTGTACCAAGTGCGGCATGCCTATTGATGACAATACAAAATGCGCCTGCGAGACCAATGTTTGCTATCATTGCTGTTCCTGTCCTCCAGATTGCTCATGTGGATGCTCCACAAAAACAGAAACTGTCGCCGAATAATTCCAAACAAAAAAATAATCCCGATATGCTCGGGATTATTTTTTTATATTTTATTTATTTCCACTATGAAATTTTTTATGAATATCCTTTAAGTGTGGGTTGGTTACATGGGTATAAATTTGAGTGGTGACAATATTCTTGTGTCCCAAGAGTTCTTGGACTGACCTCAAATCAGCGCCTTGTTCCAATAAATCCGTGGCATAACTATGACGCAGGGTATGCGGAGTGGTATCAACTGACAAACCAGCCATCATATTATATTTTTTAACTAATCTTTCTACTGATCTAGTAGTCAATCTTCTATCGTCTTCATCTTCACGTGCTGGGTTATAATTAATAAACAGGGGAGTAAGCATGTCATTTCTAGTCTTAAAATATAAAGACATCCATTTTAGAGCTCTGGCGGAAAAATATATTGTACGAACTGAACCACCTTTACCTGGAATACTTAACTCCTGATCAGAAAATTTTCCATTTAACAAATCCTTTTTATTAAATTGATTAATATTAAGCGACACTAACTCTGAAACACGCATCCCAGTAGAGAAGAGGACCTCTAAAATTGCTCTATCTCTTAAGCCACTAATTTCATTAATACTTGGCATGCTCAAAATTTTATCCACTTGATCAACTTTTAAAAATTTTATTTTTTTATCTTTTTCAGTCAATTTTGGTAATTTTATTTTTTCAGCGGGTAAAGCGTTGATGTCTTGGTCACTAAAATAGTTTAAGAGAGCCCTTACAGCTATTAGATACTAACTTTGGGTTGTTTTTTTAATTAGCTGTCCATTAACCTCCTTATCCTTTTTTCTTGATAAATATAGCCTATAATTCCATATATGGTCTGGCGTCAACTCATGTGGCTTCATACCATCTAATTTATTATCTTTGAGCCATTCAATAAAAACTAAAAGAAAATTATGATAATTTCGAGAGGTGGCCTGACTTAAACCCTTTTCTACTTCAATATATTCCAAAAACTTGGGGATATGCTTAATAAGTGGATTCGTTGAGTTTTTCATATTTTTATTATAAATGTGTCTTTTAATCAATCTTATACGACACTAACTATATTATATAATAAATAAGGCAAAAGCTGAACAATACTTATCCACATCACTCCCCGCCCTCCTATTGATAAAATATCTTATTGCCAAATCTTA
>JBAZBX010000012.1:0-29514 GCA_041671305.1 Patescibacteria group bacterium
ATTATTCCAGCTCTAGTCCAAGGTACCAATGTCATTACCAAAAGGTATTTTCTTTCTTCTGTCGCCTACGGTTCAGTAGAAATAAACGACGCTGACTGGCTCTGGAAAATTAATGATCAATTTATCTTGCCCGATCTAACCATAGTACTAAAAATCTCTGCTCAAGCTAGAATGAAAAAAATGGGGCAAAACAATCTGGAATTAAATCTATTTAAAGACGAAGAGAGCATACAAAAAGTTTGGGCGAACTATGAAATGATTGCCAAAAGATATCCGAATATCATCATAATTGACGGAGAAAAATCTGAAGAGGAAGTATTTGAAGAAATAAAAAGAGCAGTTTTAGACATAATAAAATAATAAATGTCGGGTAAACTAATAGTCATAGATGGCACAGACGGCTCGGGGAAAGGAACTCAAACTGATTTATTAATCGCAAAACTGAAAAGTGAAGGTTTTAAAGTTGAAAAAGCTGATTTTCCGAGATACGGCAATAGAAGTGCAACGCTAGTTGAGGAATATCTCAATGGAAAATTCGGATCTGCAGATGAAGTCGGTCCCTACAGAGCCTCTATTTTTTATGCCTGTGATAGATATGCCGCTTCTTTTGAAATTAAAAACTGGCTTAATGAAGATAAAATTGTAGTATCCAATCGCTATGTCTCGGCCAATATGGGACATCAAACTGGAAAAATACAAGATTCTACGGAGAGAGATAAATTCTTGGACTGGGTTCAGAATCTAGAATTTAATATTTTTCAAATCCCCAAACCAGACATCAACGTCCTTTTATATATGCCCCCGGAAATCGGTCAAAAATTAGTAGACCAAAAGGGCGTTAGAGATTATATAGGCGGAGACAGAAGAGATATTCATGAAGATGATCTAAATCACCTCAAACGCGCGGCTGATGCCTTTGCCTATGTCGCCGATAAATATAATTGGATAAATATAAATTGCGCCCCAAACGGAAATTTACTGACGATTGAAGAAGTTCATAACTTGCTTTGGGATAAAATTAAAGCAGAAATAAAATTATAATTATGAGTAACATACCAAGACCAGTAATTCTCTCTCACACCAAAGGCGACTTGCTTCCGGACATTCTCCAGGTTATTGAGGCAGCCGGACGAACTTGCTACAAATCGCATGACAAGATAACCGCTGACAGCGCCGAAAAATTAGTCAAAGCCTTGATTTTCCGCGGACATGAAAGCGTAATTGAACACTCTTGGCTAGTTTTTGTCTTTGACAAGGCCTCATTTGATCCAAAATATCTCAAAGAATATTTTCTCAATGTCTTTCTGTGCAACAACCTGCTGATACTGACAGAATCGGATGAAAGATTTATTCTCAGTGGAAATGCCAGAATGTTTCGTGATTATTTCCGAAAAACCAAACGCTTTACGGAAGAAGATATTTTCATGCTTAGTGAACTCAAAAAACATGTCAAAATAGTTTTTGACGATCTCAGTCTTCCAACCACGGAAAGTTTTGCCAAAGGCATAAGTCTTTGCCCGTCCATTGAATATACCAAGGAAGAACAGATGAAACATTTTTGGGTCATGGTGCGAATTATTGCCTCACGTTCTTGCACTCATCAAATCGTACGACACAGAAGATGCGCCTTCTCCCAAGAATCCCAAAGATATTGCGACGAAAGCGGATTTTTCAACAAAGGATATTATATCGTCCCTCCGACAATTGAAGAATCCAATATCGCCGGAGATTTCAAAAACAAACTCAAACAAATAGACGGCTGGTACCTGGAAACACGCGATATATTGCTTCAGTCCGGCAAAAAAATGGTCAATGAAGATGCTAGATTCCTCTTACCCAATGCCGTCGCCTCGGAAATTGTCATGTCTTGCAATTTGGAAGAATGGCATTGGTTTCTCAAAATGCGCTGTGACAGCCATGCGCAATGGGACATCAGAGAAATTGCCATGGAAATATTGTTTAAATTTAAACAAATGTTTCCAGGATGCTTTGATGATTTTATAATTGATAGCACCAATATGAGTGCCAAACTTGAGCCGTAGTTATCCACAGGCTCTACATTTGTATATAACCGCGAAAAGGGTTAACTTAATAAGAGGACATTCTTTCCAGAACAAGAAAACCTCTTTTTTTGTTCTGTAGAAATATAGAACCTTGACATCGGTCTTTCCGTCGGGAAGACTGCTAAAAAACAACCACAGGAGACGGAACAATGCCAAACGATACCACCACGCAGTGGGAGTTGGTATTAGACCAACTCCGACAAACCATTGACAAGACTAGCTTCGGAAATTGGTTTTCTAACACCAAACAAATTGGACTGACGAAGGAGACTATTCAGATCGGAGTTCCTAGCGACTACTTTGCAAAGTGGCTGACAGACCATTACTTGGACAAGATCCAAGACGCCATGCAATCTATTCCTGAGATGTCCGGGTTGCGGTTGGAATTCGTACCATGCTCTGACCTTGTCATTTCAACCCCTCAACCACATGCAAATGTTACGGCCGCAAAAAACACGCCGTCCATGCCACAGCAAACTGCTTTCCCCTTTTGCCGCCCGACATTTGGATTTGACAATTATGTTAAGCATGGTGGCAACAATGCTGCCGTTACTATAGCTAACCTAATCGCCACATCCAAACCAGGAACGGTATTTCCCGTCTTTTCTATCATTGGACCGCCTGGATCGGGAAAAACTACCCTGATGGGATGCATAAAACGCCTAATGAAAGAATTACAAAATGGTGAATTTAAATATTCTACATTTCCGGCTGTAGATTTTCTGAACACCTTTTGCGCTAAATTTAAAAAACCTAATCCAGACATGGGCGACTTGCATCAATTAAATAACTACGATCTGGTTTGTATAGACGATTTGCAGTCCGTAGATGGCCCGAATAAGGCCAAGACACAGGAAGAACTGTTCAGCATCATCAAACACCTTACTGAAAGGCCGGGACCAAAAGGACAAGTGGTCATAACAATGGATAGACCTCCCAACAAGCTCCAACTCTGCGGAGAATGGATGCATTCTCTTCTGGAAAGTGGCTTTGTGGCTACCATAACACCACCGGATATCACTGGGAGAAAGGCCCTACTCCAGGCCAAATGCAACAACGGATGGACGGGAAGGGTGAGCGACGATGCTATAGAGCTTATTGCCAGAAACGTTACAGATGGCGACGCTCGAAGACTAAACGGAGTACTGGGCCAAGCCATGGCTTTGAGTCTTGTTGGCAATCATCCAGTAGTAACTACTGAATTGGTGCAAGAAGCTATACGCCAGCGAGAAGGAATTATGGTTGCACAGACCATTACTCCTGATGCCATCATGGATGGAGTGGCCGCCTTTTTCAATATAGGATCCAAGGATCTTGTGGGACGTTCACGAGAGCAGCGTTATGTCTCTCCCAGACATATTGCCATCTATCTGTGCTTGAAATACACGGATATCTCTCGCAAAGAGTTGGCGAAACGACTGAGGAGGGATCAATCAACCATCACCATTTCTCTGTCTGTCATTGAGGGCAAGATAACTGACGACCAGTCGGTTGCTACCACAGTTTCAAAAATCAAAACGAAACTTGGCCTACCCCCAATCTAACCACGTGGCCCTGCAGTTTAGTTTACTCTACTGCATTGGGCCTCGTTTTTTTTATTAGCGACGTAAAGCGAGAGAAACGCAAAAAGTTTACTTTTGCGTTTCCGAGCCGAGGAGCTAATATAGTAATCTATATTTGATTTTTTCTCCAAAAAGTATTAAACTATAGTAATTAATTATCTAAATCTTATCAATAAATATGGCTAAATTAGTTCCAGTAATCGGCATGGAAATCCACGCCGAGCTCAAAACCAAAAGCAAAATGTTCTGCACCTGCGTCAACGGTTATGAGCTCCAGGAACAGCCAAACAAAAATATCTGTCCTATTTGCATGGGACATCCTGGCACTTTGCCGGTGATAAATAAACAAGCCATAGAATGGACCATTCTGGTCGGTTTGGCTTTGAATTGCAAAATCGCCAAGCAAACCAAATTTGACAGAAAAAATTATTTCTATCCCGATCTGCCCAAAGGCTACCAAATTTCTCAATACGATCAGCCTTTGACTTATGATGGATATCTCCGTATCGGCAAAAAGGACATTGATATTGTCAGAATTCATCTTGAAGAAGACACTGGTAAATTAATCCACAACAGCGACGGTACAGCAGTAGATCTTAGTCGTGCTTGTACGCCACTTATTGAATTAGTAACCGGACCGACCATTGAATCAGCCCAAGAAGCCAAAGAATTCTGCCAAGCCTATCAACAAATCCTAAGATATTTAGAAATTTCCGAAGCCGATATGGAAAAAGGCCAAATGCGTTGTGAGGCCAACATTTCCATGCAAGAGCCAGGAAAATTCGTAACCGAGAAAGGCGAAGTCAAGCCTCTGCTTGATTACAAATTAAATCCAAAATCAGAACTCAAAAATATTAATTCTTTCCGAGCCATGGAAAGAGCCGTTGAATTTGAAATTAAACGTCAAACCAGAGCCATAGAAAACGGTGAAAAATTAATCCAAGAAACCAGAGGCTGGGACGAGAATACTCAAACTACTTTCAGCCAGAGATCCAAGGAAACAGCCGCCGATTATCGTTATTTTCCGGAGCCTGATTTGCCACCCTTAGAAATTTCTGACGACTTGGTTCAAAGCCTCCAAGCCACCATGCCGGAACTTCCGCAAGCCAAATTTGAAAGATTCATCAATCAATATCAATTTGATATAGAAAGCGCCAGAACTATTGTCAGTGATAAGCACTTAGCTTCTTACACTGAGCAAGTTTCTTCTGAACTTATTTGTTGGCTGGAATCATTGCCAGAAGTTGAAGGCACAGTGGAAGAAATCTCCGCCAGAGAAGGCAAAAAGCTTTCCAAATTGATTAGCAATTGGCTTATCAACAGGTTATTTAAATATCTCAATGAACACAAAGTAGCCATTCAAGATTGCAAGATAACGCCAGAAAATTTTGCCGAATTCTTGTCCATGATTTATACCAACAAAATAAATAATAATTCAGCTCAGCAAATTTTGGAAGAAATGTTTACTACCGGTCAGTCTCCTACCGGCATTATGGAAAGCAAAAATCTCGGCCAAATGGGCGATGAAGGAGAGATTGAATCAATTATTGATAAAATAATAGCTGACAACCAGAAAGTGGTTGACGACTATAAATCAGGCAAAGAAGCTGCTTTCAAATTTCTAGTCGGCATGGCCATGCGAGAGACCAAAGGTAAAGCCAATCCTGGAATTATCAATGATTTATTAAACAAAAAACTCAGCCAATAATTTTATGCCACTGCCATTTACGGGTAAAAGCAATATTGTAAAATTCACTCCGACCAAAGCCAAGGTATCCAGCTTATATAAAAGCGTCACCAAAAACTCAGCCATGTCAGTTTCAGTCAAAGCTTCCGCGATTAAAGCGCTTCAAAACGCGGGATATGACAGCACAAAAATTAGCAAAATAGTAAACAAAGATGAAGCTCTGTCCGTAGCCAAGCTCAAGCAAGTCGCCAGAGATCTCAAGGCCGGGAAAGTTTATGGTTTTGCCACCAAGAATCCCGACATAGTCGTCAAACAATACCTCAACAAAGAACGGCTAAAGAGCCAAAGCATCGCCAGAATCCGCAAAGAGCATATGCTTGAAGAACGCGCTGATGATATAAAAAGCAACCCCAATAATTCCAGATTATCCAACTCTGGTACTAGTAGCAGAGTTAACTTGCCATTTTAAATATAATTTAATTTTAAAAACCCCATAAAGGGGCTTTTATTTTTGTAAAAATCTTTTTATTTCTATTTCCGCTTCTCTAATATTTTCAATCCAAGAGATATCTTTATTCCGGTTGAACCAGGTCAACTGTCTTTTGGCAAAATGATGAATGGCCATCATAAGTTGCTCCACCATCTCATCGTAAGTTAGCAGTCCGCGCAAATACCGGGACACATAGCGGTATTCCAAACCAAATTCATCCAGCCGTTTCCAACTCACGCCCTGCTTGCGCAACTTTTTTATTTCCTTGATCATTCCTTCCTTAATTCTAGTCTCCAGCCGGCTGTCTATCCTCTGGTATATTTTTTCCAAAGGAAACTTTATGCCCAAAATTAAAATATCCAAATCAGGCTTTTTAATTTCCTGCTGATCCGATTTTTTCTTGCCCGTTTCATAATAAATTTCCAAAGCTCTCTGTACTCGGCGACGATTTTTGAGATCAATAATTCGGAAAGTTTCCGGATCTATTTTTTGCAGTCTGGCAGACAATTGCTTCAAAGAGAGGTTATCTAATTTCCGCCTGATGTAATTGCGAGGAGGCCAACAGGCCGACGTGGCAATCCCGTGTTTATCTTTCCTAAACGGGATCCCCACGCTCCGCTTCGCTCCGCTCGGGATGACATCTAAATTAAACTGAAATCCCTTAATCACGGAATCCACATACAATCCTGTACCACCCACCAAAAATGGCAATTTATTGGCATATTGTGCCCCTGCAATGGCCTTGTAGGCCAATTTTTGGTACTTGGCGACGTTGAATGGATTTTTGGGGTTAATTATGTCAATTAAGTGATATGGCACCTGTTTTGGGCCTTTTTGAGCCCCAGAATGGCCTCTGGATGGCTTATCCACACCGTATTCCACCAAATCCTTGCCCGTACCAATATCCATGCCACGATAAACCTGACGGGAATCAGCAGAAATGATCTCGCCTTTGAATTTCCGAGCCAGCTTCACAGCCAATTTGGTTTTACCCGTGGCCGTCGGACCGACAATGACTATGAGTTTTTTCTGATTATTTTGCATTTGAATTATTATTTAATTTAGTATAGTATAATAACGTTCAGCAAGCAACGGGCAATCAACAGATCGATCAACAGATCGATAAGAGGAGGATTTTGTCCATGAGTACAGTCGCGCAATTAGTGATGTTTGTCGGTCTTGGCTTTCCTGAAAATGTGAGGATCGCTGAGGCTTTTTTGAGAGAGACCGGAGCTGAACTGCTTTCCCTTTCTCTGTCTCGTAACGCTTTCACCCCGCGCATCGAAGTGGCCGGTAAAGAAGTTCAACTTCTGAAACCGAGCATTCATCAGATACTGGAGTTAAAAATCCAGTATCCTGATCTCCTCATCATTGATTTGGAGGGGAATTTCGATTTTGCAAGGCGATATTTTAAGGCCAACTTCGGCTTTATCATGGAATGCAGTATGAGTGCAACTGACCTTATCGAAGCAGGACAGGAGGATCTCATCGAAACAAACTGCCCAGAGGAGTGTCGAGCCGTTATTGGAGAAGTGAAACATCGCCTGAAAGAAGCCATGGACATCATGGAGTGGCTCAAAAGGGGAAAAATATATACCCTGAAGTCGGAAAAACCCCGCCTTTGAACCACCAAACACCAGAGCCCCTCGCCTTCAATCTCCGTGCGGACTGAAGGCGCTTTTTTTTTACTGCAACCACAAATACATAAATCATTTAACAGACTGGGGTTTGGGGGAACGCCCTTTCGCCAAAGCGCGAGTGTAAGCCGAACCTCAGCCAGCAGGATGAGGTGAGCGAAACGAAGCGCGACTAAGCAAGATAAAAGACCCACCAAGCATAAGGCGAAATTGCGTACCCCAAAACCTTTTGTTCTTTCAGTTATGAAAGAACATGAGAAATAACCGAAGAATAATAAAAAACCTAGATTCCCGCCTGTGCGGGAATGACAACAAAAAATAAAAAATTAAAGATAAAGATCAGCCATATAAAACCCAACTCCCAACTTTATTTATTTTTACTTCTACAAACTCTCCTACTAACTTCTTATCACCAAAGAAAACAACTGTTTTATAAGTATCAGTCTTCCCTAGGCATTGGCCTGACTTGAATTTCTCCACCAAAACCTTCACTGTCCTACCGATATATTTCTGATTATGCTTCAAGGCGGTTTTTTTCAACAATTCATTCAGCTCTTCTTTTCGTTTGGATTTTTCTATTTTGGAAACATCATCCTTTAACTTTCCTGCAACGGTTCCCTTTCTAGGAGAAAACTCCGAGATATAAGCCATATCAAATTCAGCCTTTTTGAATAATTTAATCGTATTTTCAAATTGTTTTTTGCTTTCTCCGGGAAATCCTACGATTACATCCGTAGAGATCATCACTTCCGGCATAGCTTTGCGCGCCTTGGCGATAATTTCCAAAAAATGCTTAACCGTATATTTACGATTCATGGCCTCAAGAATTTTGTCATCTCCGGATTGTACCGCCAAGTGCAGATAAGGCGTAATGTGCTTGCCATTTTTCATAACCGCAAGAAGATTATCAGATAAATCCTTGGGATGACTGGTAGAAAATCTGAGCCAAAAATCTTCCTCCTTCGCTCCTAACGAAGCTTCGGCGGGCAAAGCCTTTATCTCATCAACTTTTTTGAGTAATTGAGGAAAACTATACTTACCACTCTGATACGAATTAACATTTTGACCAAGCAAAAAAATTTCCTTATAACCTTTTTTAATTAATTTTTGACATTCTTCTACTATTGCCTTAGCTGGACGAGACTTTTCTCTTCCACGAGTATACGGCACCACGCAATAAGAACAAAAATTGTTGCATCCGGTCATAATCGGCACGCTAGCTTGAAAATTTGAATTCATTTCCCCAGGTAAACTGAGATAACTTTTTCTTCTTGTTGTCGCCTTTGTCCCAGACAATATCTTTTTCAACTGCGCCAAATCCTTAATATCCACCACAAAATCAAATAAACTTGATAATTTCTTTTTATCATAATCCAAAACACATCCAGCCAAAATTGTCTTGAGCTTGCCGCTACGTCTTCTTTTCTTCCAAATATGAGCTTTGCCGTAAACACGATCAATAGCCGATTTGCGAATTGAACAAGCCACTACCGCAATAATATCAGCGGAGTCTTCATCCGGAGATTTCTTGTACCCCAAATCAATTAAAATTTTTTCTAATTTCTCCCCGTCAGAAAAATTCATCTGACAGCCAAAAACCAAAATATGATATTGCAATTTTTTATTAGACATAAAAGGATAATAACAAAAAAGCGGCCTTTTTTCAATGCCACCTCTTTTATAACCGTCATTGCGAGTGAAGCCGTAATCGGCGTAGCGTGGCAATCTTTATATTGCAAGATTGCCACGCCTGCCTGCCTCTGGCATGGGTCAACTGATTACAGTTTCCCTCATAGTGACATTTTGAAAATTAATTTACAATCACCTTTATCCTATCCTCCTTTTTGGGAAAAGTCTTTTTCCAATACGGCGAAACATTGATCTGCACTTCTTTGGCCATACCCGTTTTGCTCAAGTAACTTTTAACTTCTTCTATGGTCTTACCTGTAAAATTACCCTTATTTAAAATCTCATTGTCAGCTGTTAGGGTTGCTTTCATGGCATAATTAATTTTCAGATTAGCGGAATCAAGATCTGAATTAATTATGGTATATTTCAAATTATTCATATCTATGTTGCCGATTTTAAGTCCTGACATATTAGAATTCTGGATTTTACGGTTAACCAACTCTACAAGCTGAGCTTGATCCATTTGCAAATATCTTACTTTTAATTTCAAATTTATATTGAAACTATCACTAGATTGACCTATTTTTTTATCTGTCGTTACTTGATCAACCGTAGCTACCACTGCTTCACCTTCGCCCAAACCTAATTCCGTCTTGGCTTGAGTAATCAATTGCTGTTTTAATTCTTCTTGGCCACGATTGATATCTCCCTGAGATAATACCTTTATCTCTCCAGAATTTTTGGCCAGCTTAGAATCAACAATGCCATATATTTTATCCTGTAAAGAAGTGGCCAGCTTGATTATTTTCAAATTACCCAAATCCACTGCTGTAAAAGTATCTGGATCTTTGGGATATACTTCAACCATTACACTTCCGCCACCAGGTACGGTCACCGACTCATTGGTTCTAACAATTATTCCATTTTCCGCTTGTAATTGTGTAGTTTTGACCAAAGCTTGACTGTGATTGGTATTATTGACAATTTTTACCGTTCCCACCACAGACGAACTAGCCGTCTTGGTACTAAGAACCGGAAAAGTACTGCTGCCAACAATTTCTTTGGATAAAAATAGCCCGGAAATAATATCTTGTGACTGCAATTCTGCCGGCGTTGTGGTAGACCTAACATCCAAATTAAAACTCAAATTCACATCCTGGCTTTCTGGAGTAATTATAATTACCGCCTGACTATAAAAAAACAGGAAAACCGCCGATAAAAGCATAGCCGTAAAAACAATAAACGTTATAGAAATATTGCGATAAAGATTTATTTTTGGCATATATGCATATATTTATGTGTTTTGTTTCCACTCTTTGATTACTTCCAGCACATCCTTGCCAGTTACAATAATTGTTCCTATTTTTTTACTGTTTCTATGAAGAGAATCTATATGGACTTTACTGCATGATTCATCAATGGCATCAATTGCCTTATCCGGATATGATCTGTTTTTGAGAAATTTTGTTGCCCTAACTGCTTCGGTCAAGGCCTGAGAAGTAATTTTTACTCCATGATAACTTTCATAAACTGGAGCAATTCCTTCAAGAATCTTACGAGTCTGCTCTGGCGTAGGCTCAGAAATAAACACTGGCTGAAGCCTTCTGTCAAGAGTTTTGTCCTGTCTGATAAACTGTTCGTATTCTTCTTTGGTAGTCGCACCCACCACTTGCAATTCGCCACGAGCAAGCAACGGTTTCAAAATATCTGAAGCATTTATGGCTCCCTCAGCCTGACCCGCTTCTGCCAAAATATGTATTTCATCAATAAATAAGATAATGGATCTTTTGGCGGCCGCAATTTCGTCTACTATCTTCTTCAATCTCTGCTCAAATTCACCCCTGTATTTAGTACCGGCCAAAATTCCTGTCAGATCAAGAGCCAAGACCCTTTTACCATCCAGAATCGGAGGAACGCGCTTATTGATTATGGCTTCGGCCAATCCCTCTACAATAGCCGTCTTACCAATACCGGCATTTCCCACCAACACTGGATTATTTTTGTTGCGTCTGGATAATATTTGAATGACTCTGGAAATTTCTTTTTCCCTGCCGATAACCGGATCAATTCTTTTCTCACTTGCCAAACGATTCAGATCACGGGAATATCTAGATAGCATTGAAGATGAAGAATCCATAAATCCTCCACCGTTTTTCTTTTGTGAATAAAAATACCAAAATACAGGAAGAGCTAACAACACAACAATTAGCGGGATGTATTGATACATAATTCAATATTAAAGTTTTATTTAATTCACTTTAATATATTATATCACTTATGCCTATCCCAAGACAACACTTCCTTCGCCAATCAATTGTTCCAACTGTTCCATAAGCTCTTTATTGCCATTTACCTTGTAACTAGTATTGATAATTTCACCACTACCCGATGTATTGTTGATGGATATTTGCAAACTATCCATTCCTTGATTCTGCAATACGGTTAATTTTATTTTTTTGGATAATTCAAAGTCCATTGGACTGTTTATATTCAAAATAATTTTCTTCGGGGGCTTTGGTTTCTTCTCATAAAACCTTCTACTGCTCGGATCAGCATGAGTAAGCAAAAAAGTTTTGAGAACTTCCGAAATATTTGTGGGATTAAGAATCATGGCTCTATCACAAAGAACTTTGCTTTCATCATCTTTATCAGAAATTTTACCAGAACAAATTATAATATTATCCGGCTCCCATAAATGCGGATTTTGCTCCAAAACTCTGGGGAAAACTAATATTTCCACGTCCCCGCTAGAATCTTCTATCTTGGCAAAAACCATGGCTTCATTTTTCTTGGTAAAAATCTTCTTGACTGTAGAAATAACTCCGGCCACCCGCACTTCCGATCCGGCGACACAATTTTTCAAAACCGAACATCCTACCACAAAACTCTGGAGCGGTTTTTCAAACTCGGTCATGGGATGTTCAGAAACATACAATCCCAAATATTCTTTCTCCCAAGTCAGCTTCTGCCTTTTTTCCAAGGCCGGAGCTTCCATCAATTTCAAGCCAGAAACTTGGATATGAGGAGTAGAATCAAAAAGACTATTCTGTCCGCTTTCTTGTAATTTATTAAACTCAATGATAAAATTCTGCATCCTTTCCATATTCCCAGCATTTTATTGCGTTCTTCCAAACTATCCAAGCATCCTGATTTAATCATTGATTCCAGCGATCTTTTATTCAAATCTTTGGACTTCACGCGACTAAGCAAATCTTCTAAGCTAGAATAGGAGCCGTTTTCTTTTCTTTCTTTGAGTATTTCTTCAATAATATTTTCCCCCAAGCCTTTGATAGCCATCATCCCAAAACGAATACGTGGCTTTCCCGATTTAAGACTATCAGCGACAACCGTAAAAGTAGAAAAGCTCTCATTGATATCCGGAGGAAGGACTTCTATGCCCATCTGCCTGCATTCTTCGGCTTCAATGGCGATGCGGTCAGAGTTCTGCTGATCGGAAGTAAGTAATGCCGCCATGAATTCTGTTGGATAAACGGATTTAAGATAGGCCGTTTGATAGCCGATCAAAGCATAACAAGCCGCATGAGAACGATTAAATCCATAAGAAGCAAACGGCAAGATAAATTCCCATATTTTTTTGGCGATTTTCTCATCAATACCATTTTTGATCATGCCAGCAATTATTTTGTGCTCCTGCTCATCCAAAAGTTCCTTAATTTTCTTTCCTACAGCTTTCCTCAAAATATCCGCTTCGCCATAAGTGAAACCAGCCAAACTCCTAGCAATTTGGAAAACTTGCTCCTGATAAACAGCGACACCATAAGTTTTTTCCAAAATCGGCTTGAGTTTATCGTGAAGATAATGAGGAATTTTACGGCCGTGTTTGCCGGCAATATAATCAGGAATATACTCCATTGGTCCTGGACGATACAGTGCTACCATGGCAATAAGATCTTCAATGTCAGTTGGTAGTAGTTGCTTCAAATATCTTTTCATACCAGAACTTTCAAATTGGAATACTCCGGTTGTCCGGCCATCTTGAAAAATTTTGAATGCTCCTTCATCATTTAGCGGAATATTATCAATGTCAATTTCTATGTCATGAATTTTTTTAATAATCTTAAGAGTCTGTTCAATGATAGTTAAATTTGATAAACCCAAAAAATCCATTTTGAGTAATCCAAGATCCTCCACTGAATGCCCCTCATACTGAACCACGATGGATTCTCCACTGCCGTGCTGTCTGGGCGCATAGCTATCCAGCGATTCTGGCGTGATTACTACACCACAAGCATGAGTTGAAGCATGACGAACTACGCCTTCCAAGCGTTTGGCAATTTTGATTAATTTCTGTCCGTCTTCCTCAGCCAAAATCCCTTTGAACTCCGGAACTGTTTCAATGGCTTCATCCAAATGCATGCCCATAGGAATTAACTTGGCCACACGATCACAGTAGCTATATGGCAAACTCATGGCACGACCGACATCACGAATAGCATTTCTCGCGGCCATGGTTCCAAAAGTTATAATCTGAGCTACATGGTCTTGGCCATACTTTTCCGAGACATATTTCAAAACATCATCACGCCTGGCATCTGCAAAGTCCGTATCAATATCAGGCATAGAAATACGTTCCGGATTAAGGAATCTCTCAAAAACCAAATTATATTTGACTGGATCAATATTGGTAATCTTGATTAAATAAGAAACCAAACTTCCAGCAGCCGAACCCCTACCAGGCCCTACCACAATTCCATTCTCCTTGGCCCAGATAATAAAATCAGAAACAATCAAAAAATATCCGGCATAACCAGTTTTCTTAATAATTGAAAGCTCATAATCATTTCTCTCCCGAAGTTCTGGCGTCACCCCTTTTTCTCCAAATCTTTCAATTAATCCCTTCTCACACAACTCTGCCAGATAATCATCAGCCGTCATTTTTTCCGGCAAAGGAAAGTTCGGTAAAATATTTTTACCCAAAGATAATTCCAAGTTGCACTGCTCAGCAATTTTCAAAGTATTTTCAATCACCTCTGGATGATCAAGGAAAGCCTGCGACATAGACTCTGGCGAACGGAATGACCAATCTTCTCCCATCATGGACATACGCTCAGGATCTGAGAGAACCTTTTTCATCTGGATACAAAGTAAAACATCTTGAGCAAAATCATCTTCCTTGTTGACATAATGAACATCATTGGTAGCGATGACCGGAACCCCCAATTCCTCGCTCAATTCAAAAATCTTTTTATTGACGATTTGTTGCTTATTGATGCTCGGATTATCTTGAACTTCCAAATAAAAATTTCCTTCGCCGAATAACTTCCTATATCTCTCTATCATTTCATAGGCACCGGACAAATTGTCATTCAAAATATGCGAAGATAATTCTCCTCCCAGACAGGCAGTGGAACAAATCAAGCCTTCATGATATTTTTGAAGCAATTCAAAATCAATTCTTGCTTTATAATAAAACCCTTCTAAATTGGCAATAGTAGTTAACTTTACCAAATTTTTGTAACCAATTTCATTTTTGGCCAAAAGTATCAGATGATATGGCTTCTCGTCAATTCTGGCTCTTTTATTCAAATGCCCATTTCTAGCCACATAAAATTCCACTCCCACAATCGGTTTTATTCCCGCTTTCTTCGCTTTTTTGTAGAATTCAATGGCGCCATACATCACTCCGTGATCAGTCAAAGCCAAAGCAGGCATGTTGTATTCAACCGCTTTTTTAATTAACTCATCAACCTTGCCCAAACCGTCAAGCAAAGAATAGTGAGAATGAGTATGCAGATGGACAAAAGACATAAAAAATGACCCATTAAACGACAAAAACCTCTACTGTGTCAGAGGCTTTAATTTGGATAACTCGTGCCTGTATTATAGAATATTAATGCCAAAAAAACAAACCAAAAACCTCTCAAACTGCTTCAAGAGGCCTTTCCTGCTTATCTCTTATAATTATTAATTCAAAGTGACGTCCACGCTCTGTATCTTTCCGCTACGTGAAAACTGCAATTCCACTTTATCGCCAGTATGATACATATTTATTACATCGGACAATCCCACAAAAATATTTAATTCCGTATCATTGACTTTCTTTATAATATCGCCTTTTTTAATTTTTCCGCTTACAGTGCTTGATTTAATCGGTTCAACCGACACAAAAGCACCCTTATCACCAACCGAACTCATACCTTCTACTTGCGCTAAATCCACATATTCAACTCCCAACTCTGCCCGGCTTATTTTGGAATTAGATAAAACTTGATTAATTATGTTGGTAAAGTAATCAGTTATAATAATTCCGTCACTTCCCACAATTCCCACAATATGACCCTTTAAATCAGCCACCACGGCTCCATTGGAGGAGGAATCAAGCGGGATGTCCAAAAAAATCTGCTTGCGTAATGCTTCCGATGATTGTGTTAATTTCTTTTCACTAGAAAAATCATATCCAATTTTACTTATATAAGAAATAAATAAATTATTTCTTTGGGAAACCAAGGCCACAGTTTGTCCCAGTTGTAATTCCTTGGAAGAAGAAATTCCTGCGACTGTCAAATTATTGGCGCTTATCTTGCCGAAGATAAGTCCTGTGGCTTTATCCTGGACAAAAGAACCGAAATCATATTCCTTTCCCTGATAACCAACTACACGATATTTTCCTTTCAAATCTTTTATGGTATCGCCTGTAGTTACAATCCAACCATCTGCCGTAAGTACAAATCCCTGACCTAGAATCTGCGATGGAAGATATGCCCCATCCGTTTTGACGAAAGGATAAATATTGACCAACGATGGAAGAAGGCTGTTTTGTAACTGCACCACTTGCAAATCCTGCTGGACTACCACATTCCTTGGCTGATCTATAACTATCTGACGATTGTTGTTGTCACCCAGATTATATTGCGACAAAAATGGAAGGTTCAAAATATTAACGCCCAAAAGCAAAAACCCCAGGATGCCCGATAAAAATCCCAAAATAATAGGTATTACGATAATCAAAATGACGTTGGAATCTATTCTTTTCATATTAATATTTAGTTTTATTTTTAATTTAAAACCATTGACTGGTCGCCAAAGCTATCAAAAAAATAGCTATGCTGACAAAGCCGTATTTAAACACTGCTTTTTTGGAAAGCTTATCTTCAAGCGAAAGCATGAAAAGAGAGATGAGGCAATAATAGACAATCGTCTCCATAATAGCGAGAACATAAAATCCGGTCGGCAAAAGCAACAAAGCTCCCATAACTTCCGTAAAAATTAAAGCCAAAACAGAGGAATAGATAATGGCTTGTTTCGATTTTAATTCATGAGATCTCAGAAGAGAAAATATTATTATATCCATACAGACGAAAAATATCAACATCAAACCCCAACTGGGGAAAGTCAAAAAAATGTTCAAATAAAGGAGCGATGCCATAAGCAAAAAAACAATCAAAAGATTGATATACGGAATGACATTTTTCAGATTGAGAAAATCCGCTCGGTTAGTCTGATATGTCTGATGGCAGACAGAATCCAGAAAAATAAATGTGATTACCGGCCATAAGACGACAAAAATATTTATTAAATAATTATTGGTGATAATTAAGGTGAATACAAATCCCAACGTCAAAAGGATAAGCGAGTAGAAAAACAAAGGTATGATTTTTTTATCTTTATTCTTGATTCCAATAATTAAAAAATACACTATATCCAGTATTAATATCAGAAAGAAAAATAAAGACCACTGGTCAGAAAAATAAAAACTGGTTCTTAACTGGATAAAATAAGCAACCGCTATTATAAATGGAAAAATTATATTTAAGAAAAATAGCATAAATAATTAGTTATCCTGAACCGGAGAAAAACCCTGATTTAATTTTTTTAATTCGGAAAGCTTGAGAGCAACAGTAACGGAATCTCCTTTGGCAAGCGCTGATTCTATATTGGAAAGAATGAGTACTGCTGATAAAAATTCTTCAGATTTTTCCGGCACCCTGAGAGCCAATATTTGATCTTTGGCCTGGGTGGTCAAACTACCAAAATCGCTTGCGGCCGGATCAGCCTTCAAATAATTACCGATTATGCGAAAGAAATTAATTTCGTAATCTGCCTTGATCTGAGCCATGGAAACGGCATTCTGTTGTAAGGGATTCTTGACTACCTGCTGGCTCATACTGCCTAAAACACTACTATATCGCCACAAAAAAAGCAATAGTCCGGCTATCAGCAGGGCTCCGATAGTTACTCCCATAATTATCTTCTGATAACGACCTGTAATGGTTTTTTCTAAGTTGTCCATGACTATTTATATTAAATTTGAAATGAAGATTTGGTATCTATTTCCAGCCAATTATCCTGACCGTCATCCCATTTGTATACTTTGAGGCTATGACTGAATTCAGTATCTGAATAAACATATTCCACCTCCGTATGCGAACCAATTCGCCTAGATCCATGGGTCTGCTTGTCCAAAATAACCGGCTTAGTAATATACTCTAATCTCATCTGCCCCAGAGGTCCGTCAAACAAAATAATTTCCTTCTCTCCTCTTTCAACATCCTCCAATTCTTCTTGTGTAATTGAAACGTTCTGGAATTGATCCTGGATTTGCCCTTTCAATTGCTCCCATTTATCTGGTGACATAGATTTAAATTATTATTTAACATCTGGCGCTGTGAGTTGTGACTGTAAATCTTGAGTTATAGAAGTTGGCGCGGTTGAGGATGCGCCATTAGTAACCCCGTCCATTGAGGCTAGAGAAACCAAAAGGATAAACCCCAAAAAAGTTATTACCGCAAAAATTGTTGCCAGAGCCACTATCATACCCAAACCGACTTTTTTGCCAGTTGACATACCATCACGAACCGAGGCGTCAGAATTCTTGCATTCTTGGAGTTGTTTATAAATTAAATATCCGTAAATCATGGAAATAGAACCGACAATAAAATTAACCGCGATAGAAAAAACAAAAGTAACTATGGCAACTACAACCGCCAAAACCATAACAGCGGGATTTTTAACGCCAAATTCCAATAACGACGTTCCCATACTATTTACCAAACTGGCTACAATAGATAATAGTACGGCAAAAATTCCAATCACCATGAATCTGGCCAGAATCGTCCACCAGAATCCTTTTACTAATTCTTTACTTCTTTTCAAGGCACCAATGGGACCCGCTCCCTCCAAAACCAAAACGAGTGCAGAAAGGCTAAACATTATAGAAATAATTATACCTGGCACAATAAACAACAAGAAACCAACCATCACAATTATTCCAAAAAGTATCGCCCATCCCAAATACTTCCAAAACAAGGAAACGGATTTCTTCAAAGCTTCTTTTACCGTCATCTCAGAATCTACAATATAAACAGCGCCGATATTGCTAATAACGGAAATAAAAATGGCAAACAAGACACCGGAGACAGCCAACACTCCGGAAACCACACCCAACGCTATCTTCCAAGTCAAGGCAATTTTTGTGGCCACGACCAAAGAAGCCAAAAGCGCAAAAAAGATGCCCACAAAAAAAGAAAGTCCTGCCACGATCAAGGGAATCAAAAATAATAACCAGATTAATTTCTTCCATTTTTTGGAAAAAATACTAAAGCACTGTCCCAATAACTCTATCCCGCCAGTAATTAACGGCGTCTTATTTGCATTAAGAGATTTTGACTCTACCATACTGTTTTAATTATTAAAATTTTATTTAATATTTATAATATAACATTTTTGCCGTCCATTTACAACTTAGAAAATTCGCAACCGCAATAATTCTGACGATAAAAACCGCATTGCTTGGCAAATTCCATCGCTTTTTTGAATCCGTCATTTTTCTTGAAATCTTCATCCAAAAATTTCACGCCATACTCACCTGCCAAGTTTCTGCCAATATTCCTCAGAAGCTCGCCATCTTTGTGTGGGCTGATGGACAAAGTAGTAGTAAAAATATCAAAACCATTATCTTTGGCGTATTGCGCCGTACTTCTCAGTCTGGAATGATAGCACAAAGCGCAACGCTTGCCTCTTTCCGGCTCTTCTTCTAAGCCTCTCACCAATTCTAACCACTTTTGATGATCCCAATTAGCCAAGATAAAATTAATATTCTGCGACTCAAAAAATTTTTGTGCTTCAGAAGACCTCTTCAAAAACTCCTCTTCCGGAAAGATATTGGAGTTATCATAATAAACCGTCAAATCAAAAGTCTCCCCCAGTTTAGAAGACAAATATCCACTGCATGGAGCACAACAAACATGGAATAATAATTTAGGCTTCATTTTGAAATTTCTTAGAATTAATATAATAATCCGCTTCTGCCATAATTTCTTTCAAATTTTTGAACTTGAGATATTTACTGGCTGTTTGGAAATCCATCCAGGCGTAACCATTTATCACTTCATTCTTGCCTTGTTTATCAGTAATATCCACTACGATATCAACGGTTGCTTCCGCCAGATACAGAATGAAATCTTTTTTAATTAATTCCGACTTACCTTCCCTGTTCTGCTTGAAAAAAAAGTGCGTTTGCTGACGAAAATCAGGAAATAACTCAACATTTTTTATTCCGGTTTCCTCTTCTAATTCACGAAGTGCGCCTTCTGCTTCGCTTTCACCCTCTTCCACGTGACCCTTGGGAAAATTCCAATAATTATTTCCCATATACAAAAGCAGATATTGCAAATCGTCTTTGGGGTGCCTGCGACAAACGATAACACCGGCTGATTTTTCTCTGATCATAGTATTGATTAATTTTCAATTTATAATTTTCAAACAATGAATTAATTATCAATTTTCAATTGAAAATTGTTTGATAATTGATAATTACTTAAGATATTTCTTGCCTTTCAACTTCTCCGGCAAGTATTCCTGTTCTTCCTCGTAATTGAATGACGGACTATATTTGTAATCCTTGCCGTAGCCCAAATTCTTCATCAATTTGGTCGGAGCATTGCGAAGATGAATCGGCACTGGCTCATCCATGGTAACTTTTACATCTTTCTGTACTTTCAAATACGCCTCATAAAGTTCATTGCTCTTCTTGCACTTCGCTAAATAAACCACAACTTGCGCGAGAATAACATTGCATTCTGGAATGCCGATAAAATGACATGCCTGATAGCCGGCAACCGCCTGAGTCAAAGCTTGCGAATTGGCCAAGCCGACATCCTCGCTGGCAAATCTTACTAATCGCCTGGCCACGTACAAAGGATCTTCTCCGGCCTCAAGCATCCTGCCTAGCCAATACAGCGCCGCATCCGCGTCCGATCCGCGAAGCGATTTATGAAGCGCGGAAATAATATTGTAATGCTGATCGCCAGCGCGATCATAGAGATAACTGGATTTCTTGAGCGACTCTTGGATGAGCTTCTTATCTAATTTAATTATACCACTTTTATTCGGCTTAGATACTTTTACGGCCAACTCCAAAGCACCTAGTGCCGTACGCGAATCGCCATTAGAAACTGACGCCAAAAAATTGAGAGTTTCTTCGTCAATATTTATCTTCAAATTTCCCAATCCGCGTTCTTGGTCGCTTATCGCGGTTTGTAAAATTTTCACCAGATCATCTTGAACCAGTTGTTCAAAAACAAAAACCCTGGATCGCGACAGCAAAGCCGAATTGACTTCAAAAGAAGGATTTTCTGTGGTCGCGCCGATGAGAGTGATGGTGCCATTTTCCACATATGGAAGCAAAGCGTCTTGTTGAGATTTGCTCCAGCGATGAATCTCGTCTACAAAGACGATTGTCTTCTGGCTCTCATATTTAAATTTATTCTGAGCCGTGGAAATGATATCACGCAATTCTTTGACGCCAGAAGAAACTGCGGACATAGCGATAAAGTCCGAGTTGGTCATGTTGGCGATAATCCTGGCCAAAGTGGTCTTGCCTGATCCCGGAGGTCCCCAAAAAATCATAGAAGGAATGGAGTCTTGTTCTATTAATTTTCTAAGTAACTTTTTGGGACCGACAAGCTCGGCCTGACCTTCAAACTGGTCAAGACGTTTCGGTCTCATGCGATCGGCCAAAGGAGCTTCCGAGGCTAATTTCTGCGCCATTTTGTTATCAAATAAATCCATAAAGTCATTTTACAGATTAATGCCCAAAAAAACAATTAATTATAGTGCACTTGTCATTCCGACCGAGCTCTCAAGAGCGAGTGGAGGAATCCCTTTTGTGCTAAATGAAAGCGATTCCTCCACTTCGTCTGGATTACCGGACTCCGGTCGGAATGACAACAAAAAAAGAAAAAATCAATAAAAATTTAATTATTTTTATCTAAATTTAGATAATATTATTAATTATCTATTGACAAAGATTGTTATATGTGCTATAATCCAAAATGAGTGTCTAGTGCCAATGCGGTGCCAGACCATCATGGGACAATGGGACAAAGAAGAGGGACAAGAACATGAGAACGTTTTTTCTCGCACTGCAGAGGATTTTGGACGAAGTGTGTGAGTACATGAAGGATCTGAACACCATCCCCGCCCGAAACTACGCTATGATCAAGATTGCGGTGATGGTGACAATCATGATCGGGGGTCTTTGGTGGTCCATGTACCATATAGCGATACAGCCATTCTGGTTGAGCGCCAGCATGGTGATGGCCATCGTCACTTTCATACCGGTCTATTTTGTGGCCTGTCTCGCCGTAGACATGGTCATCCTGATCGGAAAGAGCCTCGCCTGGCTTTACCAAAGCCGGCACGACTTCGGGAGCTTCAGCCCGCCCGAAGAAATCTAAAACCACCCCGCACCAAACAGACCGCCGATTGCAAAAGTTCACGGAACTTAGCAATCGGCGGTCTGAACTTTTTTTAAAAATAAATTAATTCCCTC
This sequence comes from Patescibacteria group bacterium, assembly GCA_041671305.1. Lineage (GTDB taxonomy): Bacteria > Patescibacteriota > Patescibacteriia > 2-01-FULL-39-33 > 2-01-FULL-39-33 > CAIPBY01. The sequence continues at coordinate 21,862 of JBAZBX010000012.1, forward strand.
CAAATCTTCTGGTTCTACGATTAAATTCTTCAATCGCTTCATCCAAATCTTTTTCCGAGAAAGCCGGCCAGTGGCATTTTACAAACAGCAATTCGCTATATACCGACTGCCAAGTCAAAAAATTAGACAATCTCTGCTCCCCCGAAGTGCGGATGATCAAGTCCGGATCGCTCTGGCCCGCCGTCCAAATATTATCAGAAATATCTTTCTCACTAAGTTCCTGGGGTTTGATGCCGCCTGCCAAAGCTTTTTTCATGGCCTCCACAATTTCCAACCTTCCGCCATAATTCAAAGCGATATTAAGAGTTCCTTTGCTATTATCCTTGGTAGCTTCTTCTGCCTGGTCTATTGCCTCCCGCAACTTATCAGAGAGTCTGTCGCGACTACCTATTACTCTCAGTCTAATTCCTATTTCCGTAAACTTGGGAACTTCCTGAGTCAAAGCAAAATGCAACAAATCCATCAAATAACTAACCTCCTCCTGACTGCGATTCCAATTCTCCGTGGAAAAAGCATACACCGTCAAAATATCAATTCCGCGATCTATGCACCACTGACCAGCCTCTTTCATTTTGTCATATCCCCTGCGATGACCTTCAAACGGCGGTAAGTTATTGTCCTTGGCCCATCTGCGATTGCCGTCCATGATTATTCCCAAGTGTTTTATTTGCGACATAATTAAATAATTTATTAATTAACAGCAAGAGCAACCTGATCTAGCTGAATTATCAGCATCCAAAGATACTTGCTTTTTTTTGTTTTGAGCGTATTTTTCCATAGTAGCTCTCATAGCAACTTGAATTGGTCGCATATTTATACCTAACTTAACCAGATTATCTGACTGCAAAATATTACTTGATCGTTTCTTGACCGCCAAACCTTCACTTACTAACTGATCTTCATTGATCCAAACATTATTGTGATTTGAATCAACTAGCTCTTCATACAAGGCAATAATCTCTTTGTGCTTAATACTTCCTGGGTTAGTCACATGAAAAACTCCTTGAGCCTTCTTCTCCAACAATTCTCTAAAAACCAAAACCATATCATCAAGTACGGTGACACTATTTTCTACATCAATAATTCTAGGATATGAGGCTAATTTATCTATTAGATTGCCACTAAAAGGCGTGGAATCAATCGGCATTCTAATTCTTCCAATTCCTACATTTGGCAAAGTCATTAGAGCCAAATCTCCAGCATACTTTGCCTTAGTATAAACCACGGCTGGATTAGCAAAATCATCCTCTTTCCAACCTTTTGGATCTGGAGAGGTGCCATAATAAATACAACCTGAGCCTATATGTAATAGATAAATTCCCTTCTTCTGACAAGCCTCGGCAATTATCATAGGCAGAATCGTATTGCCCTTGAAAGTCTCTATCTGATGAGTTTCACACCAATCCACATTAGGCTTGCCCACAATTCCCGCGGCGTTGAGCACTGCATCCGGCTTATGCTCTTCCAAAATAGCAATAGCATCATCAACTGAATTTATCATCTTGTCACTTACTACCGCATCCGGCCATTCTTTGGCACAACGCGTACCAATATAACCATTGCCAATGATTAAAATTTTCATAATTTTATTATTTTCTTAATGAATTTAATTTATCGGGGTGACCTGATTTGAACAGGCGACCTCTCTGTCACACGAACTAGCCGGCCGCTACGCCAACTGCGCTAGAGTTTTTAAAAATTGCATTCCATTATCGGGGTGACCTGATTTGAACAGGCGACCTCGTCGTCCCGAACGACGCGCGCTAGCCAACTGCGCCACACCCCGTAAATTTCATTTACCTATTTTCTATGAAGCAAACTAGCCAACTGCCCGCCTCGACTTGCTAGACGCTAAGTCGACGCGAGGCGGGCGCCACACCCCGCTATTCTTAATTTTTAATTGAATAAGTTGCTATTCCATAAGCCACGGCCACATTCATGGACTCCTTTATCCCATGCATAGGAATCTTAACAATTATATCCGATCTTTTCAATAAGGCCGGAGAAACACCGTTTACCTCGTTTCCCACAATCAAGACGCAGGGAAATTTTGGCTTAAATTTCTTAATATTTATGCTTTTATCCCCCAATTCCAAAGAGATGATCTGTACTCCCTGCTTCTTCAAATTTTCCACCACTCTCCAGGCATGCTGGTGATGTTCCCAGGACACGGCATTTTCTGCGCCCAAGGAAACCTTCAAAACACCTTTTTGCTCAGGAGTGCCAGTTATGCCGCAAAGATAAATTTTGGCCACGCCCAGAGCATCGGAAGTACGAAAAATAGAGCCCACATTATGTAGACTGCGAATATTATCCAGTATCACATAAACTTTCTTTTCCATATTATAAAAATAATAAAAAAAGAATTATAGCTTAAAAATTAAAAAAATAACTTTTAATTATTAATTCTTAACTGCTAACTACTAATTAGTACTGTAAAACTGTTTTTATTTTCTTGGCGCCTTTGGGATCATGAAAAATAATTTTTTTCATATTATAAGTGCCAAATTTAGGAGCTTCCACAAATCCCTGCATAGCTGCTTCCGCTAACCAGCCCGATTTCAACCAATCAGAAAGCCATTCACCGGTATATTTGGGATCTTCCTGATTCATGCCCGCGCCTATGGATTGAAGCCATTTCTGATTAAAAAGTTCCTGAGAACCAATTGGCGGGGCGATTATAATAGGCAAACCGAGAGCGCAATAAAAAGATAACTCACTGGGTTTGGTCCATAAAATGTCAGTATTTCTCAGAATTTTATTGAAGGAATGGAAATATTTAAATTTAGTTGGTTCATACAAAACTCTAATACGCTCGGACTTAGCGCCCAGACGAAGAGATCTGACTTCTTTCTTGTAATATTTCATCACCTCCAAATTACAACCAGCCACCAGATTAAGATTAATATTGTTGCTCAATATTTCTTTGCGCAGACTAGTCGCTATTTGCAAACCCAATTCCCTTTGCGCTCCGGCTCCGCCAACACAAAAAGTAATAGTCAAGGGTCTGACCGACTTGAGACGCAAATCGCTCCTTAATTTGGATTGCAAAGTTTTGCGGAATTGAGAGATGTAAACTTTTTCCGGATCAAGCTGAATTAATCTTTTGCCCAAATCCTGCTTGATTATCTGAGAATTTTCACCGACATTTTCCTCTGGCAAAGGAAATCCGGTCAAAAAAATCTTTTCCGGCCTGACGCCATAAAGTTTCAACCTATCCTCCACTCTTCTATTGGAAGCCAAATAAATGATTCTGCTGGACTGGGGCTTGGGCGGTACCCAAGTACGGCTAATATCCGCATCACACAAGATACAATAAATATCTCCCGGATAATTGAAATATTCAGCCATCATGGCAGTAATGAAGAAAGTCGTCACAAAAGGCAACGGATTCTTGGCTAATTTATCAATCAAATGCTTTCCCCAATCCTGCTTCTCAAAAAGATTATAAGTTTCTTTCAGTTGAATATTGGATTTAGACAAGTCACGTTTGGGATAAAAATTAGGAATGGATTGGAATTTATCATAAATATTAAAAGCTACCTCGCCGACCAGAGGTATTCTTTTGAACCTGGAGATAAATTCATAAAAAGCCCTGCTACCCTCCCAAATCTTTCGGTCTTTATCCGGAATTCCACGATAATTATTGGCAGTAATTATTTCTCCCCTGGCAATAGACTTCAAAGGATAAGCCGCCCTCTGATGGCCATAGCCCATATCCACTGTTACCACCCAAGACTTTTGAGGAAGTTTTGTAAGCATATTTTAAAATTATAAATTAAAAAATTATTACTTTTATTATACCAAAAAACCCGCCGGAAATCCAAACGGGTTTTTTAATTCGTAATAACGAAGATTTATAATTACAATACAGCTTCCTTAGCGGCCTTAGCTACTCTGAACTTTACCACAGTCTTGGCAGGAATTTTGATAGTTGCGCCAGTAGCTGGATTTCTACCATCTCTTGCTTTTCTGTTTACCTTAACCAATTTGCCAATTCCAGGAACAGTGAATTCACCGCTCTTTTTGACTTCTACATAAGCCATGGAAGTTAGCTTGTCCATTAATGCTACGACATCCTTCTTGGCAACGCCTGTGGCGTCAGCAAGCTCGCTTAGGATTTGAGATTTGGTCATTTTTGCCATAATCTTTTGTTATTAATTTTTTAAATTTTAAGTTGAGGCGAGGTGACATTTTCATGCCAGTTTTCCACAGCCAGCTTATACCTTTAATTATATAAGAAAAGTCTAGTAAAATCCATACTTTTGTCAACAAGCTATCTTTAAGTACTGGATTTTCGTCCGGCTCTTATCCTATCCGTTTCCGTCAACGATTGTTTTCTGAGCCGAATGCTTGAAGGAGTAATTTCCAAATATTCATCTTCGGCCATTATTTCCAACCCTCTTTCCAAGGTTAATTCCCAGGCTGGAGTAAGCCTGATTGCATCATCAGCTCCAGAAGAACGCATATTGGTCAAATTCTTGCCTTTTACCGGATTTACAGTCATGTCATTGCCTTTGGCTACGTTTCCGATAACCATTCCCTCATAAACTTCAACAATTGGACCGACATACAAGACGCCTCTAGTTTGTAAATTATCCAAGGCATAAGCGGCAGTTTTACCACCAACCATAGAAATCATGGATCCGGTATCACGCTTTTCAATCGCTCCTACATATTTCTTAAACCCAATAACTCTAGTACAAAGAATTCCCTCGCCTCTCGTATCAATAGTAAATTCACCTCTGTACCCCAAAATTCCTCGGGTAGGCACTTCAAATATAATTCTGCTTTGGCTTCCGATCTGTTCCATCTTTACAATAGTACCCTTTCTCTTGGACATCTTTTCTATAACCACGCCAGCATATTCTGTCGGCACATCAATCGTGGCCTCCTCAAAAGGCTCCATCTTATGGCCGTCAACTTCCTTGATAATAACTTGAGGCTGGGAAACTTGAAGTTCAAAACCTTCCCGGCGCATATTTTCAATTAAGATAGCAATATGCAATTCTCCTCTGCCATAAACCTTGAAAAATTCAGAAGAATCAAAATCCACTTTCAAACCCACATTAACTTCCAAATCTTTCATTAATCTTTCTTTGATTTGCTTGCTAGTAACCAATTTACCCTCTCTTCCTCCAAAAGGAGAATTATTTACCAAGAAATTCAAACAAATTGTCGGTTCATCAATACTAATAGCCGGCAAAGTCTCAGTATCTGGAGACATACAAATAGTTTCACCAATATAAATATCTGGGAGTCCGGCTACCATTACGATATCTCCAGCTTGAGCTTCAGTAGTTTCTTCCCTAGCCAGTCCTTTGAAAGAGAATAATTTAGTAACTTTGCCGTTTCTAGATTCTCCTGTAGGCTTCTTAATAATTACATTATCTCCTACTCGTATTGTGCCTTCATAAATTCTTCCAATAGCCAGTCTGCCCAAATAATCATCATAAGCCAAATTGAACGATTGCATTCTAAGTGGCGCAGAGGAATCGGAATCAGCCCGTTTAACTTTGGCCATGATCATCTCAAGCAATGGAGTTAGGTCAGTGGAACTATCCTCCAAATTTAACTTGGCAATTCCCTCGCGAGCAATAGCATAAATAACTGAAAAATCCAATTGTTCATCATTGGCGCCCAAATCCAAGAACAACTCATAAACCTCTTCCTGAACCATATCCGGTCTGGCAGCTGGCTTATCAATTTTGTTTATTACCACAATTGGCTTAAGGCCTAATTCCAAAGACTTCTTAAGTACAAATCTGGTTTGAGGCATAGGACCTTCTTGCGCGTCAACCACCAAAATAACAGAATCAATAGAACGCAAAACACGCTCTACTTCTGATCCAAAATCAGCATGTCCAGGGGTATCTACGATGTTAATTTTGCTATTTTTGTAGAAAAATGAGCCATTTTTTGAATAAATAGTAATACCACGCTCTTTTTCTAGAGCGTTGGTGTCCATACTGAAGTCTTCGGTTACCATGCCGGTTTGCTTAAGAATGGCGTCGGTTAAAGCTGTTTTGCCATGATCTACGTGAGCAATAATGGCGATGTTTCTAATTTCCATAATTTTTAAAAAAAAATCTGCTTTTACTTCAAGCAGTCTAAAGTCACTATTGAGAATATCATAAAATTAGATAAAAGTCAACCTTTTATCTAATTTCTATCTTATATTCTAATTAACACTATTTGACGATTACCCGGCTTTCTTAAACTTAACCGAAAAAATAGGATCATAATTTGTCTCAAACTCATCAGTAACTTTTACGGTCTCGCCCTTCATAAGTTGAGTCAAAGCAATATCGCTGAGCAATTCATAATCTGATTCCAAGTCAATCTTAATATCATCAAGCTTGGTAAATTCATTATGAAAATCAGCCCTGATACTTTCCTCAATTTCCTTCTTTTTCAATCTAAGTTCTTTCATCTCATCTGTAATCTTTTTGTACTGAACCGATGTTACCAAGGCATCACGATAAGAGCTTTTAATCTTTTTTTGCTCTTTTTTGTTTTCTTGAATTCGGTTGAAAACTTCCTGCAATTTATCCATTTTTGAATTATTATTAATTATTAAAAATTGTCATTCCGACCAAAGTCCGGTAATCCGGACGTAGTGGAGGAATCGCTTTCAGTTAGCACAAAAGGGATTCCTCCACTCACCCTTGAGGGCTCGGTCGGAATGACAGCGATTATTGAGCGTATGATAATTCACTGGCAGTAAATAATTTTTGAATTATCTGATTCCTCTGCACCGTACTTAGGGCATGCAATACTACGATAATATTATTATTTTTTCTCAAAACCACATTTCTTTGCGCCTCTACCAAAAATCCCGTCTTGGAAGCATCCGCTCCCATGGCTAGTAGGCTATAATTACGATTTTTGACATCAACTTGACGGGTATTGCCATCAGCCTGCACAACTTCAAAAACATAATCAGGCACCTGCGTAGACTGAGCGATTTTCTCTATGACAAAAGCAGAATTAGCGATAAGAGCCATTTCCTGAGGCGTACTTACATTGTTGGGATCAAGTCCGGTCATTTCATAAAACTTGGTTTTTTTGAGTCCTAATTTCTGCGCTTTCTTGTTCATGGCCGCTGCGAATTCCTGTCTGCTCAAACCTGAATTATCTGCCAATATCACAGCCGATTGATTAGATGAAGCCGTAAGCATGGCTATCCAGAGATCACTCATCCTGACAGAATCTCCGGCCTCAAGAGGTACTTCGCTAGTCGCATCTCCATTGACCAATACTTTAGGATAATTTATTTCTTCTTCTGTAATGGTCACTTCCCTAGTCCAATCTATAGTCAAATCATTTAAGACCAAGGCCGTCATCAGCTTGGTCAAAGAAGCAATGGGCAAAATAGTATTGGCATTGGAACCATTGACGAATTGGCTGCCGTCATATTTGACATAAGCCACAGAATTGAAAGTGGCATCAAAGGTCAATTGCTTGTCATTCATCACTACTTTGCGCAAAGTGGCGTCATCAACAGTGAGCCCAATAACTTTGGCCATACTATAAACATCCTCATAGCTGTTTAAGCTATACCTGATACTGTCACCAGGATTTACATACCAATAAGAAGCTTTTGCGGATGACGAAGTTGACGACGCATAAACGACAGCGCCATAATATTTC
>JBAZBX010000013.1:0-29316 GCA_041671305.1 Patescibacteria group bacterium
AAGCACCTTTCGCCAAAGCGCGAGTGTAAGCCGAACCTCAGCCAGCAGGATGAGGTGAGCGAAACGAAGCGCGACTAAGCAAGATAAAGAACACTCCGAGCATAAGGCGAAATTGCGTCCCCCAAAACCTTTGGTTCTTTCAGTTATGAAAGAACATGAGAAATAACCGAGGAATAAAACAAAAAGAACCTAGATCCCGGGTCAAGTCCGGAATAACAATAAAAAATTAACTTAATGAAAGAAAAATAAAAATTTACAGTTTTATCTTAATTTAGCTAATATTTAATAATTATCAATAATAAATTATCTAAAATTAGACAAGAAAGTATCAAAAAAGAGGCTTTAGCTATTGACTAAATAAGAAAAAAGTGCTATACTAGATGGTTGCGCAATTTGGAAAACCAGGTTTGCCGACAAATCTAATAAATAAGCCAATATATGCTAAAAAGTAAAGAAAAAGCCATATTACTTGTATTTTCGGTCTTTGTCTTTCAGTTAGCTTTTCCTCAGTATTCTTATGCTTACGGTTTTGACCAAAGTAATGCTTTTATTGCCAATACCAACAGCACTACCAGTGTTTTAGCCGATAATAGCGCATCTTCTGAGGATAATCAGGTTGTTTTTTATGATGGCGGATCTAGCACTGTTCAGGCATGTAATTCCTATGAAGTGCTTTCTGGAATTAATGTGTTTATTAAACCGGAAAATATTGATAATAGCTCGGTTGAGTCTAATCCTCAAACTATCCGAGAATATGTTTTAAATGAAGCCAAAAAGGTTGGTTTGAACCCAAATGAGGTAGATAAAATTATTAATTGTGAGAGCAGATGGGATCCTAAGGCTATGGGACACAACAAAAATGGCAGTTATGATGCCGGTTTATGGCAAATTAACTCCATTCATAAAAGTTTGACCTTGGCTGAAAAGATGGACTATAAAGTAGCCACTCAGTGGGCGCTTAATAAAAGGTTAAACGACGGTAACTGGTCTGCCTGGTATTGTGCCAGAAAAGTCGGTATCAGAACCTAAAATATTTACATAAAAAACAATCCGCTTAAAGCGGATTGTTTTTGTTTGAGGTCACGGCCGGGATCGAACCGGCGAATAACGGTTTTGCAGACCGTCGCCTTACCACTTGGCTACGTGACCAGGCCTGAATATAGATTAGCAAAATTTTAGAAATATTTCAATTTTACTGCCCGAATACTTGATTTTTTTCTTATTTTTTGGTAAAATAAATATTGTCAAATTAATTATCAAATCCATGAATGTTGCCGAATTAGCTAGAAAACTCCAAGTTACAAGCAATGAATTGCTGGAAAAGCTCCCGCATATTGGTTTTGATATTGGCAGACGCGCTATTAAGGTTGATGATCGTTTGGCCGAAAAGATTATAGATGCCTGGAAGCGCAATGCCAAATTAGAAAAAGAAAAGGCTAGAATTGAAGAAATTAGAGGAACTGGCAAAGTTGAGGATGTTGTGGCTGTGGCAGAAATAGTTGAAGTTAAAATTCCTCAAGTTATCACGGTTAGGGAGTTTGCTTCTATTCTTAATTTACCAATCAATAAGGTTTTGATGGAACTTATGAAAAATGGCGTTCTTGCTTCTATGAATGAGAGGATTGATTTTGATACGGCTAGTATTATTGGGGAAGAACTGGGATTTAAGGTATCGCTTGATGAAATTAAGGTGGATAGTACCCAAGAAGAATCCCAACAAAAAATCAAAGATGTTTTATGCGATAAGGAAGGATGCGTGACCAGACCGCCGGTAATTGTAGTTATGGGACACGTGGATCATGGCAAAACCAAGATATTGGATAGTATTAGAACTACGGATGTCGTGGCCGGAGAAAGCGGTGGTATTACTCAGCACATCGGTGCTTATCAGGTCCATAGGAACAATAGATTGCTTACCTTTATTGATACTCCTGGTCATGAAGCTTTTACCGCCATGCGTTCTCGTGGCGCCAGAGTGGCTGATATTGCTGTTTTGGTAGTAGCCGCAGATGATGGAGTTCAACCGCAAACCAAGGAAGCCATTAAGATAATTCAGGATGCCGGATTGCCGTTTGTGGTAGCCATAAATAAAATTGATAAACCGGAGGCTAATATTGAAAAAGCAAAACAGGATTTGTCTTCGCTTGGGTTGCTTCCCGAAGATTGGGGAGGCGAGGTAATTTGCGTGCCTGTTTCCGCCAAGACCGGAGAAGGCATAGAAGAATTATTGGAGACCTTGATTTTGATAGCTGATATGAATAAAGAAACTATTATGGCCAATCCGGATAGACCGGCTATTGGTACGATTATTGAGTCTCACGTGGACAAGGGAGAAGGTCCGGTGGCTACAATTTTGGTTCAATCTGGAACGCTGTGCGTGGGAAATATTTTATGCGTTGGTGATTCTTATTTCGGAAAAGTCAGGTCACTTCGTGATTATAAGGGTATGAATATTGAATGCGCACCTCCGGGAACCCCGATTAAGATTTTGGGACTGAAGGTTTCTCCTGATGTGGGTAGCGTTTTGGAAGTCTCTTGTGATGAAAAGAATTTGAACAAAGATATCAAAAATCAGAAAGCTAAGCAGGAAAAAGATTTTTCTGTCCAATCTCACCATGCCATTGAAAATTCTGATTCAGTTCAGTTTGTTAATCTGATTCTTAAGGGTGATGTGTTGGGTTCGGTTGAAGCTATTATTGAGAGTTTGGCTAAGCTGGAAACTAGTGACATAAAAGTAAAAATTATTGCCAAAGGTTTGGGTATGATTACGGAAGCGGATGTGCTCAAAGCTGAAGCGACTGGTGCAAAGATTATTGGATTTCACATCAAACCAAGTACGGCCGTTTCAAGTTTGGCCAGGGATAAAAATGTTGATATTAAATTATATGATGTTATTTATCATTTGATTGAAGATGTCCAAAAGGAAATGCTTACTTTAATTAAGAAGGAAATGGTGCAAAGATTGATTGGTAAGTTTCAAGTGATCAAAGTCTTTAGGCGTGAATCCAAAAATATGATTCTTGGTGGCAGAGTTACTGAAGGGTATATTGAGGCATGTGATACTGTTGTGGTCGTTAGAAATGGATTAGCGCTTGCCTCAGGCAAGGTGACTAGAGTTGAATTATCCAGGCAAGTCATTGATAAGGTGAATTCCGGTCAGGAATGCGGAGTGAATTATGAGGGAAATTCCGTGGCTGATGTTGGTGATGAACTGGAATTCTATAGAGAAGAAGAAGGAAAAAAGTAATATATGCCCACAGAAAGAATGCCAAAAATAAATGAGCTGTTACGTGCCAATATTGCCCAGGCCATCAGGGAAGAATTGGAAGTGCCTTTGGGAAGTGTGGTGAGCGTCATCAGTGTGAAGACTTCCTCGGATTTGCACTATGCCAAGGCATATGTAAGTATTGTGCCTGATGACAAGTCGCAGGAAATTTTGAATCTTCTTAATCGCCATACCAAAACTATTCAGTCATTTTTGGCTGATAAGATAGTGCTTCGCAATACTCCCAAGTTGCAATTTATGATTGATGATATTGAGCAGAAAGCCGCAGAGATAGACAGGCTATTGGATAATTTGCAGTAATTAAGATTTTTATATAGGTCCCGATTTTGTCGGGTCGTTTTTTAAATCAAGATAGCCGAGACATTGACAAAGGCAATTAAAAGAAGTATACTCACTCCTTAATGAAAATTATGAATTACATATTTGATCAAATAAATCAGGAGATTGCTCAAGCGCAAAGAATCCTTCTCATTTCTCATCAGAAGCCTGATGGCGATGCTTGTGGTTCCGTTTTAGGCATGCTTTCTTATCTTCAATCCATTGGTAAGCAAGTGGGTGCTTTTGTAGCCGATAAACCAGCTTCATATTTCTCATATCTGCCCAATATTGATCAGATATCTACTGATCTTAGTATTTTTTCTCAATCTTGGGACGTGGCTATATTTTTGGATTCATCTGATACCCCACATACCAAGGCGGATATGGATAAATTATCACAGACAACTATTATAAATATTGATCATCACATTAGCAATAAGCAATACGGAAAAATTAATTATGTAGACGCTCAAGCCAGTTCGGCTTGCGAAATAGTTTATAATTATTTAACTTATGTCGGATTTGCTATGGACAAAAGAACAGCCACCTGCCTTTTATCCGGAATAATCAGCGATACCGGAGGATTCAAAAATTCAGCCACTAGTTTATTGGCCATGGATATTACTTCAAATCTCATACGCGCAGGGGCAAGCGTGGGAAATATTTCTAATTTGGTGGGTATGAATAAATCTATCAACGGTTTGAAGTTGTGGGGAGAAGTATTGTCGCGCCTCAAGACCAATGCCGAATATGATATCGCTTATACTTATATCAAACATTCGGATTTTAAAAAATTCAATGTCAGCGAGGAAGAGCTTGATGGTTTTATTGATTTTCTTAACGTCATAGTGGATGCCAAAGCTGCCATATTATTCCGTTTGGAATCGGAACAAACCAGAGTTAGTATGAGAACTACCAAAAATGATGTAGATTTATCACAAATCGCTTCATCCTTTGGCGGTGGAGGACACAAGAAGGCGGCAGGATTTACCTTGGATTTTGCACTGGAAGAGCAAAACGGAGAGTTATTGATTTCTTAATGTTTTTTTGATAAGTTTAAGGTTATAATTAAATATAAATTTAATTCTTAATGGATAATTTTTAATTAAAAACTATATGCATTTAATTCCAACGGTTATTGAAAAGACAAATATGGGAGAAAGAGCCTACGATATTTATTCTAGACTTTTGAAGGATAGGATAATCTTCCTGGGTTCGTCAATTGACGACGCGGTTGCCAATACTATAATCGCCCAGTTGCTTTTTTTGGATAATGAAGAAAAAAATCAAGATATCAAGATTTATGTTAATTCTCCAGGCGGGTCTGTTTCGGCGGGACTTGCCATTTATGACACCATGCAATATGTGAAGTCTGACGTTTCCACAATCTGCGTAGGACTGGCCGGAAGCATGGGAGCGATAATTCTCGCTGGTGGCGCCAAGGGCAAGAGATTGGCTTTGCCTAATTCTGAAATTATGATTCATCAAGTTATGGGTGGCGCAGAAGGGCAGGCGACTGATATCAAAATCAGAGCCGAACACATCCTCAAGGTAAAAAGCAAATTAGATAAGATTTTGGTCAAACATACCAATAGAACTCTGTCTCAGATTGAAAAAGATACGGACAGGGATTATTTTATGACTCCAGAAGAGGCCATGACTTATGGCATTATTGACAAAATAGTTAAATAAGAAGAGGCCTTCGGGCCTTTTTTGGTGTCAAAGGAGTAAGATTTGCCTAGTTTCTCTTGGTTGACCTAATATGTGTATTATGTTAATATTAAATTACTTAATTAATTTTAAATCAAAAGGAAGTTTAGCTTTTTTTAATTAAGAATTGGTTGATAAAAAATATCTAAAATTAGACAAGATTCTAGTTAAGAATTATGAGATTAAAACTTTTCATCATAAATAAGGCAGTTTCCGGCAGAAAATTATCTTTGGTAAATAAAGGAAGATAAAATCAACCTCAATTCTTTGGTTAGCGACATAAAGTCTACCCGTCTATGGGCGGAACTAACCCCTTAAAGAGTTTAAAGCTAAATTTCTCTTTTATAAAAGTAAAGGGAAATTTATGGAAAATTTAATAATTTTTATCGTAGTGACGGTGATTGCTTTGGCGATCGGTTTTTTGTTGGGTTATTTAACCAGAAAACAATGGGCCAAAAATCGGAAGGACAGCATTGAGGCCAAGGTGGAGAAGATGCTTATTGATGCAAAAGGAAAGCAGAAAGAGATAATTTTGGAAGCTCAGGAGAAGTCCTTGAGGGTTTTGGAAGAGTCAAAAAATGATGCCAGGCAATTAAGGCAGGATACGGAATTGGCCAAAAAGAGATTGGAGAAAAGGGAAACTCTTTTTGATCAGAAGCTTTTGGATTTGGAAAATAAGAAACAGGAATTGTCAGACAAAATTGAAAAGGCCAATAAAACCAAGGAAGATATTTCCAAGATCAAGGATGAGCAATTAGCCAAGTTGGAAAAGATTGCAGGATTAACCAAGGTTGAAGCCGAGAAGATATTAATGGATAACACAGAAAGATTGGTAGCAGATAATCTTGCTCACCGCATTACCAAGTTAGAGCAGGAAGCTTCTGAAGAATTGGAAAAGAAATCCAAGGAAATGTTATCGTTGGTTATTGAGAGATGCGCTTCTTCCCATGCTCAGGAAAACACTTCTTCTGTCGTGGATATTCCCAATGATGAAATGAAAGGAAGAATTATCGGTCGTGAAGGCAGAAATATCAAAACCATTGAACAGCTAACAGGCGTAGAAATTATTATTGATGATACGCCACAGGCAATTACTTTGTCAGCTTTCAGTCCGATTAGAAGACAGGTCGCCAAGAAGGCCATTGAAAAATTAATATTTGATGGCAGAATACATCCAGCTAGAATTGAAGAAACTATCAAGGAAGCCAAGCAGGAAATTGCTTTGGATATCAAAAAAGCGGGAGAAGCCACTGTTTATGAGCTTGGCATTGCTGGGCTTGATCCTAAGTTAGTGCAAATACTTGGCAGATTGAAATATAGAACGAGTTACGGACAAAATATTTTAAACCACTCTATTGAGGTGGCTAATCTTTCTGCGTTGCTTGCAGAAGAATTGGGAGCTGATGTGGCTATGGCCAAAAAAGCCGGTTTGCTCCATGACGTAGGTAAGGCAGTTGATCATGAAGTTCAAGGTACGCATCCCGAGATTGGCCGGGATATTTGCAGAAAATTCGGCATCGCTGAAGAAATCATTGATGCTGTCTTGTCTCATCATGATGACAAGCCCAAGACTTTGGTCGGCGTTATTGTCAAAGTGGCAGATGCGATTTCTGGAGCTAGACCCGGTGCAAGAAAAGATTCTTACGAGAATTATTTGCAAAGACTTTCTGAATTAGAAAATATTGCGCTGAGCTTCGGTGGGATTGAAAAGGCTTATGCCATTCAAGCCGGAAGGGAAGTTAGAGTTTTTGTTAATCCTGACGATATTGATGATTTATCCGCAATTAAATTAGCCAAAGATATTGCTGAAAAGGTTGAGGCAGAGCTTAAATATCCTGGCGAAATCAAGGTTAATGTTATCAGAGAGAAGAGAATTGTAGAGTTTGCCAGATAATTAAATAAGTATCAAGGTAATGATTAAAATTTTGTTTTTATCAGATATAGTGGGCAAGATAGGCAGAAAGGCGGTTGTTGAATATCTGCCTAAGCTGATTAAGCAATACGAACCGGATTTGGTTATAGCCAATGCTGAGAATTTGGCTCATGGCATTGGATTTACCAATAGCACATTGGAAGAAATTAAGGAAGCGGGAGTGCATATTTGCACTTCAGGCAATCATGCTTGGAAAAAGGCGGGCAGTGATGAGATCCTCAATTTGAATAATCCGTATGTCATCAGACCGGCCAATTATCCATCCAAAAAATCAGGAAAGGGCTATAAAGCGATAGAAATTGGCAAAAATAACATCATTGTGGTAAACTTATTGGGAAAGGTGTATATTGATGAGGAAGAGGTGGACAGTCCCTTCAAGGTTATGGAGAGGATTCTCAAGAAGCTTGATAAACATGATATAGTTTTGGTAGATTTTCACGCCGAAGCCACTTCAGAAAAAACAGCTTTTGCTAATTATTTTGATGGACAGGTTTCTGCTGTGCTAGGAACACACACGCATGTACAGACGGCAGATGAAAGGATTTTAGAAAAAGGAACAGTTTTTATTACCGACGTTGGAATGACCGGATATTATGATTCCATAATTGGATCAGACAAAAATCAGATTTTTAATTTATTTCTGGGTCAGGGAAAAAGTTCCAAAAGGCATGATTTGCCGGACAAAGGAAAAGTTTTATTCAATGGCGCTTATTTGGAGATTAATGCTAAAACCGGCAAAGCGCATAAAATAGAAAGAATTTACAAAAGTTTCACAATTAATAAATAATTAACAATAATTAGTTATAATAAATAATAAAAAAACAAATATATGAACAAAGCAGAATTATCAGACAAGATTGCCGCTAAAGTCAATATTTCCAAAGCGCAAGCTGAGGAAGTTTTGAACGCTTTCACTCAAATAACCATGGAAACTATCAAGGCTGGCGGTGAAATTACCCTGACCGGTTTTGGAACTTTTTCCGCTAGAGCCAGAAAAGGCAGAGAAGGCATAAATCCTCGCAATACTTCAGAAAAAATTACTATTCCTACTGTTTTGGTAGTTAAATTCAAAGCTGGAAAAAATTTGAAGGATTATCTAAAAGGCAGGGCAGAACTCAAGTCAGAACCGGAAAAAACTCAATAAATTTAATAAAACAATCCGCTCTAAGCGGGTTGTTTTTCGTTTAAAATTTGTTCTGGTTGTATTCTGAGATAAGATTTCATTTTGATATAATTAATTTATGAAAAAAATAACTACAATCGGAGGAGGAACTGGTCAGTATGTTCTGTTGTCAGGACTTAAGGATGTAGAAGATGTTGAAATCACGGCCATAGTCTCTATGGTTGACAGCGGTGGAAGCACGGGTCGGTTGCGTGATGAACTGGGCGTTTTGCCTCCAGGGGATATTTTGAAATGCACCGTCGCCCTGTCTCCTTTTCAGGATGTGGCCAGAAGGATATTGCAGACGAAATTAAGCGGTTCTGATAAATTAAATGGTCATAATGCGGGCAATATGCTTTTGTCCATGCTTTCGCAGTATGCTGGCAACTTTCCTGAGGGCGTAAGGGCTCTAGGAGAGATTTTAAGCATCAAAGGGCGGGTTTTGCCAGTAACTATTGATAGAGCTACTCTGGTGGCGGAATTGACCAATGGAATTAGGTTGTACGGTGAATCCGCCATTGATATTCCACGTGGCGATCAGAGAGAAAAAATTAAGGAGGTATATCTAGTGCCTCATCATAGCGAGATTATATCAGTCTATGATCCGGTAATTGAAGCTATTGAAGAAGCTGACTATTTGATTATCGGCCCGGGTGACATTTATACAAGTATCATCCCTAATTTTTTGGTTCCGGGTGTTAAGGAAGCGATTAAAGATACCAAGGCCAAGCTCATTTATGTTACCAATGTAATGACAAAATATGGAGAAACAGACGGATTTACTCCTTTTGACTTTCTGTGTACTATTGAGAATTATATCGGTAGAAATGTAGATTATGTAATTGTTAATAACCAAAAACCGCCAGAAGAAATTTTGAACCGTTATGGCGAACAGAGAGCTTCTTTTGTTTTACTTAATGAGGAGCAAAGGGAAAAGATAAAGCCGAGATTGTTGATAGAAGAGGATTTGGTTGAGATTGGAGAAGTAATTCGGCATAATTCCATAAAGCTATCCAGTGTTATAAAAAATATATTTTAGTATGTTGTATATCTTTGATTTTGATTATACCCTTTTTGATACGGCTAGGTTTAAAAAAGATTTCTATGCTTTGTTTGATGATTTGGTTTTTGATTCCAGTAATTTGAAAATAGATTATTTTAAAGAAAATAAAATTCATTATAATATTGAAGAGCATCTCAACTTATTGGGGCAAAATTTAAAGAATTATAATTATGCCCTAAAGGTTTTAAAAAGTTTTTTATCTGATTTGGGCGAGTATATTTTCCCTGGGGCGGAAAACATACTTATAAAATCAAAAAATGATAATCACAAATTGATTTTAATTTCTTGGGGAAATATGGCATGGCAGAAGGATAAGGTTTATGGATCGGGAATGGAAAAATTTTTTGAGAAAACATTATTTACTGATAGTTCCAAAAAAGAAGTACTGGAAAGTATAGACATAAGAGAAGGAGAAACGGTAATTATCATCAACGATAATGTTCGTGAAAGCTTAGAGATGATGAAATATATAGATAATTGTAAATTGTTTTTAGTCCAAGGACCGTATTCTGAAAATGGTTACGGCATAGCGAGCCATCAACTTGAAGAAATTATAGATTTTAAATAGTTTACATTATATATATAATATAAAAGACCCTCGAAAGGGTCTTTTTTTGTATTATATCTATGGGATATGCAGGATTTGAACCTGCGACCGTTTGCTTAAGAGGCAACTGCTCTACCAACTGAGCTAATATCCCGCATTTATTGAATTATTTTAAATATTGCACCCGGCAGGATTTGAACCCACAACCTACTGGTTCGAAGCCAGGCGCTCTATCCAGTTGAGCTACGGGTGCATCCAAACTTATATATAAAATTATCATAAATTGTAAAAAAAATCAACCCCGCTTTAGTCGGCAGAGTTGATTCGGCGGCATCTATTTATATTCTGCCGGAAGAAATATTACTATCTAATACTGCCTTGGATATAGAGCCTTCTTTGTATAATTTTTGTAATGAATTGTCCATGCTGATCATACCGTCTTTGGAACTGGTTTGTATGGCTGTTTTTATTTGTGATACTTTATTTTCTCTGATTAAGTTGGACACGGCAGGATCATTGATAAGGACTTCTCTAGCCGCTACTCTGCCTCCGCCTTCTCTGGGCAGAAGTTTTTGGGCGATGATGCCTTTCAGTGTCATAGATACTTGCATTCGTACTTGATTTTGCTGATGCGGAGGAAAAATATCAATTATTCTGTCTATGGTTTGTGAAGCGCTGTAAGTATGTAAGGTGGCAAAAACCAAATGTCCGGTTTCAGCCAAAGTAATGGTGGTGGCAATAGTATCTAAGTCTCTCATTTCTCCTACCATAATTACATTTGGGTCTTGTCTTAGGGCATGAACTAGGCCGTTTTGGAAGCTGGTCATATCTGTGCCTAATTGTCTCTGTCTGATGATGCTTTTGTTGGGGGTAAAAATAAATTCAATTGGGTCTTCCAGGGTGATTATATTGAGGCTTCTGCTTTGATTGATATAGTCTATCATCGCGGCTAGCGAGGTGGATTTGCCACAGCCAGTAGGACCAGTTACAAGAATTAGTCCGCCATCCATATTACAAAGATCAAAAGCGACCTGAGGCATATTGATATCTTCCATGGTGGGAATTTCTGGAGGAATGGTTCTAGCGGATAATCCCATGTTTCCTTTCTCAAAATGAAGATTAATCCTAAATCTTGATTTGTCCGAGGATTCATAAGCAAAATCAAGTTCCTTTTCCACGGCGAACTTTTTCTGCCTATTTTCGTCTATGACGCCTTTAATCATTAGTTCAATCTCTTTGGCGGATAGGGCTTTTTTGTCTAAGGGCTTTAACTGTCCATCAACGCGCACATAAGGAGGTAATCCGGCCACTAAATGCAAATCAGAAGCGCCATTTTCTACCGCCTTGAGAAATAGATTCTCTAGAGTCATATTTTTGAAATTTAATTATTTCCAGTCTTTTTTGATGAGGGCATTTTTGGCAGCATCTGTTTGCGCTTCTTGCTTGCTTGATCCAACTCCCGTGGAAACTAAGTCATCGCTTAGATATACACCTACTTTGAAAACTTTGTCATGGTCGGGACCGATTGAACTTATGACTTTATATGATGGAGTAATGCCTAGTTTTTCTTGAGCTTTTTCCTGGAAAAAACTTTTGGCATCAATATATAATTTTTTATCAATAATTTCTTCAAGTTTAGAAAGAACTTTGTCTTGGATAAATTTTGTGGCCATATCCATTCCTTGATCTAGATAGATGGAGCCAATAATAGCTTCCAAGGCATTGGCCAGAATATATTGTCTGGCTTTGGAATTTTTATCTTGAGATTCTCCCTTGCTCAAAAACATAAAAGGCTCTATGTCTAAGTGTTGGGCAATATTGGAAAGGGAAACGCCATTGACGAGTGATGCGCGCCAATTAGTGAGTTCTCCCTCGGGATTGGGATAGTGATTATAAAGATATTCGGTTACCGCCAATTCCAAAACGGCGTCACCTAGAAATTCCAGTCGCTCATTGTGATCCAATCGAAAATCAGGATGTTCATTGAGATATGATCTATGGACAATCGCTTGAGTCAACAAATCAAGGTTGTTGAATTTAACACCAAGATTTTTTTCTAATTTAGTTAGCTCCTTCATTTTCTTTTCCTTCCTCTGTGGCTTCGTTTTCCTCAGCCATTTTTTTATCTATTTCTTTTTCTCCCATCTCTTTGTAGACTGCGCCCAAGACGCCGTTTACAAATTTTCCAGATGATTCCCCGCCAAAAGTTTTGGCCAATTCAATAGCTTCATTGATGGCGACTTTTGCTGGTATATTATCATCGTATTTTAATTCAAAAGTTCCAATCCTGAGGACATTCCTGTCTACAATAGTAATCTGGTCTAAAGGCCATTCAGGGGCAAATTTGGTTATGAGGCCATCTATTTCTTGAATATGGTCCGTCACTCCGCAGGCTAAATGTTCAATAAATCCGCCGTCATCAAATTCTGGAGCAAACTCTAGTTTGTTCTGCTTATATACCTCACCGATATCATCTTTTTGACCATTAAAATCCCATTGATAAAGGCTTTGTACGGCGATAGTTCTTGCTAGGTGCCTATTGGACATAGCCGAAAATTTAGTTATTTGGAAGACTTCTTTTCTGTTTTTTTGGACTCTTTGGCCTTGGTCGCTTCTTTTCTTTCTTGGGCTTTTTGTTTGACTGTTTTTTCTTTTGTCTTGATAATAATTACTTGTCTGCCTTTGTAGGTACCGCAGAAACCGCAAGCAGTGTGTGACAAAGAGGCTTTACCGCATTTGGGGCATTTTACGAGAGCTTTTTTGTCCAAGGCAAAGTGGGATGCTCTGTCCCTTTTTGAAGTTTTAGTTCTTCTTTTGCTGGGTAATCCCATAGATTTAGCTTAAATTTATTATTTAACAATTGAATTAATTTTAACAGGAATTAAGGTAAAAAGCAAGGCCTTTCAGACTATTTTGTTTTTAACTTTTTGATGAATTCAGTCATGGGGTTAGGAATTTCGCTGGTAAATTCCCATTTCTTTTCATTTAAATCAATAAATGATAAATAACTGGCATGCAGAAATATCCTTTCTGCCTCGGCTAGTTTTACTCTTTTATTCTTGTAAATTGGGTCTCCAACGATGGGATTACCATAAGCGAGCATATGTACTCTGATTTGGTGGGTTCTGCCTGTAAGGATTTGGACTTCCAAAAGGGTATAGTTCTTGAATTTTTTAATTACATTGAATATGGTATGAGCTTTTTTGTCTTCGGGAGTTTCAATTTTTGGTTTAGCCGCAAATAACCCTTTTTTGTTGACTGATCTGCTGATGGGGAAAGTTATCTCGTCTTCATCTTTCCATATTTCTCCATAAACCAAAGCAGTATATTTTTTTGTGATATCTCTTAACTTAAATAATCGTTTGAAGTAATCAAAGGATTTTTGTGATTTAGGAATTAGCATCAGGCCGGAAACATCCTTGTCTAATCTATGCACAATAGCTGGTCTTTGCGGATCTTCGCCTATATTTCTGAGTTTGGGGTATTTTTCCAATAGCCAGTCCACCAAAGTATTGGTTTCAATTTTGGAAGTTGGATGAACGAGGAGTCCGGATGGTTTTTCAATTATCAAAAAGTCAGGTTCATCAGAAACTATTTTTATTTTTTCAAATATTTTTTTATTACTGGTACTTGGAAGCTTCTTTTTTTCTTCCTTTTCCGGCAAAGGAGATTTTTCGGATATTTTAATTACATCGCCAACTTTGAGAAATTGATGAACGGTCGCTTTTTTGTGATTAATCAAAACTAAACCGCTCAAGATTAATTTTTTAATCTGAGTGCGAGTTGTATCTGACATTTGTTCGGTTAGAAATTTATCCAAGCGCTGGTCTCTGTTTTCTTCTGTTACATTTATAATTTGTGGTTCCATGTATTTATTTTTGTTTGTAATATGATTATTTTTCTCCATGCAACATTCTTTTCCTTTCCTCGTCATAGAACTTTACATCCGGATGCATCTTTTTTAATTCTTCATCTGGTAAATTGTTTAATTCAAAAGATTTTTTATTTAAATATTCTTTTTCATTTTTTTTGGGATCTTCCAGTGCTTCGCCAAGCAAGGCATTGAGAATTAATCCTACCTTTGGCCCTGGCTTGATATTCAATAATTCCATTAATTCCGTGCCATTAATTTTTAGCATTTTTGGTGTAATCGGATCCAGTTGGACTTCTTTGAATCTTCTTTCCAGTTGAATAAGTTTCCAGGGTTTGGCTTTTGGACGCCCCATTCCTAGTCGGTCGCAAATTCTGACATTAATAAAATCATCAATGTTTTCAGGGCCAAGACGATTTAGTAGTCTTCTTACTCCAGCATCACTAACCGTATCCAACGCATAGTAGAACATATGATATCTAACTAGATGAACAATATGATTTGTGATATCAATCGGGAAATTCAGTCTTCTGAGGATTGATTTGGTGATTTTGGCTCCGGCAGAATCATGATTATAAAAAGTCGCATCTACACCCTCGCCTTCTTTGGTAATTGGTTTGCCGATGTCATGAAAAAGTGCAGCTAGCCTCACTTCTAATTTGAATTTTTTTTCTGCTCCTACGCCAAGCGCCCTGACGCTGTGCTCAAAAATGTCATAGATGTGAGCTTTATTTTGACTCATGCCCACGCCTTTTTCTAATTCAGGAATTAATATTTTAAGTAGTCCTATTTCCTGCATTATTCTAATTCCTTGCTCTGCCCGATCAGACATAATTATTTTGATAAACTCCTCATAAATTCTTTCCTTGGAAATAGAAATAATTTTGTCGGCTTTTGATTTTATGGTGGCCAGAGTTTTTTCCTCTATCTCAAAATTAAGTTGGCAAGAAAATCTGATTGCTCTCATCATGCGAGTGTAATCTTCTTGGAATCTTTGCTTTGGATCGCCAATTGCCCTGATAATTTTATCCTGCAAATCTTTTATTCCACCAAACTCATCAATAATTTTTTCATTTTTGAGATCATAAGCCAGAGCATTGATGGTAAAATCCCTTCTTCCTAAGTCATCTTTAATTGGTAGGTCTTTATCGCTTTGAATCTCAAAATCTTTGTATCCTCCGGACATGCCAGCATGCTCTGTTCGTGGAAGGGCGATGTCAAAAGCCTCAATCTTTTCTTCTTTGTTCTCAGGTACGAATTTAAAAACGCCGAAACTTTTGCCGACCAGATTGACTTTGCCCTTTTGAGAGAGAAATTTTTCCAAATCGTTGACATCAACTTTGCTAATTACAAAATCAAAATCTTTCGTCTGTCTTTCCAGGATAATATCCCTGACAGCTCCGCCAACCAGATAAATATTGGCTTCTGGAAATTGTTTGATGATTTCAGTGACAAAACTAAAATAGGGAATTTTGGATATTCCTTTGTGCCACTTAATTAGTTTTTTTTCTGCTTCGTGAATCATACTTATATTTTATCACAAAAACGCCCTAAACGCTTGTTTATTTTTGTTTTACCAGGTTTAAATTTTATAAGATTTTGGTGTTTTTGTCAATAGCTAATTTTAGATAAAATATTAAAATTTTTTTGAAAATTAAGTCAATAAAAAAATCTCCTCGCGGAGATCTCTATTTGCAGTGAATTATTTCTTTGTAAATTCAATAGTTGTTATTATTTTTTCTAATTTATCCAGTCCCGTTTGGAATTCAGCACTTTCTCTATTGGCTTTTGGCGTTACATTTCTATAGTCAATTTGGAGAAATTGACTATTATGTTTGGTTTGTAGATGGTAAGATTCATAGTAGTCGCCGTAGCTTTTTGATCCTTTTGTATTATTAATTGTACCTTCCATATATCCAGCGAGTTCCGCAAATGGGTAAGACTTTTTTAGATAAGAAAATTTAACAAACTCTTGGTTGGCGTAATTAATTTCCGCAGACCGGGCAAGGTATCCAAATCCTTTGTCTACAGTAATTCCTTTAATCTCTGATTCCTCGCTGGAAAGAATATTCGGATTTATAGTTAATTCAAGTTTATTATTTGAAATAAATATAACAGGGCTATCTGGCTTTGCATCAAAATTACCTCCCATACCTTGTTCTTCCGCCTTAAAATCCATTGGAAATTTTATTGAATAGCCATATCTCGTATTTGTATACGTTTTCCAATTGGCTGTCTCATCTTGCGGAGCTGATTGTTTCGCAAACACAAAATACCCGACTACACATATGAGTATGATAATTCCTAAGATTAAAATTATTTTTACAAAGGTCTTTTGATTCATATTTTCTTTTTGGTGGACGATAGAGGAGTCGGACCTCTGACCTTCTCAACGTCAATGAGACGCTCTAACCAACTGAGCTAATCGTCCATATTTCTTAGTAGGCCTGGGTGGAGTTGAACCACCGACCCCTGCTTTATAAGAGCAGTGCTCTAACCGCTGAGCTACAGGCCCATATTTTGTGAGATATACTGTGGACCCTAGCGGGATCGAACCGCTTGCCTCGTCCATGCCATGGACGCGCTCTACCAAGTGAGCTAAGGGCCCTTAATGCTTTTTTAATATAACTCAAAAAACGGATAATTTCAAGTCCGTTCTATCTAATCTTGTTTTTTATCTCTTCAATAATAGTTCTTTCGGCTTGAGAGAGGGTTACTCCAGTCAGGGAAAATTTAGCAATTTCTTTGTTGCCAATGGAGTTAAATTTTTCTGTTACCCATGAAGCATCAAAATTCTTGGCAGAATATACAATGGCGCAAACCTCATGATTGTTGAATTTATCCGCTTCATAAATTAAGACAATTATTTCTGTCTTGGGCATAGAAACAATCAGCTCTTCTATGACATCTTCTAATTCTTCCGGCGTAGTGGAGGTTTCCAAAAAATCCTGATGAGACAAGACAGACCAGATTAATTTATCATCCAAATCATTGTTTAATCTGGAAAGAACCCTACCCCATAATTTGAGTGTGGAAATAAATCTGTTTTGATATAGGCATTGGATGATTTGTTCTCTTCTGGCTCCTTTGGATATGAGTTCACTGGCCAAATTCATGGTGTGAGGCGTGACTCCTTTGGTTTTGAAATTTTTTGTGGCCATGATTATGCCGGAGAGAATATAGGTAGCTATATCTTCATCAATTAATCCTGGTTCACTTTCATTGATTAATTCGTAAATAATTTCAGAAGTTGATGATGAAGCTAAATTAACCACATTGATGTCGCCAAAATATTCATTTTTGGGACTATGGTCAATATTTATTTTGGGTTTAGTATAAAAAAAGTCACTTTGATTAGCATAGATTGTTCCTAGGGCATGGAGATCAGGAGTACCGATTACAAAAATTATGTCATATTTATAATCAGAAATAGAAGTGCTTACATCCTCGTGATTGAACTGGCCTTCTTCCGGAGTGATATAAATATTTAATTTACCGTCAGAGTGATCATAATTAAATTCTCCTAATTTGGTTCTGGCGGTGTTGAGGCTTACTATGAATTTTTGCAAATTAGAAAGATGATTTTTGATTTCAAGGGTTGGTAGAAATCCTAGATTGGTAGGCGTTTTAAAATTATCACAAGCCACATCAACATTCTTGCCTAATTTTTTTAAGGCCATCGCCAAGACCAAAGAAGCGGCTAGAGCATCTCCGCTCCAGTCTCTTTTTATGGTAATAAGGAATGAATTGTTTTTTCTGACAAGTTCAAAGATTTGCTGATTAGCCGTAAAAGCCATGGATACAATGTTTAGAATAAATTAGATTCAATATAATATCATATATAATAATACTCAATATGTCAATAATACCGATAAAATGAATAAAATAAGAGTTTAATCGGAGTTATTTATAAAACTTGAAAAAACCCAATAAATTTAGTAAAATATAATTAATTCTAGAGTATATAAGTAAAAATAACAATATGCCAAAAATTGAATTGTCAAAGGCTTATGATGCCAAAGGAGTAGAAGACGCTATTTATCAAAAATGGGAGGAATCAGGTTTTTTTAATCCTGATAATTTAGTTGAAGCCAAAGAGCCTTTTGTTATTTCTATGCCACCACCAAATGTGACTGGTATTTTGCATTTAGGACATGCTTTTGAAAATTCCCTTATGGATGTGGAAATTCGTTATCAGAGGATGAAAGGTAGGAAGGCCATGATTGTTCCAGGCACTGATCATGCGGCTGTAGCCACTCAGGCTAGGGTTGAAGATAATTTACGTAAAGAAGGCATCTCTAATCCCAGGCAAGATTTAGGAAGAGAGGAATTGCTAAAGCGGATTAGAGAATATGCAGAAAATTCTAAAAGCGTAATTCTTAGTCAAATTCGTAAAATGGGAACCAGTTGTGATTGGTCAAGATTGGCTTATACTTTTGACGAGAAAAGATCGGAAGCGGTAAATGAAATTTTCAAAATGATGTATGCTGACGGATTGATTTATAAGGGCTATAGGGTGATTAACTGGTCAGTTAAAGGACAATCTACTTGTTCTGATGATGAATTAGAATATATTGATCAGAAAACTGTTATTTATACTTTCAAATATAGCAATAATTTTCCTATTGCTATTGCAACCACTAGGCCGGAAACAAAATTAGGCGATACAGCCGTGGCCGTGAATCCCAAAGATGATAGGTATAAACAATATATTGGTCAAAAATTTGTGGTTGATGTGGGAGCTAAAGCGCCACTTACTATTACTGTTATCGCCGATGATGAAGTGGATATAAATTACGGAACCGGGGCAGTTGGTGTTACTCCAGCGCATAGTCCAGTTGATTTTGAAATGTATCAGAAGAACAAGGAAATTGGAATTATTCCTGTAATTGGCAAGGATGGCAAGATGACGGAAGAAGCCGGTGTAAATTATCAAGGCCTTGATGTTTTGGCAGCGAGAGAGAAATTTGTAGCATGGCTACGTAAAAATAATTTGCTTATCAAAGAAGAGGAAAGTGTTCATAGCGTAGGAACCTCTGACAGATTCAAGGATGTGGTGGAAGCACTCCCAATGGAGCAATGGTTTATAGATGTTAATAAAAAGATTAGCAATAAGGGCAGGAGTTTGAAGGAATTGATGAGAGAGGCTGTAACCATGGGTCATAATGGCGATGCCAGTAAAGTGATTAGTATTACTCCGGATAGATTCCATGCCATATATTTGCATTGGATTGATAATTTACGCGATTGGTGCATTTCCAGGCAAATTTGGTGGGGGCACAGAATTCCGGTATGGTACTGTGATGATTGCAAGGAAGTATTCTATAGCGATGTTAATCCCGTGATGTGTCCTAAATGTAGAAGCAAAAATATACACCAAGATGAAGATACACTGGATACCTGGTTTTCGTCCGGCGCTTGGACCTTTTCCACTTTGGGTTGGCCTGAGGAAACTCCCGACCTTTTGACTTATCATCCTACAAATTGGATGCAGATGGGTTATGAGATTTTATTTTTTTGGATGGCGAGAATGATTCTTATGACCACTTATGCTCTGGACGATATCCCGTTTAAAGATGTCTACATTCATGGCATGCTTCGGGATAAGGATGGACGCAAATTTTCCAAGTCCTTGGGTAACGGTTTGGATCCTATTGATATAATTGAGAAATACGGCACAGATGCTTTGCGTCTTAGTCTGCTTCGTGGCACTACGCCCGGCAACGATATGAGATTTTATGAGGAGAAAGTGGAGGGTGCTAGAAATTTCGTCAATAAGTTGTGGAATATTTCTAGGTTTATTATTCAATCTTCTGAGAATTCAAGAATTGTAGCCACTCAGCCCGAGGCCAAGACCTTGGCTGATAAATGGATTTTAAATAAACTCAATTCTGTTATTGCCCTGACTACTCAGGAAATAGATAAATATAACTTTTCTGGCGCCTCAGAATATTTGTATGATTTCTCTTGGAATGATTTTGCTGATTGGTATCTAGAAATTTCTAAAGTGGAAGGCAATAAAGAAGAAATTCTATTTTATGTCTTGCAAAATATTTTGAAATTATGGCATCCATTTATTCCATTTGTGACAGAAGAAATATATCAGACTTTAGGAGCTGGAAAATTGCTTATGATTGAAAAGTGGCCAGTTGCCTCTACTAGTCAAGATGAGGCATCACGAGCAGAAATGGAAATTATTAAGGAAATTATTGCAGTTATCCGTAATTTAAGAAGTGAAAATAAGATAGAACCAGCAAAAATGGTTTCAGTGGTAGTCATTGCCGGAGATAGGATTAAACTATTAACAGAACAGTCAGAGATAATAAAGAAATTAACTAGGTTAGAAAAATTTACCATTTTAGCAGACGGTCAAAAACCAGCTAATAGCGTGGGAGCGGTTGTTGGTGGCGTGCAAATATATCTGGAGTTGGCTGGATTAATTGATGTGGAAGCGGAGAAGAAACGAGTTGAAAAGGAGATAGCCGAATCTGAGAAATACATTAAGGGTTTAGAAGTTAAACTAGGTAATAAAGAATTTCTAGATAACGCCCCGGAGGAAATTATTGCCAAAGAAAATGAAAAATTAAGTTCTGCTATAGAAAAAATTAAAAAATTAAAAGATCAGTTAAGTAGTTTAGTATAATTGGAATAAAACTAAAAAAAGTATGCCAAAAATAATCACCGATGAGAAATTAGTTGATGAAATTTTGAGTCGCGGAGTAGAGAATATTTATCCAGACAAAGAATCTCTTAAGAAAATGTTAATGTCTGGTAAGCAGATCAAGCTTTATTGCGGTTTTGATCCGACTGCGGAGGCACTTCACATCGGACATGGTGTTCAAATCAGAAAATTGGAGCAGTTTCGTAAATTAGGTCACGAAGTGATTTTTCTTTATGGTGGTTTTACGGCTATGGTTGGCGATCCAACCGACAAGGCGCAAGCTAGAAAAACTTTGACTGCCCTTCAGGTCAAGAAAAATGCTATGGGTTGGAAATCACAGATTAAAAACATTACAGATACTAAAAAAATAATTTTCAAAAACAATTATAGTTGGTTGTCTAAGTTGAAGTTCACTGATGTTCTTGAGCTCACTGCATATTTTACGGCTCAACAGATGTTGGCGCGCGATATGTTTAAGAAAAGAATAGAAGAAGGTAAGGATTTATATCTAAATGAATTTATGTATCCTCTGATGCAGGCTTATGATAGTGTAGCCATGGATGTAGACTTGGAAATCGGTGGCAATGATCAGATGTTCAATATGTTGGCTGGCCGTACTCTCATGAAAAAGATGAAAGGAAAGGAAAAGTTTGTTTTGACTACCAAATTATTGGAAGATCCGACTGGCAAAAAAATGGGTAAGTCCGAGGGTAACGCAATATCTCTCACTGACAGCGCTGAAGATATGTTTGGTAAAATAATGAGTTGGCCGGATACTATTATTTCGGTGGCAATGGAAATTCTAACTGACATGACCATGGATGAAGTTAGAAAATGGGAGAAAGATATGGTTGGTGGTGCCAATCCTCGTGATGGCAAAATGAAGCTTGCTTATGAAGTGGTAAAAATATATTTAGGTGAAGCTGGCGCAAAGAAGGCGGAAAATAATTTTGTGCGTGTATTTCAGGATAAACAAAAGCCTTTGGAAGTCCCGGAGATAAAAATTCCAGCTGATAAATTTCAAAACGGAGAAATTGGGGTCTTAGATTTATTTGTAGAAGCTGGTTTGGCTCAAAGTAACGGTGAAATGAGAAGATTAATCAAAGAGGGAGCAATTAGAATAGATGATAAGTTAATTTCTCAAGATAGTTTGCGCGTTTCCGTGCCTGAAAATGGTTTGTTGCTTCAAAAAGGTAAGAAAATGTTTGCGAGAGTGGTAACAAAATAAAATTCAATCAAAAAATCCTCCGATGTAACATCGGAGGATTTTTTTATTTCACTTTTAATTTTTCTTTCAAGTCATTCAACCGCAAATAAAATCCTTTACTATGAATAGAGCGTATTTTGAGTTTGTAAGTGTCATAGTGATGTACCCATTCGTGAAGTAGGGTGTCTAAGAATGATTTGGGAGCCAATATCTGACCGCGTACCGCCGTGCGATTAGAAATGGAGATGACTGCTGATTGCGGTCTATATAAGCCGTAGCGTTTCATTACCACTCTATTATTGCGTTTGCGATGGTATTGATTTTCATCATTGATTTGAAGTTTGATGATTCCGACTTCAGATGCATCGCAAAGTTCGTCCAGAAGCCGTTCTCCGATTTCTTGTCTATCCTCGGCTTGTTCGGATTTAAGAATTTTGTCAGCCAACAAAATAGCCTCCGACGAGATGGGAATTTTCACGGAGGTGATTTTGTTGCTTTTGTCGTAGTTTGATTGTTTGGTGTTTAAGAAAAATAACATTATTTATTTCTGTTCTTGTCTATACACAATGTAAGAATAAACCATACTGCCAACGGTGGCAAGAAGTACGCCGCCGATAAAGATAATCGTGGCCCAAATAACTGGTAAATATGGGGAGATAATTATACATAATCCAAAAAGGATAAAAAACCAGCCTCCTACTCTATGAGTTTTATTCCAGACGACTTCTGAAGACATAGTCCAGGGTGTACGTATGCCCATAAACCAGTTGAATTTAATTTTACTCATATAATTTCCTAGAATTATCATGAGCAGTCCGATAACTAGTGAAACAATTTTTCCAATATTTATGGGTAATCCTAGATTAGCCAAGAGGGAAGCCAAATAAACAATAAATAAAACTCCAATGATTGCTATCTTGAAAATATTATAGGCGCCCCTGAATTCCGCATACCTTTCTTTCCTTGGATCAAAATAAGGCATGACCAGAAAGAGCAGATAGCAGGCAGTAATAATACAAGGAAAGAGTATGGTGTTGAATAGTTTTGGCATCCAGCCGTTTGCTTGTCCTTGGAAATCCCAGTGGGAAATCATCTTCTCCGGCAACATGGGATAAAAGAAAATACTGAGAAGTATGGTGGCAATGATGAGTACAAGCGGGATTATCTCGCTTTTGAGAGTTGGTTTAATCGGGTTGTTCATACAGTTATTTGAATTATTTTTTATGTTTAAGAAACTTTACTATCTGCTCGGTAATTTCTTCCATGACGCTTAGATTAAGTGAATAAATTATTTGTTGTCCCTCCCTTCTTCCGCTGACTAAATCAGCTCTTTTGAGGACGTCTAGGTGGTGGGAGAGGGTGGCCATGGTAATGCTTAGTTTTTTCCCAATATCGCCGACCGAGAGATCTCTTTTCTTGAGTAAATCCAGTATTTTCTGGCGATTTTGATCAGACAGGGCGGCAAAAGTTTGTGACAGCGACATAAGGTTTAATTAGATGTTTAGATATATATCTAATTATATAGCATATGAAAAATAATGTCAAGGGGAAAAGACCAGAGAAAAAAAAGAAGAGGAGGACGCCGGTTGGAGCCCTCCTCTGGGGTATGATGGGAGTATTTACACTTGCAGTGACAATATCTTTGCGGTGGAAGCGGAAGTGCTTAACCCAGATTTTCCCCCTATGGAATGTGCAAATTCTCCATCCCGACGCATTTGCTCAGCCAGCAACTCCTCGGCATTTTTCGGTCTCACCGATGTGACACGCCTACCCTTTGTTTCCGGTAAAGTAGCTGTTCCCGTGTCGCTCATGTTGTCTGTCCCTCCGTTGTTCCCTCGGTTACTGCTAGTCCGATATCTCATCGCGCTTCTCCCGGATGAAAGAAGTCGCTTTTTCTAGAAATTCCACCAACATCTTGAATGGAGTTTCAATGATGAAATCCAATATATAAATGAAGATGTTAATTTTGGAAAAGTTAGCCGACAGGACACGTCCAACTCTGACTATGGGCAGAGTCAAGAAATCAATCAAAAAATTTCTCAAATTATCTTTACGCGGAATAACCAGGAATTGATTAGCCAGATTGCGCAATCTAAAGCCCAAGAAACTGACCAAGGTCAAGAAGAAGATAAATAGCAGACTGCTTAATAAATTAAAGTCCAATAGAATAAGAGCATAGACGATAATACCGAAAGAAACCATGAACATAATAAGGTAAATGACATTAAAAACAAAATAAGTGACTGATCCTTTGTTCATCAGCTTTTTTTGCTTGAAGACTATTTTTCTCTCTTCGCCGTAGACGATTTTTTTGATTTGATCAATGATGATTTGCGTATTTTTGGGTCCCGGGACTTTTATGGTCATGGCAATAATGAACATAAGAGTAGGATGGAAGATGACATTTATGGCCAGCGCTTTGAAATTGATGGATTTGACGACAAAAAGATCGTATGGCACTTCCAAAATAAAAGCCAAGACCGTTTTGGTGAGCAAAATGTAAATTATGACTCGGATGATACTGCCAATTAAACGACTGCGAATACGTTGATAATTACTTTGACATGTTTCCTGAACTTGCTGGGTTAACCCGACCTCGTCATTAAGAGATTCAGCGGAGTCTTGATTTTTTTCAATTATTTCTTTGAGGATGATGAAAAAAACAGATTGCCTTTTGATCATTTGAAAAAGTTGGAAAGTGATGGGGTGCGACAAGTGAGCATCCATTTTTCCTTTGATGGAAGTCAGGTTTTGGCAGAAATCCATGATCGCGTCGGGGCTAAGATCGTTCCAGTCCGGTATGTATAATTTGAGTAGTCTGTAATAAAGAATATTTTTGTCTGCTTTCCCGATGGTTTTGAGAACTGCTAGATAAATCTGCAGGTTTCTTTCTTTTTCATCTATATTCGTCTGGATAAATGAGATGCTACTGACCATTTGCGAATACATAAAATTAATCATGGCCAGCTCCTTGTCTATGGGGAATAATTTTTCATCTATTTCACAAGCAGCTAGATCTATAGCCCATTCCGACAGTTTATTTTTCTGGGTATAGGCATTGATATTGATAAAATTGAAAATCGCCAAATATTTCTCAATCGGTTTGGCTATTTCTTCAATGACGGTTTCTGGTAAACTGTCATTGGGCAGATATGTCGCCCTGATAAATTCAAAGATTAAGGCCTGACTTATTTTGAAGGCATCTTTTTCTTGAATGAAGAAAATCTGCCGGCGCAGGAATCTTTTCAGGGAGTTGCGTCTGATCAGGTGTTCGTCATTATAATCCACGGCATTGCGGATTTTTTCATAAAAAAAACCAAGCTTAGAAACCAGCTGGCTAAGCTTAATCTTTTCCGAATCTTTGGGCGCTGGCCTGGAGTAGTCTTTGCTTTGTGCTTCTACAAGCCATTGCATTTCACTGGATAATTGAGGCATATTTCAATTTAATTATACAGACTCGGCTTGGCAATTGCAAGCAAAGAGAGTTGATAAAGCCTGGTTTTTTGACAATTGTTGGCATATTTTGTATAATAATAAATGTTCGTTTGCGGTAGATAAAACCGCATCCTGAGAGGGTGGCGGTTTTTGGTCTGCCTTAATTAATAAATAAATCAGACAGGCATGAGTAGAATTAAAACAGATTTTAAGGAAGGTAAATGGACAGAAGAGATAGATGTCCGAAGTTTTATTTTTGAAAATATTACTCCTTATGACGGGGACGGCTCGTTTTTGGCAGGTCCTACAGTTAATACTTTGAAAGTTTGGGAGGAAAGTAAAAAATTATTGAATAAAGAAAGAAAACATGGAGGCGTTTTGAGCGTGGATACGGAAACAATCTCAACCATTAATAGCCATAAAGCCGGATATATCAAGAAAGAATTTGAGGTAATTGTAGGTCTTCAGACGGATAAACCACTCAAAAGAGCGCTGAAGCCGTTTGGCGGCATCAGGGTCGTGGAGAAAGCATGTGAGGAATATGGTAAGAAAATCAAACCGGAAATTGTAGAAATTTGCACCAAATATCGCAAAACTCACAATGATGGCGTTTTTTCGGCTTATACAGATGAAATTAGAAAATTTCGCAGTTCACATATAATTACTGGTTTGCCGGATAATTATGCCAGAGGACGCATTATCGGTGATTATAGGCGCGTAGCTCTTTATGGTATTGATTATTTAATTGAAGAAAAGAAAAAGGATAAGGTGGGATTGGACGGCGAGATGACCGATGATCTTATCAGATTGCGCGAAGAAGTTTCCGATCAAATTATTGCTTTGCAACTCATGAAAGAGATGGCAACATCCTATGGCTTTGATATTTCCGCCCCTGCTCAAAATGCCCAAGAGGCGGTGCAGTGGACTTACTTCGGATATCTGGCAGCGCTTAAAGAGCACGACGGCGCAGCCATGAGTTTGGGCAATGTTAGTAACTTTTTTGACGTCTATATTGAGCGGGATATGAAAGAGGGAAAGATGAAAGAAGCGGAAGCTCAAGAATTAATTGATCAGTTTGTCATTAAATTGAGATTAATCAGGCACTTGCGAATGGATGAATACAATAGGTTGTTTGCCGGCGATCCTACTTGGCTGACTGAGTCTTTGGGTGGAGTTTGGAACAACGGCCAGCACAAAGTCACCAAGACAACTTATAGGTTTATGCATACTCTTTATAATCTTGGCGCTTCTCCGGAACCGAATTTGACTGTTCTCTGGTCCGAAAAACTGCCAAGCGCATTCAAGGATTATTGCGCTCAAGTGAGTTTGGACACTTCTTCTATCCAATATGAAAATGACGATTTGATGAGGGAAGTTTCTTGCAGTGATGATTATGGTATTAGTTGTTGCGTTTCCATGCTTAAGACTGGCAAACAAATGCAGTTTTTTGGCGCTAGATGCAATTTGGCCAAAATTTTACTTATGGCTATAAATGAAGGACGGGATGAAATAAGCGGAATTAAAATCATAGACGGAGTAGAGCCAATAGCCGGGGATTATTTGGATATTAATAAATTAATGCCCTTGTTTGCCAAAACCATGGCCGAAACTGCCAAGGTATATGCCAATACCATGAATATTATCCATTACATGCATGATAAATATTATTATGAAAGAGCTCAAATGGCATTACTGGATACTGATATAGAAAGAGTAATGGCTTTCGGCATCGCCGGCTTATCCGTGGTGGCTGATTCTTTGTCAGCAATCCAATACGCTAAGGTGAAGCCGATTAGAAATGAACAGGGTCTGGCTGTCAGTTTTGAAATTGAAGGAGATTTCCCCAAATATGGCAATGATGATGACAGAGTTGATGACATCGCTCAGAAATTAGTCAGTGATTTTAATTTGGAACTCCAAAAGCACAAAATTTATAAAAATGCCCAGGCAACTTTATCGGTTTTAACCATTACTTCCAATGTGGTTTATGGCAAAAACACCGGAGCCACTCCTGATGGCAGAAAGTTAGGTGAACCTTTTGCGCCTGGAGCCAATCCTATGCATGGCCGAGATACTCATGGTGCCGTGGCTTCGCTTAATTCCGTAGCCAAAATCTCCTATCTTAATTCTCGTGATGGCATTTCCAATACATTTACTATTGTGCCTCAGACTATGGGTCACAATAATCAAGAACAGAAAATAAACTTAGTCGCTTTGCTTGATGGATATTTCAAAAAGAAAGCGCATCATTTGAACGTCAATGTTTTGAAGAAAGAATTGCTTCAAGACGCCATGAAACATCCGGAAAAATATCCTCAACTCACTATCAGAGTTTCCGGTTATGCAGTTAACTTTGTAAAATTAACCAAAGAACAACAGCAAGAAGTCCTCTCTAGGACATTCTTTGAAAGAAAATAAAGGACAGTTCAAGCGTCGTAGCCGTCGCAATTAAAATGGTAATGATTAGAGTTATTCATTGTGAAGTTTATTCAAACAAATGCTAAATATACATTCTATAGAATCATTTGGTACTCACGACGGACCAGGAATCCGTCTGGTTGTTTTTGCGCAGGGTTGTAATTTTCGCTGTCTGTATTGCCATAATCCAGATACCCAGGATCTCATGGGCGGACGCGAAATGTCAACCGCAGAGATCGTGGCAATGGCTGAAGATTCAAAACCATATTTCAAAAATAATGGAGGCGTGACTGTCTCTGGAGGAGAGCCTTTGCTCCAGGCTGGTGGAGTGCTTAAATTATTCAAACAGTTGAAAGCCAAAAATATCCATACTGTGCTTGATACTAATGGTTCAATTTTAAATGACACGGTGAAAGAACTTTTAGAATATACTGATTTGGTTATTTTGGATATTAAACATATTAATGATGAGCTTCACCGGAAATTAACCGGTTGCAGTAATAAAAACGTTTTGGAATTTGCCCGGTATTGCGAGAAACAAAAAAAGCCCATGTGGCTTAGATACGTGCTTACTCCGGGTTATACAGATCAGCCCAAATATTTGCAAGAATTCGGAGAGTATTTCAAAAACTATAAATGTGTAGAGCGGGTTGGCATTCTTCCGTATCACACTCTGGGCATGCATAAATATGAATCTTTGGAGATAGAATACAAGCTCAAGGATGTACCCGTGCCTACGCCCGAGCAGGTAAGTGTGGCGAGAAGCATTTTTGAGAAATATTTCAAAACAGTTATCGTACGATAGTATCGTAAAAAAATAAAATGTTCCGGATTATGAGAGCGTTTTATTTTTGATAATATTTTCAATTGTCTTAGGATCGTCGGTGTAGAGGAAAATTTTCTGTCTGGAATTATGACCTCTGATCATCAGCTGTAATCCGGCGGGAATGCGGGTTATTTTTATCCTGGTCGGTCCAGCTTTGATAACCTTGATTTCTCCGGTGACAATTTTGGTCACTAGTGGATTGGACTGGATTAATTTTATGATTTCTCTGGCAGATTCGGTGATGGTGGAATGGCTTTTGGCAATTTTTTTACCAGCGAGGTGCGGCATTATATTTTTCTTTTAATTTCTAGCCAATCGGGTACGGGAATAAAAAGAATTTCCGGCCAGGAGTCTATTTCTTCTTCACTGACGTCGTAATGTTCTTGATAGGCTGTTTCTACACTGCCATGAAGAGCGTTTTTCCAATCAAATCCTAATTTTTCAGCCATTATTTTTATCTTGTCTTCATCGGGTGCTTCAATTTCTACAAATTCAGGGATCCAAGGCCAGGTATCAATGGTTATTTCACAGCCATCATAAGTCCAAGTTTCTCGCTTGGTCTCTTGATATGATTTGGATTGGAATCCCATGGCTTGCAGGATATTGCAGGTTTCGTCAAAACTGCTGACAGTCACGGTTATTTCCTTGGTGCCATGAAGCGTGCGATCCAATAATTTTTTGAAGCTGAAAGTCACTTTATCTCCTTCATCGCGGACTCTGACCCAGGCGTTTTCGTGGTATAATCTGGCATCTGGATAATCAAACACTTTTCTGCGCATTAGTCTTTCCGGGTGCTGTAAAACAGCTCCGATGTCTTGGAGTTTCTGTCGCAGTTCTTGAGAATTTATGTTTGTGAATTTGGCTTCTATTTCAGTTTCC
>JBAZBX010000014.1:0-25580 GCA_041671305.1 Patescibacteria group bacterium
ATTAATTTCTCATCATTTTCTACAATAGCTTCAACTAATTTAGCTCTGAATTCCTTGGCTCTTTCTAATTCATCAGCAGGCACGTCAGTCACTTCCCACTTTGTTCCTAATTCATCTTGATAAACTTCAGCTTTCATTTCAAACAAATCAATAATGCCAGAAAAAGTTTCAGCAGCACCAATTGGTAATTGAATTGGATGAGCGTTAAGAGTCAATCTCTCATGAATAGAATTCATGTCATTATAAAAATTTGCGCCCATTCTATCCATCTTGTTTACAAAACCGATTTTTGGTACATGATACTTTTCTGATTGTCTCCAAACAGTTTCTGATTGAGGCTCTACGCCAGCAACACCGTCAAATACAATTACTCCGCCATCAAGCACGCGAAGAGAACGCTCAACTTCAGCAGTGAAATCAACGTGCCCGGGAGTATCAATAATATTAATTTGAATATCGCCACCACCTAGCCATTCTGCGTTCGGCCAGAAACAAGTTGTAGCAGCAGAAGTAATGGTAATGCCTCTTTCTTGCTCTTGTTCCATCCAGTCCATAGTAGCTTGACCTTCATGAACTTCGCCGATTTTGTGCTTCTTACCAGTGTAGAACAAAATACGTTCAGACACAGTCGTTTTTCCAGCATCAATATGAGCGATAATACCGATATTTCTAATTTTTTCAATAGGAATTTTACGGGGCATAAATTTATTTAACTTTTCTATTATTATTAATCACTTAAAGTATGTTCTTTTTTTATTTCTACTGGCTTTATTAAACCTTTGAATTTATTAATTATATATTTTATATCGTCTGTAAAGTTTTCAGGATATTGTTGCATTTCATCTTCAAGCTCTTCTAAATTAAACACTTGAAGGCCACAACATTCGCTATCAATAAATCTAATTGCTCCATCATAGTAACCAATATAAAATTGCGATATGCCTGTCTCGATCCACTTTTCTCCGTTGTGAATTCTATGAGACTGATAATTATCTAGCAAAGAAAGTGGTTTCAAAATGGCTAATATTCCTAATTCAGTTGTAGCTACTGTATTTTCAAAATCTTCGGGTCTTACGATTGTTGCAGGAATTCCCAATTCTTCTGCACATTCTTTAAGCGCTGTAAGTTCAAAGGAATCTCCGCTCGTAACATGCCCACCGATAGTTTTATCCCAGAGACCCTGATTATCACCTTTCCATTTTGATCTTCTCTGCAAAATTATCCTTCCTCTTGAAGTCATCAAAAAAATGCGAACATGTTTATGTCTGATGGAAGTAGAACTCTTTTCCTTGTATTCCTCCCTTATTGTATTATGGAATTCTTTCTTCTCCATCTGACCCACCAGCTCACCCTCAAAAGAATAGATGTCTAGTAATTCGGCAGACATTTTATTGAAATAATTTATCTAGAAAAATGAGCGAAAGCACGGTTGGCTTCAGCCATTCTGTAAGTATCTTGCTTTTTCTTGATAGCTGCGCCTTCATTGTTGTAGGCATTGATAATCTCATCAGCTAACTTCTCAGCCATCTTTTTGCCTTTTCTGGCTTTAGCGGCAGCAATTAACCATCTGCTTCCCAAAGTTAAACTTCTCTCGGATCTGACAGCGACTGGAACTTGATAGTTAGCGCCACCAACTCTTTTACCTCTGATTTCTACAGATGGAGAAATATTTTGCATGGCTTGATTAAACACATCCAAAGGATCCAATTTGGTCTTCTCAGAAACAACTTCCATTGCTTCATAAACAATCTTCTCAGCTGTAGCCTTCTTGCCTCTTTCCATTATATAATTAATGAATTTAGCAATATTTTCTTGATTGAATTTGCTATCTGGTTTAATTTTTCTTTTTGGTGCTGGTTTACCTCTCATAATATTTTATATTTTATTTATTTTGCTTTCTTTTCCTTCTTCATGCCATACAAACTGCGACCCTTTTTTCTATTAGCAACACCAGCACTATCATATACGCCACGAACAATATGATATCTGACACCAGGCAAATCTTTTACTCTGCCACCACGAACCATCACAATTGAGTGCTCTTGCAGATTGTGACCGATACCAGGAATATAAGCAGTGACTTCTTGGCCATTGCTAAGCCTGACTCTAGCGATCTTTCGTAGAGCTGAGTTTGGTTTTTTTGGTGTAGTAGTTCTAACTTGCGTACACACGCCCCTCTTGAAAGAGCTTCCTTTGGGCATAGTTCTTTTTTTGCGATGCAAAGAATCCAAAGTTAATTGCAAATCAGGAGTTTTGGACTTGGCTTTTTTGATTACTCTTGGTTTTCTGAGTAATTGATTAATGGTTGGCATAATTTATAGTAATTTTAATTTATATAATCCAGCAATTCACTTGGGGACAAAATTACCAGTTCAGCCACTAATAATTTTAGTTTAAAAAATTCCCAAGATTGGGAATTCCGAGAGTTATAAGCTGTCCTTTGGTTATACTTATATTTCTAGGAATTTCTTCTTATTTGTTTTTTAATACATAAATATTTTAAACAATTACAGGGCAAAAGTCAAGCCACAGCGCAGATTAAACTTAAAAAATAAAAAGTTTTGCTAATATATTGTAAATTAAGCCAAAAAGACCACCAAATAAACTAAACGGTAAAAATGAATCTGCAAACACTAAAATTAGCAAAATAAATGGCCCATAAGCTGAAAATTTATCCTTAAAATCAGCATATTTATCCGGAATAATGCTCAAAAGCACCTTTGAACCGTCCAAGGGGGGTATGGGAATAAGATTAAAAACCATGAGTGATATATTGATCAAAATCAATAAAAACAAAAAGTTCGTGAGCATATTGGCTGGCCCCAAAAAGGGCTCTAAAATCTTCAAAAGAATGCCAAAAACGATAAATCCCGCTAAATTAGCGGCTGGCCCGGCAAGAGAAATTATAGCCATAGCCAATTTGGGACGGCGTAGATTATAGGAATTTACCGGTACTGGCTTCGCCCAACCAAAACCAATGAAAAGCATCATCAAAAAGCCGACCGGATCAATATGAACCATGGGATTTAAGCTTAAACGGCCGGCTTGCTTGGCCGTATCATCGCCAAAATAATTAGAAGCCAAGGCATGGGAAAATTCATGTATAGTCAAAGTTATGACAATGGCAATAATCCAAGCAATAAAAAATAATGGCTGAGAGAAAATCCAGTTAATCGGCATAAATAAAGGCTTAATTTAAAGTGTTATTATTTTATAATTAATTTAATCATAACATTATGCTGGATAATTTTCAATGATCAATTATCAATTTCCAAACAATTTTCAATGACTAAATTTTGAAAATTGAAAATTAATCCATTGTTTAAAAATTGGAAATTGGAAATTGGAAATTAAGAGCCATGCCTGGGTCTTTACATTTTCTCAGATTTAGGTTAGAATATAACAAAATCATATTAAGTAAATTAATTTATGTCCAAATCATGCGAGGTCTGCGGAAGAGGCACCAACACCGCTTTCAATGTCAGCCACTCCAAAGTGAAGACCAAAAGAACTCAAAAAATCAATCTTCAATCCAAAAAAGTTGATGGCGTCAAGACCAGAATCTGCGCCAAATGCATCAAAACTGCAAATAAGTCCAAATAAATAAAAAAGTCCCGAGACAATCGGGACTTTTTTATTTATCTAAAATTTTATAGATCAAACGCCTTTACTAACTGCTTAAGCCAAGAAACCACAACTGCCGGCGCCATTAAGCTATAAGCATCATTGCCTTCATCATCTTTGGTAGTCCATGGTTTTTCCTGAGTCACAACTTTTCCATTTTCATCCAATTCATAGCTATACTCGGGAGTGATTTCATAATCATCAACCAAATCCTTGGCCATAGCAACCGGAAGAGCATTGCGAAGCAGTATCTTCGGTACGCCATGAAGTTGCATTATCTTATCAATCAATTTCTGATCCAATTCCAACCTATCCCTGATAGACTCAATTCCCATACTATCGCCTTCCTTGCCAACCATTCTGGCTCCACCGCATTCAGGATTATCGCATTTTAAGAAATATTCCTTCGTTCCCTCATCAAATCCAACTTCCTTGGTCGCCAACAATTTCAAACTTCTTGGAGTTTTACAAATCGGGCAAACCACCCTGTTTTTCATTCTTTCATCAATAACCGCTTCTGGAATATTAATGGCTACAAAAACATCAGGATCCTGTCTGTAGTTAATTAAATTACGGAAGAAAAGAGAATAGGAAATCTGATCCAAATCCCGAGGAAAACCATCAATAAATAGAGAAGATTTTGGTCGTTTATCAATTTCCTTCTGAAGTAAAGCGAGAATAAATTCTGATGGCAATAATGTTTTGGTGTCGCGTCCCAGAAGCGCACTTACCGCCTCATCAAAGGACATATAACCGCGGTAATTGGCCTTCAAATAGTCCAGCAATTCCTGCTTTTTAATAGGATCTTCCATGTCAGCATGAATAGCCCTGACAATATCCCCGACGGAGATATGACCGATTTTGTCCTTGCCAAAAATTTCGGCCAACAACTTGGTATAAGTTCCTTTGCCGGAATTCTTTTTGCCTAGTAAATAGGCAATAAAGGTGTTGGTTTCAAAAAATTCTTTTAATTTTTTGATCTCATCGCCAGCCTTGGCTTCAAAATACTCCCTTCTGGAATCAATATCGGAAAGATCAAACTTTTTATTGAGTCCATCCACTTTTGTTTTCATCAAAGAATAGTCTTGTGTTTCCATAATTTTTATTTAATTATTTCCTTTACTTTTTGCAGCACATCCGACGGGGTGTGTTGTGATTTTACCAAATAATCATTGGCTCCCATGCTTATAGCCTTTTCTTTATCAGACTCCTGAGCCAAGTTTGTCAACATCAAAATCGGCAAAGATTTAGTTTTTTCTTCTGATTTTAAACTTTGCAAAATATTAAATCCGTCAACTTCAGGCAGAATAATATCCAACAAAATAATATCCGGCTTAAGGCTGTTGGCCAGTTCTATGGCCTCGCTTCCCTTTTCAGTTACCGTAACTTCAAATCCTTCTTCCTCAAATCGCAACTTATACATTTCTACAATCATGCTATCATCCTCCACCAACAAAATTTTACGTTTTTTATCACTCATATTCATAAAAAATTAGAAATTAAAAATTGAAAATTCCCGCCATTTTCAATTTCTAGTTTCCAATAACTTAATAAAGTCTATCAAATTTATGTTTAATTTGCAAATCCATCACATTGCACCAAAACACCATCGCTTTGACAAACAATATCGCTGTTTTCATCAGTTCTAAATATGTGTGAGCCGTCTTTTTGGAGTTCATGAAGCGTCCTAAACCCAGGCAAGCCATAGCTATTATCAACTCCGACCGACACAATGGCAAATTCTGGGCTGACTAATTTCAAAAATTCCTTGTCATTAGCATTGACCGATCCATGATGCCCAACTTTGAGCACGTCTGATTGGATTTCTTCCGGAGTTGTGGAAGCTAAATATTCCTCATTCTCCAAATCTCCCATAAATAAAAAAGTTGTGCTGGCATCAGATAATTTATATGCAATGGAACTGTTATTCAAATTTTCCAATTTTAAGCCCTCAAAACTTTTATCCGGATAAAGAAAATTTATTTTAATTCCCGAGCTCAAAGCTATTTCTTCACGGCTATCTATAATCTCAACGGGAATATTTTTTTCCTTAATGAAATCCAAAAATTCCAGATAATCAGAAGCTGAATGCGCTACTCCCGTAGTAAAAATTTTTCCCACCTGGTATCTTCTAAGCACTTCCACGAGTCCGGCGACATGATCCGCGTGTGGATGAGTCAGAATAATATAATCTATTTTTTTATCATAAAAAGGGAGATATTCTCCCAATTTGCGAACTACCGCGTTGTCCGGTCCGCCATCGGTTAATATCTTTTCTCCTCCTGGTGTAATAATTAAACTAGCATCACCTTGCCCAACATCAAAAAAAATTACTTTCAGCTTTTGAGCCTCTCCGATGTCAAACTGCCCCTTAACCTTACCGACTGATCCAGTATTGGTTTGAATTATGGCAGTAACTAATAAACCTATTACCAGCAAAGAGGCAAAGAAAAAATATTTGAAAAATTTATTTTTGAACATGGATTAATTATACCGTAATAATTTGAGAATAAAAAACCCACCAAATTAAGGCGGGTCTTCATAAAAAATTATTTTATTACGCTAACCTTTTCCGAGAAAGAATTATTATTCTCATTGGATTCAGCCAGTTCATTTCCCTCATCCACCTTGAAAGTAACAGTCTTGTCGCCTATGGCAGTAAACTTACCGCGATAATTAATAGTAAAAGTTTGATTAGTTTTGAGCGGATTAGTGGCCGAAGGAAAATCAACGTGAGAGATCAAATCCGTAGTCCAATTCTGAGCGGTCAAAACGGTTCCTCTTATTCCTTTTCCGCTAGTCAAATTGGCTCCTAAATTCTTTATTACCACCCCAATATCAATAATACTGCCAAGATATACTTTTCCGGCAGGAAATACAATATCGGTCACCGCCAAATCTATGCCACTGGAACTGGAGCTAGGATTACTGGAACTATTAACAATAGAGCCAACCTTGAGTCCCAACTCAACACCGACAATCTTGGTGCCC
This sequence comes from Patescibacteria group bacterium, assembly GCA_041671305.1. GTDB lineage: Bacteria > Patescibacteriota > Patescibacteriia > 2-01-FULL-39-33 > 2-01-FULL-39-33 > CAIPBY01. The sequence continues at coordinate 6,616 of JBAZBX010000014.1, forward strand.
GAAGTATAGGCGATGGAAACGGGAACATTTTTTATAATATATTCTTCTCTAAGGCCATTGGCCGCAAAACTGGTTCCGGAAAATAATCTCTTTTTGCCACCCTCAATATACCAAACATCTTTGGAGCCGACATATTGAATGATGCTGCCGTCCGGATATTTGGAAGTGGAAATAATACTGCAAGTAGAATCTTTGATATAATCATTTTCAAATGAACTCTGAATAGTAATTACCTGCGATTTCCAATTATCGCCATAAAGCGCCCTGACTTCACATAATACTGCTCCTGAGGTTAAGGCAAATACTTTACTGCTATTGTCAAACTGAATTAATCTTACTCCTGGTCTGGCAGTGATGTTTTTGCCACTAGTCAAACTTTCAAAATCAACCGGACTAATTGTTTTTATCTTCTGATCGCTCCATGATCCCGTATACCAAGTCCAAAAAGTGGCTGAATTAGGAAAAAGATGCCTAACGCTATAGTCATCAACATAGTACAAAGCTGAGCCGCTAGCGATTTTTATAATATCGCCAGACATAGGCGTATAAGCAGCTTGGACGCTTGACGATACCAAAAAAAACATTATCCCCAAAGTGAGACCAAAAAATATCTTTTTCATATATTATTTATTATTTATATAATATATTATATCACACTTTACTTCACAGAAGAATTAAGTATTTTTTTGGAGAGCCCAAAAACCAAAATAAAAATTAAAATATACATAATGATCAATCCCCAAATATTTATTTTCACATTGAAAAACCCATACGGCCAAGAGTGCAATATGGCCGTAACTTTGAGCCAATAAAAAGCCAAAAACCAGTTTACCAAACCAAGCAACCTGGCCAAGGGCAAAAATATCATACTAATTAGGGCATTTATAAACCCTAGAATCATCAGAGTGGGAATAACCGGCAGAATTAACATATTGGCCAAGATAGAAATCAAAGAAATTTTTTGAAAATAATAAATAAGCAAAGGCAAAGTGGCTAATTGCGCCGACAAAGTGGTCAGTGCCATCTCTTTCAATTGTCCCGCCTCAGGAATCTTACGAAAATAGAATTTCAAAACCGGCAAAAAATATACCAAGCCGATAACTGCCATAAAAGACAGCTGAAATCCGACATCGGATATTAATATTTTGGGATTAATCAAAACCATGCCCGTAGCAGAGAGCATAATCAAATTGCCGGCTGAACCGGGACGTCCTATTTTCTGAGCATAGAGAAACATAATGCCCATGACCGCCGATCTCACAGCCGATGAGGGCATGCCAATCATGATGGTATAAATTACGATGCCGATGCTGGCAAACCAAAACGCCCTCTTGCGCCGAATACCGATAGCGATGGCAACATACATAAACATAGCCGAGATGACCACCATATGCGAACCGGACACGGCAATGATATGCGTAATTCCCAAATCGGAAAATTTTTGATTCCAGTCCGCGGAAATAGATCCTGTGTCTCCCAAAATCATTCCTTGCATAAGAGACGCTTCCGGCTCGCTAATAGAATAATTAAGTCCCTGAGACATCTTGCTTTTCAAATTCAAAATCTGAGACATAAACCAATTTCCTTTGCTGTGACTAATTATTATAATATCGCCATACGGGCAAAGGGAATAAATATTATAACGCGCTAAGTATTTATCATAATCAAAATCTTCTATTTTTTCCGGCTTAGCCAGCTGGCAACTCACTTGAACTTCATCTCCATAATTATAAGCCGGATAGAGTCCTTGATTCATCAATATTTTCCCTTCTACTTCACGGACATATTTTCCTTTGATTAATTTACGCGAACTAATGGTTAATTTCTGATAGCTAATCCGCTTATCTACCTTGGATACCACCCCAATGAATTCCACTTTTTCGTCGTTATAATGGTAAATTTTTCCGGCATCGCCATAATCCGGCAGGCTGATTTGGTAACGGAAAAAACCCAGCAGAAAGGCAAATAAAAACAAAAAATAAACCCTCCCCAACCCTCCCTTTCGTAAAGGGAGGGGGCTTATTTCGGCAGACAAACCTGCCGTCGCTCCTTTCGGAGCTATGGCAGACAAAGAAAAAATCAGCCCTAAAGCTGAAATTAATAATAAACAAAAAACTGTAAACGAATTTATAGAAACGAAATTACCCAAGCCAACACCCAAAAGAACGCAAGCCAAAGCAATCCAAAAAATTTGTGACTTATGCCATCTCATTTCCCCTCCTGTGAATTTTAAATTATAATAATTTAATTATACAAAAAAATAACCGCCTTTGTAAGCAACAAAGGCGGACGTGTTAAATTTTGAAATCACAGAAGACTATACAGCGGCAACTACACTCCATTCTGCCACCGTTTTTCCGGCCAGAAGCGGAATGATGGAGATCGTCTGCCCGCAAGTTATCATGTTCGGTACCTCATACGGTTCCTTCACCAGAGTCAGTGTGCACTCACTGGGCTTGAGCCCGTAGGACTGCGGGCCACGAATTGAGGTGAAACCCTCCAAATAATCAGAAGCGTCGTCCGCTTCAAAAAGCGTCGCCCAACAACCGATGGGGTTGAGAGGGAAAACACCTGGTAGCGTTTTGGGATACTTGTGTCCAGCGACATCCGTACCCATAAAAAACTTGGATCCAGGATTCATGGCTTCGCGACGTACTGCATCCCGATTACTCTCAGACTTGGCGATGGGCTTGCAACGGTCGTTGACATTTGCCAACGCATCCGCATTCAACAGCAAAGCATGTTGAATAGCCAATGTGCCAACCACATTGTTCGGCATTGACTTGATGAGGTTGATGAGAGATGCCGTGCTGACGTGTTCTACAACTATCTTCAGCTCAGGAAACAACTCGTGAAGCTTTATCAGCCTCCACATTGCTTCTTCCTCAAGCAAATCCCACGACTCCACCGGATAATCAGCCGACTTCGGTTCTTCAAGATGGATTGAGAGAGGTACGCCAAGATCCGACATCAACCGGTAGACGTCCAACATATGCAGGCTGAACATGTCACTCACCCCGCCCTGAGAATTCGTAGTTGTGCCCTTCAAGTAGAGCTTGAAGGCTCTCATGACGTCACGACGCCTGTCCACCCAACGGACATCCTGGTAGCGTGTTTGATCGTGCAAGCCCAACATGTAGTTGAGCTCCAATTCCGAACCAAGACATAAATTGTTGACAATTGTCTGCAGTCGGCCATCATAAGCCAGCAGACTGGCTTCATCAACAATCGGAGGCTCCAGATTGGGCATGCCTATTGCCCTTGGGCAATAGCTGGCCAGATTCAGAAGGGTCAATGTCGCCAAAGGCCCATCACGAAAATGAGCATGGGCCTCAAGGGGACAGGGAATCTGCCAAGCATACTTTTCAGATGCAGGCAAATCCCGTGAAAAAGGTTGAAAATCCGTTGCGTCCATATTCATGGTCTATTCTCCCAACAGTTTGTGAGCCCTTGCGATAATTCCCTCCAACCGCCAGGGTCGCAGGAAAGCCGCCGATCCGATGGCAATCTTATCCGCCCCTGCCTCAGCCATACGATCAACATCTTCGGGATGAAGTATGCCCCCTCCTCCAATAATGGGGCATTTGCTGTTCAACTGCCTGAAACGCCTGATCCAATCCACGGTAACAGGCAATAACGGCGCACCAGAAAGACCTCCCTCTTGCTGGAAACCGCGTCGCTTCAATGGCGATCTCATTTCAGTGTTACCGGTCTTGAAGCCAGGAAAATATTTTTCCCAGTCATCGCCATTTATGCCGTTCCAACCGAATGGGATGGTGTTGGAGACGCACAACCCGGCGCAACCATCAAGAGCCGCGATTTGCGCCGCCTGCTTCACGCCGAACGTTTCCGTTTCCGCCGCGCTCAGTTTGAAAACCAAGGGCATTTCCAAGCTTTCTTCATTGGCAACCTCGGTCATCCTGCCGGCAAAATACACCAGTACGGATTGATCATGAGCCCCGACATTTGGACAAGACAAATTGATTTGCAAAGCTACTTTGGCCTTGAATTGCTCCTTGACCAGCATTCGCGCAAAAAGCCTGAATTCCTCTATCTGATCTTCCACAGTCTCGGCGACTGACATAAAAGACAGAAAGAAAGGCTCGGCCATATCTTGCCAACGTCCGTCATCAAGTAGCGCCTGAGCTCCAGGCCCGGACAAGGACACGGCATTGAGAGCCACGCCATAACGAAACTGACGCGGTCCGCAAACGATACACCGAGGCAAAAACTGCACAGGACGATAATCCCGGCCAAGTGCCATGTTACCCATACGCTGAAGCAAGGTGGTAGTTTTTGCGCAAAAAGTTGTGCCACTGAAAGTGAATCCGGGCACAATCATCTTGAACAAGTCATGATAGCGATACCCCTCCCCAAAAAACCCGGTTGTCCCGGACATCTGAATGACCGGGCTGAAAGCAATTTCACCAATCGTTTTCATACAACATCCTCCAAAATCCTCTGTTGAAAACAACATTCATAATCAAAAGAGCAATACGACTACAGAGTCGTATTGTCAATAAAGTTCGCCCTATTGACACTGTATAATTACCATAAACCATGGCAAGAGTCAACAATGTCAAAAGTATAAATTTATGTAAATTTATTTTTTATCCACCTTCTCTCTCAAATAACTCTCCACAAAATCATCAAATTCCCCATCCAGCACCCGATCAATCTCTTGGGTCTCAAAGTCAGTCCTATGATCTTTGACTAATTTGTACGGTTGCATCACATACGACCTAGCTTGATTGCCCCATTGTGCTTTCAGATATTCACCCTTGATTTCTTGAATTTTCTCCCCTTCTGCCTCTTCATGCAGTTTAAGCAACTTAGCTTTGAGAATTTTGATGGCGTTTTGCCTATTTTGCAACTGCGATCTCTCGTTCTGACATTTGACTACAATTCCCGTCGGGATGTGAGTGATGCGCACAGCTGAATCCGTGGTATTGACGCTCTGCCCTCCATTACCACCCGACCTCATCACATCAATTCTCAAATCTTCATCTCTAAGTTCAATAATCTTGGCTTCCTCAATCTCAGGGAGTACCTCTACCAAAGCAAAGGAAGTGTGTCTCATCTTTTCCGCGTCAAAAGGCGAAATGCGAACTAGTCTGTGCACGCCATTTTCTGACCTCAGCCAGCCATAGACGAAGAGGCCGGTGATTTCTATAACTACACTCTTAATTCCCGCTTCGGCTCCAGGAGTTTCATCTATGATCTTGGCGTTAAATTTGTGGCGTTCGCAGAATCTCAAATACATCCGCATCAAAATCTGCGCCCAGTCTTGAGCATCCACCCCACCAGTGCCAGCATGGATAGAGACAATGGCATTTCCTCGGTCATAAGCTCCGGAAAATAAAACAGCGAACTCCATCTTATGAAATTGCGCTTCTAATTTTGATAATTTTGAATTTATCTCTTCCTGCAATCCCTCATCATCTTTAGAAATCTCAGCCAAGTTGCCTAATTCATTAACTTCATTATTTAAATCCTGCCAATGTTTCAATTCTGATTTGAAATTTTCATATTTTTGCGAAATTGTCTTAGCATTTTCTGGATCAGACCAAAAATCTGGCTTAGATATTTCTAGCTCTAATTCTGCTACAGAGTTTTTTATAGAGTCCAGGTCAAAGTAACCTCCAAACTCTAGAAATTTGATCTTGCAGATCTTTTATTTTTTCTATTAAATTTTCCATATATTTAATAACCAATAATCAAGAAACAATAACCAATAATCAATTTCCAAGATACAAAATAAATTAATTATTTTAAGTCATTAAGTACGCTATTGATGCCATCCATGTTACCGCCAAGCAAATTAGCATAACTGCCAAATAAATTGTTTAATAACGGCGGTAACCAGATAATCGCTACAATTGCCGGGGCGATAATTAAAATAATCCAAATTATATTTATAATCATACGCCAAAACATAAACCTCCTAATCTTCTGCGTATCTTTATATATTAGCTTGGTATAATCCAAATTCTCCTTCGCCAATCTAATTAACTCGTTTTTTTCATCTTTTTGTGAATTAGCCATATTTCGGCTCTCCTCATTTTCCAAGGGCTTCGTAGGGCTGTTTTGGGGCTCATTTTCCATAAATTTATCTAATTTTGGACTCTTTAACAAATTCTTGGGCTATTTTAACTAAATTTTCCATTTCTTTTAGCGTATTACTCTGTCCGGAAAAATTACCATCAACTAGCCTATCCTGAAAATTAAAATTCTGCAAATAATAAAGTTTCGCTCCACTGATGGCCTTGGCCATTTCCAACACATCATCTTTGCTATGCAAACCTTTTACCAGCGTACTGCGGAATTCATATTTCAAACCGCTGTCTTTAACAATTTCTATGCTCTCATATATTTTATCACTATTTCCCCCGATACCGCAAAATTTTTCATACTTATCCACCGGGCCTTTGATATCCATGGCAATGTAATCCAACAGTTTTTCCTGCAATAATTTTTCCAAAATTTCCGGCATCAGACCATTGGTATCCAGCTTTATATTATAACCCATCTCCTTTATTTTCCGACAAAAATCAATTATATCCGGCTGAGTGGTCGGTTCTCCTCCCGTAATGACCAGGCCGTCCAAATATTTTTTTCTTTTTTGCAAATGCGCCAAAAGCTCCTCCTCATCCAACAAATGAGACTTCTCTATATTCTCCGGAATTACCAAATCAGGGTTATGACAAAAAGGACAGCGCATATTACACCCTGAGGTGAATAAAATCGCTGCCACTTTTTGCGGATAATCCAAGATAGTAACAGGTTGCAATCCGCCGATCTTCATATATTATTCATTACCACAACCGCAACCGTTAACCAAAAAGGTTGTTCTGTCTCCGAATTCCGATTGTTTGCCCGGGTTCCATTGATCCACCGGCCTGATGTAACCGACTATGCGAGAATAAACCTCGCACTTCTGCCTTTGTTGTTTGTTGTCACCTTCCATATGATTAAACTTATTTATAAACAAATTTATTTAAAAATATAATTTTAGATGGCCAACTTATCATCCTGCTCCCTGACAAAACCGATCTCTTCATCACATATCGGACAGAATCTATGCTCGCCGGAAAGGTATCCATGTTTAGGACAAATAGAAAATGTAGGTGTAAGTGTATAATACGGCAAATGGAAACTTTCTGCAATCTTTTTGACCAGTTGCTTAGTGCTTTCAATATCCGGCATCTTCTCTCCGATAAAACCATGAACCACTGTGCCTCCTGTATACTTGGTCTGCAAGCCGTCCTGCTTCTCCAATACTTCAAATATATCACTGGAAAAATTAACTGGCAAATGGGTGGAGTTGGTATAATAAGGAGCGGCTCCTTTTTCTCGGTAAGCATCCTCGTTGGCCACAATTATATCCGGATATAATTCCTTGTCTCTTTTGGCAAATCTGTAAGTGACTCCTTCAGCCGGCGTGGCTTCCAAATTATATAACTGATTATCTTCTTCTTGATAATTAGCCATCCTAGCCAGCATAAAATCCATAATTTTCACGGCAAACTCATATGCTTCAGGATCGCTTAGAGGCTTGCCCATAAAATTAACCATGGCCTCGTTCATACCATTAATTCCAATCGTATTGAAATGATTTCTCCAATATTCTCCAAAACGTTCTTTGATATCTGATAAATAATATCTACTGTAAGGATACAGACCCATGACTGTAAAATTTTCCAAAATTTCTCTTTTCAGGGTCAAACTTTGTCTGGCCAAATCCATGGACTGCCCTAATCTGTTCAAGAAAGCGTCTTTATTATTCTTGGATAAATATCCGATTCTAGGCAGATTGATAGTTACAACACCGATAGAACCAGTCAAGGGATTGGCGGCAAACATGCCTCCTCCACGTTTTCTAAGCTCACGATTATCCAAACGCAAACGACAGCACATGCTCCTGGCATCCTCGGCTTTCATATCGCTATTTACAAAATTCGCAAAATAAGGAATGCCATACTTGGCTGTCATCTCCCAAATGGGATTAAGCACTTGATTATCCCAATCAAAATCAGGAGAGATATTGTAAGTCGGAATAGGGAAAGTAAACACACGGCCATTGGCATCGCCTTCCATCATTACTTCAGCAAAGGCTTTATTGATCAAATCCATTTCTTGTTGGAACTCTCCATAAGTCTCTTGCTGTGGTACACCTCCTATTATAACTCTTTCATTCGCCAAAGTCGAAGGACAAATCAAATCAAAAGTTAAATTAGTAAAAGGAGTCTGAAAACCGACTCTAGTAGGAACACTCATGCCAAAAACAAACTCTTGCATGGCCTGCTTGATTTCTTTTTCTTCCAATTTATCATATCTAATAAATGGCGCCATAAGAGTATCAAAGTTGGCAAAAGCCTGAGCTCCTGCCGCTTCGCCCTGCAAAGTATAGAAAAAATTTACCGCTTGACCCAAAGCCACTCTCAGATGCTTGGCCGGCTTACTACTGACCTTGCCCGGAACACCGCCAAAACCCAGCCTCAAAAGCGCTTGCAGATCCCAACCACAGCAATATACGGCCAGAATTTGCAAATCATGCAAATGGATATTGCCATCCACGTGGGCTTGTCTTATTTCCGGAGGATAAATCTTGTTGAGCCAATAATGGGAACTGACCGCTGAGGCCACATGATTGTTGAGACCCTGAAGAGAATAAGCCATATTGGCATTTTCCTTTACTCTCCAGTCTAATTGCTTGAGATAGCCCTCAATAATATCATTGGAATCCAAGAGCTTTTTCATGTCCCTCAAACGGGAGTGCTGTTCACGATAAATAATATAAGCCTTGGCCGCTTTGACAAAATTTTCCTTGATCAAAACCTCTTCAACCGCATCTTGAATCTCTTCTATGGCCGGTATGGATCTAGGATGAAACTTGGTATTTAGCATCCTCACTACTTTGTCTGAAAGTTCGTTGGCCAGCTTCTCGTCATCACGCCCTACCGCCTTCAAAGCCCTATAAACCACGACTGATATCTTGGTCTGATCAAAGTCAACAATATCTCCGCTTCGCTTTCTGATTTGATTTATTTGATTCGGTTCCATAAGGCTTATGTAATTTTTATTTATGTTTGTCAATGCCGTAAACAGGAAAATTTTATGATAACTTTCTTAATTAAGCTACTTATAAAAATAGCCGAAAAATCCTAAAAATGGGAACAAAAAAGATCTAGGGTTGAAAATTAAAGTTTTTAACATTCAAGCTTCCGCTAGATCTTTAGCCTGCTTAATTACATTATATATTTTGTACTAGCAGGCTGTCAATCATTTCATTTTTTTTCTTATAAATGCAGGGATTTCTAAGTCGTCTTCCTCAGGAATAATCTTTGTTTGCTGTCTCATCGGAGATGGAGAAGGCATTGGAGGCCTGCTATATGTCTCTTTTTCCTCTCCTTCTTCATCTCGGTCAATTTTGATATTGGAAATAGGGCCGAATTCATTATTTTTGGCTTCCTCAGAATCAATACCAAAATTATTATTGATACTCTTGTGGATAAATGCTGGGTTGGGAGTATAGGCATTGGCCTTGGAAGGTTTCTTGATGTTGTCTGTCTCACCAAAACCGGTGGCCACAACTGTTATCCTAATTTTGTCCTTCATGGTCTCATCAATGACGGAACCCCAAATAATCTTGGCATTTTCGTCAGCATTGGCGGAAATAATATTGGACGCCTCATGAACCTCGCTCATAGCCAGATTGGTACCGCCGACAATTATAAACAAAATTCCCCTAGCACCATCAATGGAGACATCCAAAAGTGGCGATGAAATGGCCATTTTGGCCGCCGTTATTCCTCTATTTTCTCCGCTAGCTTCTCCAATACCCATCAAGGCCGAACCCGTATCTTGCATAATAGCCCTCACATCTGCAAAATCCACATTAACCAAACCAGGCATGGTAATTAATTCTGAAATACCCTGGACTCCTTGCCTCAAGATATCATCAACGGCCTTGAAAGCATCCAAAAGCGAAGTTTTTTTGTCTATGCTCTGGAGTATACGATCGTTTGGTATGGTAATAATTGTATCCACTCTATCTTTGAGCTCATTAAATCCTCTTTCGGCAATAGCTGACCTCTGAGAGCCCTCAAACGAAAAAGGTTTAGTAACTACCGCCACAGTAAGCGCTCCCATCTCCTTGGCGATTTGAGCCACCACAGGAGAAGCTCCAGTACCGGTACCACCACCGAGACCGCAAGTGACAAAAACCATATCCGAACCTTTGAGTAACTCCCTTATTTCGTTGATATTTTCCTGCGCCGCCTGCAAACCTGATTCCGGATTCATGCCAGCGCCAAGCCCTCTGGTGGTTTTCTGGCCGATATGCAATTTCTTCTTGGCTTCATTTTGATGCAAAGCCTGAATATCGGTATTAATCGCAATAAACTCCACTCCCTTGATTTTGGAAGCGATCATACGATTAATGGCTGAGCCACCGGCACCGCCAACGCCAACAACTTTTATTTTTGCAATGGTTTCTATGTCCGGTTTTATTTCTGGCATATTATTAGTGTTATGATCATTTTATTTGATGAATTTTAGGGTTGCAATAATCTCTTCAAATAATTTAGCAACATCGCCTTTGCCAAAATATTCAATCTTAATCCAACTATTATCGTCAATCGGCAAGACATACTGGATATATGGACTATCTGAATTGGCTGGATTTGGGGCTAACAGCTTAACGGCATCTTTGCCGGCAATAGTCACCTGTCCGGATATTTTGGCGCCATTAGGTTGATATTTTATGAGTGCAGGAACAGCGCCCTTAACTCCGGTTATAATTAATTTATATTTTCCATTGGTAATGGTTATGCCATCTGCACTCTGCTTGGAATCCAAGGTTGTGCCATAATCTACTTGAAATTTGAATTTTGTATTGGAATAAAGGGTTGATTTCTCCTTAACTGGCGGAGTTGATGTCGGCAAAGTAGAAGAGGTGCCAGTTGCGACTGTCGCAGGAGTTAATTTGAATGTTGAAAGGAATAACCCATAAGCAGCCTCTAACTCGCTGGTAATTTTGGGGCTGTTCAAGGCGATAGCAAATACTTTATTGTTGTAACTCAAATAAACAATTTCCTGTTCCAACCCTGCCGCCAAAATTATCTGCCTCCTTTGCACTCCTTTAACATCACCCGAAACAAAAGGGGTAGAAGATATTACTTGCAAAGCGGGCTTACCTTCATAAGACGTCGCAGAAACTTTATCCAAATCAGCCAAAAATTCTGCCAATGGTTTTGTACTAGACTGAATATAAAAATTAATTTCCGAACTGGTAGCCATGGGCAAAGTCAAAGCAAGACTCTGTCCCTGATCTCTCAAAGTCCATTCTTTGGGATATTTAAAAATATAAGTAGTACTGGCCTTATCATAAGTCAACCAGAGAGCCGTGGGATCCTGTTGTTTGGAAGCATCGGAGTCTGCATCCATGGGAACAGAATAATCCGTGCTGGTTGAAATTGCGCTTTTATTTTGATTATCACCTGATTTGGGAGGCAAAACAAAGACAAAAACAAGAATGGCCACAAGAATAAGCGCCAATATCACTACCAATACCCATAAAGACCAGCTACCAGATTCAGAATTTCTTCTGATTGGCTCATATTTCTTTATAGGACTAGGGCTGGTACCGGATTTTGCTCTGGGCTTCCTAGAAACTGGATTATTGTTAATAGTCATAAATTAAGGTAAAAATGATTTAAAAATCTTTTTTATTTGACTAATGGCCTGATCAACGCTTTTGAAGTTTGACGGCATTTTGAGTGTTCTGCCACTCTTCTTCTGCATCTCGCTCCCCCAAAAAACCAAACCGACCGCTGTCGTATAGGACACATCGCTTATCTTATCAATGCTAGTTATCAATTCTTGAGGATAGCCCAGTGAAGCTGGCAAACGAAGAGTTCTTTTGGCCACTTCAACTATGCCATCAAGTTTAACTCCGCTTCCGGTCAGTATTACTCCGGCTGGAAGCATACTGGATTTTCCAATCTTGCGCAATTCCTTATCCACTTTTTCTAGTATTTCCTCAACTCTGGCTTCAATTATTTCAGCCACCTCTTTTTTGGAGAAACTGCCTTCCTCAGAAGCTCCGATATCGCTGTATTTAACTTCATCTTGCTTCTTGAATTCCTGAGGCAAACAACTTCCTTGCCTAATTTTTATTTTTTCAGCTGTATCAATAGAAACCCGAAGACCGATAGCAATGTCACTGGTTATGTATTCTGATCCGACTGGCAATATAGCGCTATGGAGAACGTCATTTTCTTCAAACACAGCCATGCTGGTAGTCGCTCCACCCAAATTAACTACAACCACTCCCAATTCTTTTTGACGGCTGGTCAAAACACTCTCTGAACAAGCCAAAATAGACAAAACCAAATCATCAATATCAATTCCCGTCCTATATACGCATTTAGTAAGATTTTTAATTTGGGAAGAAAGACCCTGGATGATTTGAACATGCGCCTCTAACCTAATTCCGGTCATGCCGATAGGATCCTTGATTCCTGTCTGTGAATCAACCGTAAAACTCTTGGGAATCACATGCAGTATTTCATAATTTGGCGGAGTCGCCAAAGACCTAGCCGCTTCAATAGCCCGTTCCACATCCTCGGGACGTATTTCTCCATCAGTCTTGGAAACTGCCACTACGCCCTTGCTTTCTTGAGCGATGATGTGGCTTCCGTTTATGCCAACCCAAGCGTGATCTATGGGCTGGCCGATCATCCTTTCCGCCTTTTCCAAAGCCGAAGAGATAGAAGACACGGCATCTTCCACGCTCACCACCACGCCTTTGCTGATTCCATGAGCAGGCGCTTGTGCGGCACCGATTATTTTCAATTTATCATCATTTCTAGATTTCTGTCCAACAACAACTCTTATCGTACTTGAGCCGATATCTAATCCGGTTATAAGGCTATCTTTGGGCATGGGATTTTATTTTAAATCTATTCTATAACCTCTTTATATTATAATAAAAAAAGGTGTAATTATCAAATGCTAGAATATTTTAAATGAATAAAAAATGTGTTCAAGCTAATTTTTTCATCACCTTTTCTTCAAATAATTGCATTTCTTTGGCCTTTTTGAGAGAAACATTTTCATGATCATAGCCTATTAAATGCGCCAAACCGTGGACGAGCAGGCGAACAATTTCTTTGTCCAACGTCCAATCATATTCTCTGGCCTGCCTTTTGGCTTGAGCCAGACAGATAATTATTTCTCCCAAATATTTTTCGTTTCTCTCGTCGCTCTGCGATATAAAACCATCCTTTTCCTCGGCGAAGCTAAGCACATCAGTTACTCTGTCTTTGCCCCGATAGCTACAATTCAACTTTTGCATCTCTTTGTCTCCTACAAAAGCCAAAGAAAAAGTCGCCTTTTTTATACCGGCAATCAAAGCAAAAACCGAAACCGTTTTTTCAATTAACTTACGGTTTAATTTGGATTTGGTGGAATTATTAATTTCAAAATTAATCATCTTGCCAACTATATATCTGTTGAAGAACTGGCGGAGGTAGGAACTGTGGAAGAGGAAGATGACGCAGTCGTGACGGCAGAAGATGCCGGAACCACAGGAGCAGATACCGCCTTGAATCTCTTTATAATCATCCGAAATACGTTGGGATAACGCATCTGGGTTCCATTATCCATAATATATTCAAATATATACAGCTTGGTTTTCATGGAATCGCTCATGTAGGCGCTAAGTCCGTCCGGACTCATAACACCGGAAAAATCTCCGTATTCTATTTGCTTGAGTGAGATAGCAGAAACTCCGGCATTATTTTTCATATACCAGTCCATGGCTGATTTCCTCTCCGTATTGTCTTTGACAGAAATTTTGATCACCTCTCCGGTATCGGCCGTGATGATGACTTGCTTAGTGGACTTGAAGGTGCTGACTTGCCATTTTTTGGGAATCAAAGTAGAAAAATTATCATCCACAAAATCAGTTGAAAATGTTTTCAAAAAAGCAGCATTTTCTAATTTTGAAGCAGTTCCTCCGCCTTTGATAATTGGACTATATCCGCTGTCTATTTCATCTCCATCTTTAAACCCATCTCCATCAGTATCAGGATTAGTCGGCGAAGTACCTGCTAGATTCTCTTCCAAATCAGTTAAATTATCACTATCTGTATCCACACTCCAAGCTACCGGTACCATGGACGCAACAGTTGAACTGGTATTTGGATTAAGAGAATCGTCAGTGGAAGTGGCCTCAGTAGTTGAGGCAGTGGAAGTGGCTTCCGTAGAAGTGACTTCTGTCACAGGAGGAATCACGACCTCTTCTTGTATCGGAGGAATTGGATTATTATTTTCAATATTAGCCGTCTGAGCCAGCTTTGTTCTCTGCCAATAATCATACGCGAAGTAACTGCCGGTAATAATGGCAACCACTAATAATACCACGGAAGCAATAATTAAAGTGGAGCCAGCGCTAGATTTATGTTTTTGAGGATGGAATTTCTCCGGCATGACATAAATATTTTCCCCGGCCGGATGATTGCTAGGAGACGCCACAGCTCCGGTAATTTGAGCTGAAGACAATTGACTGTCTAATTGATTGGACATATTAGTATAAATTAAATTTTTTCAGGGGTAGTGCTGGGTAATCTAGCTCCTCCGGCCTTGCTAGGATCAAAGCCATTAATGACCTCCTGCCCATCCTTGAATCCGTCGCCGTCAGTATCAGGATTTAGAGGGTTGGTATGATACGTATTGACCTCGGCGTAATCAATCAATCCGTCACCGTCAGTATCCGAATTGAGCGGATCGGTACCGAGATTTCTTTCTTCTGCATCAGTCAATCCATCACTGTCGCTATCCTGAACTTGAGTGCTGGAAGCAACTGCTTCACCAAAAGTTGAAGACTCTGCAGAATCAGTTGATGAGGCAATAACTGGTATTGGCACTCCGGAGGGAGCTACCAAAGGAGTGGAAGTGACTGAATTCTGGGTTGTTGAAGTTGAAAAATCACTAGGAACTGCAAAGTCAGAATTGGCAGAATTATTATTAGTGGCTGGCTGATTTGAATTAAGATTGTTTAAATTCGCAGAATTATTATTATATAAAAAATTATAGCTTAACCAGCCCGCAATGCCAAGCAGAATCAAAACAACTACAACCAACATGGGCAGAAGTAATTTACCGAAGCTAAATCCTCCACCATACATATTCTGATTGCGCATGGGATATTTAGGCATATTTCCCATGGGCTGTCCCGATCTAGGCATGCCATATGGATTGTCCGTACCGGCAAACATATCCTCTACTCCTCCAACAGATTGAGCCGGAGCAGAAGGTTTTGGCGTAGGTGGCATATATGGATTTACCGGTTGCGGTCTTGGAGGAATTGGACTTGGTGCCTGAGGTATTGGCCGTGGTGGGACATTTCCTATTGGCGGTTGTACTTGAGGCATTCCCTGACCTGGTTGATTAGTTGGTTGTGGTGTAAGTTGATCAAACATGGTTATGTGATTTTATTTTTATTAAATATTAAAAGCATTCAAAAATTGAACAAAAAATGTATTCAATAAGTTACTTCCTGAACCGCTACTTTTTGAAGCCGTGGAAATACCAACTTCCTCAAAGGCACCGGCCACTCGTCCCTTAACAGAATTAGTTTTATTTATAGTTACCGAGTTATCACAATTAAAATTTTGATCACAAATTTGATATTCTGTTGGACAACCAAAATCACCAGCTGGCTCTAATTCCTGATTACCACCAAAGTTAGTATCCAAGCAATATCTATTATAAGAACCTAGCGCCGGATCCCATGTAAATGTCAATTTATATTTCTCTCCCTTATGCACAGATCCCGTAATTCCATTTATATTATTGCCAAAATAATAACCCGTAAACTGACTGTCTCTTGATTCTAGTCTTGCCTCCTGTAAACTTCCGAAAATATTTGTCTTATTGCATAAATAACTAGATAAATTAGAAGCATTAGCCAATCTAAATTCCTTACCATTATTACCATCAGAAATTTGTACCACCTTTAAAACAAGTTTTTCACTATCATTAGGATTTTTTACAACACGTACACTCCCTGACACATCACTAACCCAGCCTTCATTCATATTTTCAATTGCTTTTAAAGTAATCAAATCTCCCTCCTTAACTATACAAGAGGATTCATTAGAAAAATTTTCTCCGGAACAACAAACTCCGTTATTGCTATTTATTGAATTAGTCGTCTGGCTTTGACCTGGGGTACAAATTGTATCCTCCCTTAAAGAATCACAACCCTCTTCAGTTACACCACCTCTCGAACCCGGATTACAGGTTTGTGAATAGCTACAAACTCCTCCTGGATCGGCACCCACCAAGACATTTACCCAAGTAGCCCCGGCGCAACTAACCGCGCAATTAGTCCCTGCCTGTCCCGGCTTGCAAGTATCACAGTCTGTACCATTGTACTGATGATTAGAATCTATACAAACATCACACCCTGCCTGCCTGCAACAACTGCTTCCAGTACATGGCGTGTTACAATTACCGGTAATACCTGATAAGGCAAAAGCGTGACTACTATCACAAGTTAATATATTGGGATCTAGATTTGTACAATCAAAACCTCCTACGGTATTGCAGACACAAGATTTTCCGTCAGTTGATAATACATATTTTGGATCATTACATGAAAAACTAGTACCACTACACACATAACCATGTTCTGTATCGCAAACGCAAGCATTATTTTTGAACGTATAACCTGTAGCGCAAGTAGTCTGGCTGGAACAGTCATAATTTTCTGCCGTGTTACAGACACAGGTACCACCAGTTCCTGCTATATATGTTGGAGTTTGGCAAGTAACTGCAGTGCCATTACAAACATAACCACCAGCCGTATTGCAATCACATTTCTTAGTGGCTGAATCATAAGTATAACCGACATCACAAGTGACAGCAGGATTCAGACAACTAAAATGACCAGCGGTATTGCAGACACAATTACCACCAGTTCCCACTATATATCTTGGACTATCACAAGTCACTGTGCTACCGTCACACACAAATCCACTATCAGTGTCACAAGTACATATATCTCCTGATCGTTCATAACCATAAGCACACACGCAACCATTTGACCCGTCAGAACCGGCATAATTAGTACACTGGCAAGTAGAATCACATAAAGTTCCGCCATCGCATTTCTCATTTCCTCCCACTCTTCCATCACCGCAAACATTGGAACTCTGGCAAGAATAAGCTCCCGCCGGAGGGGAAGTTGGCAGACAAGCCGTAGCTCCACCAGTAGCCAAACATCCACAATCCGTCCAACAAGTAGAGCAATCCTCTCCGCTATCACAAGTACCATTACCACAATCGGTATTGGCTCGCCACATTCCTGCAGTATTGTACCCGACAAATGGATTATATCTCATCAAATTAACACTTTCCCAAGAAGGCATCCATCTGCTTCCCGTGGAATCATATTCTCCGTGGACAAATAATTCATATCCCGTACCCTTTCCTACCGTCTTATAATAATAAACCGAGGAACTGCTTTCTATGACATTGGACATTATTTTGGCGCTAGAATCCCAACAGGTAGTTGAATCAAATGGTGACGAACAGCCGAAGAAATTATTGATAGGATCAACTGGCAAACCATAGCCCAGAAGCTTGGACAAATTATCCTGCCATGACGGCCAAGCGGAAAACGTCCTGCCCGCGATATAAGTTCCGGCCTCAAGGCTAGGATAATAATTGGAACAAGTGCCTCCGCCATAACAATCCTGACTATCTATACACAATCTATATTGATCGTTGCTACATCTCTTCTGATTATAATAATTATTCAGCAAGAAATTAATATCTTGAACATCTGAGAGTCTTTTGGTATCACGAACTAGACTGGATTTAGGTGAATTACAATATCCCGCTTCCATTTTCTGACAATCGGAATCACTCAGACAGGGCGGCCTGAATCCGAGAGAGCAGACCGATGACTTACTAGTCAGACTGACACAAGTACCTAAATTCTGCGTCAAGTTAGTCTGGTTGGAATATTTCTCTCCGCAATCGCTGTCAACAGCACATTCATACTTAATAGAATTACTGCACAAACCAAAATTATCATCCAAACCGCCCATACCAGAAGTTCCAGCATTGAAACGCCAATTGCTTACCATCTGATTATAAATATTGGTTGTACCTCCATCAGCCCCTTGACTGTATGACATCAAGAAAATATCACCAAAAATATTGCTTGGGGTAGTGGTATTTATATCCGTAGCATTGGCATAAACCGTTCTTCCTTCACTGACCGCGCTATAATCATCAATATTCAAGCCCTTAATTTCTTGTCCGCCATTAAAGGTGTTGGTATACCAATAATAAGGAGAATAATGATTATTGTTGGTCATGATTCTAATACCAATAGCATCACTATCATAAGAAAAAAGCTTCAAATTATATATAGCCAAATTAGAATCAAAGCTACCAGAAACATTACAATCATTCGTCCAATGTAAAATTACTTGATGGGGACCGCTAGTGAGATTAAATGAAGCTGTACGAGTAATTTGATGTGTATCACCAGGATTAGTGGCTAAAGGCTTAATCGTATCTATTTTATTTGCAACTGCAATTCCATCAACATAAATCTCTACATTATGGTAAAGATTATTGCCAATTTTGCAACTAGCTGGAGTATTGGACGGCAAAACAGACGGATTAACTCTACTATTTGAAGTTTCCAATACTAAACTATACTGTCCTGGATATGGAGCATTGATATCAAAATTTACTGGCGAACCAGGATATGTGGCGTCTGTATGATTCCAATTCGTATACTGAACCACAGCGTTTAGAGAATTACTGAAAAATACTCCTCCCTTATTTGGAACATAAGTAGCCACACCAGCTAATAAAGTCTGAACTGGATCATTACTTGCAGAAACAAACAAAAATTCCTTTACCTTCCTGTCACA
>JBAZBX010000015.1:0-25223 GCA_041671305.1 Patescibacteria group bacterium
TGAAAAAATTTGATTCAAACTTTGAAAGTAAAGAAAAATTAAGAGATTCTACTCTTGTTTTTCTAATAAAAAAATCACAGGAAAAAGTAACTGAGATTTGTTTGGCCATGAAAAAACGCGGATTCGGTATGAATAGGTGGAATGGTGTCGGTGGTAAAGTGGAAAAAGATGAGACCATGGACAGTGCGGCAGAGCGAGAGGCACAAGAAGAGATTGGGGTGGAAATTAAACAAACTAACAAAGTTGCAGAATTATCATTCTACTTTCCACATAATCCAACATGGAATCAGAAAGTCCATGTCTATTTCTCTGAGGTCTGGGGTGGAGAACCAGAAGAAAGTGAGGAAATGAAACCGCAGTGGTTTAAGGCTGAAAATTTACCCTTTGAGCATATGTGGCCAGACGATGAGTTTTGGGTTCCAGAAGTTTTGTCTGGGAAATTAGTGAAAGCCACTTTTGTTTTTGGGGAAGGTGATGTCATACAAAGTAAAAACGTTAAAATTGTTGATAGTTTGTAATTATATATATGAATATGATCAAAATATTATGCTTCATTATTTTAATAATGTTCGGGGTTTTTATATTCATATATGGTGGGTATGATGATAGTCCTGGCGCTCAAGGGCTTGGTTTGCTGGTAGTTATTATAGGTATTATTTATTTTATAAAAATAATTAAAAGAAAAAGAACTTTCAAATCGAAATGATTTTTTGTTAATAAGCAAGGTGGTGTGCCAATGAAATCGGCACAGCCTCAAATTTTGTCAAAAAATATGTTAAACTAAAGAAGTAAAATATTTTAACAAGCCCGATAATTATTAACTTAATATAAACCATATGAAAAACAAAGTTTTTATGGCCGGTGTATTGGCGATGACATTTGCTTTCGCCGGCAACGTTTACGCTGTGAGTCAAAACAGCAATAGCGGAGCAGGGACAGAAAATCAGGTTGAACAACAAACGCAAACCGCCAATCAAGGTGAAACAAATCAGATTCAAACGCAAAACGGCGAACAGGTTCAAGCGGGAACAAACGCTGGAACTGGTGCGGGAACGCAAATTCAACAACAAACGCAACAAAAGTTGCAAAACGGAACCGGTGCGGGCGATCAGATTCAAGATCAAAATCAAGTGAGAAATCAGGGCGAAGCTAGTCAGCTTCAAAATAGCCAGCAACAAGGAACGCAGGAAAAAAACGGGACAACGACTGCAACACAGAGAAGAAGCCAAGTTGCCAACGCTGTGCAGGAAATATTGCAAGTGGCGGAAAGAAACAGCGGAGTGGGACAACAAATAAGAACAATCGCTCAAGATCAGAATCAAAATCAGGAAAAAATTGAAGCTAGCTTGAAAAAAGTCCAAAGCCGAGGTGGTTTTGCCAAATTTTTTATTGGAGCCAATTATGGCGAAATTAACAATACGCAAAAATTGCTGGAACAAAACCGAGAACAGATCAAACAGTTAAATCAGATTAAAAATCAACTTACTAATCAAGGCGATGTGCATATTTTGACCCAACAAATCCAAACATTGGAGCAAGCCGATTTGCAGATTGAAAATTTATTGCAAAACGTGCAGAAAGGATTTAGTTTGCTTGGTTGGATGTTTAAAATGTTTTCTAACTAAATCCAAAGATATATTAAGATATTTATTAAATAATTTAACACAACCAATATGAAAATAATTAAATGGTTTGCTAGAATATTGGCTTTGTGTATTTTAATTTTCGCCTTGCCATTTTATTTCGGCTATGGCAATCCGTTGCCGTTCGCTAAGCCTGATTATTCAATATGGGAGAATGTCGCTTTAGCTATGATGCCGTTAGTTTTTATCGGCTTGGCTCTGGGTTGGAAATATCCAAAAGTTGCAGGTTGGCTTATTGTTATTGCGATTGCCGTCGGTTTTATTGTCGGACTTTTGACAGATGCAAATCTTAGCATCAATTTAGCCGTACCTATAATTCCAGGAATTTTGTATTTGATAGACGGATATGGAAGACGGGCAAAGATCAATCCTTAAATTTAATTCTATGATTTTTGAACATCAATTAAAAAATAAAAAGATACTGTTGCTTATCTTAGCGGTTATTTTGATCATAGGCGTTTTTCTATTTTTCTACTCGCCAGTAATTTTTCAAGAAGGCAATCCTTGGCCTCAAATTAAGGGCGTTATTCAACTAAAATTTAGTGGTGCGGATATAGTCCAATTATCTGGTTCGGATAATAAGTTTATGACTGAAAGCAAGAACGGGATGATGATACATAATTTTATGAAAACTAAAGGGTATGAGTTTACAGAACAAATGGGATCGGGTTATTTTTTTAAATCACAAACAGGGGCGAGTGCGGTTGCTACTCACAGATATTACAGCCGTTATTATTCGCTTTGGACTATTACTGAAAACAGCAATGATGCCAACAATAATCTCTGGGCGACAATCACTAACGATGACGGAATAACATATCAGTACCCCAAGGAATTGTTAGCAAAATATATTAGCGTTGCGCAGTGGCCTCCAGTTGTAAAGATAGAAACAGGAAATTATTCCTGCAAAACCACATCGCAGGAAGTGAGTAGTATGTCAGATATAACCTCACAGAGATCAGTTGATGACAGAACCTATTGTATCAATGTTAAAAATGAAGGCGCAGCCGGAAGTGTTTATTCTTCATACATCTATACTACCGTAAAGAATGGTAAAATTATTAATGTTAGTTTTACTCTACGTTATCCTAGTTGTGGTAATTATGATGAGGAAGAAAATAAAGCTTGCACCAGCGAGAGAGAAGCTTTTGACATAGATTCTACAGTTGATAGAATTATTCAAACAATAAAATAATTATGTTTCAATATTAATTTATGCCTTTTTTGAAAAAATATCCTATCGTCGCTGACTATATTCCTATCAATACCAAACGCAGGAGCGGTTTGGCTGTTTCGCCATCGGTTAAATTTATCGTAGCCCATGACACCGGCAATTCTGGTTCTACAGCGCGGCAGAACGTAAATTATTACAAATCCAGCGCCAATGCCACCAACGCCTCAGCGCATATTTTTGTAGATGACAAAGAAATTATTGAGTGCATTCCGGCTTTGACCGCTTCGCCGGAAAAGGCTTGGCATGTGCGCTATGATGTGACCGGCGATAATCAAATGTATGGTTATGATGCCAATGACGTGGCTATCGGCGTGGAATATTGTTTTGGAACGAATATCAATGCCACCGAGGCTTACAAACGCTACGTTTGGACGCTCGCCTATATTTGCTATCAATTCAATCTCAATCCGCAGACGGCGATTATCGGACATTGTTTTTTGGATCCGAGTCGCAGGACTGATCCGCGTTCCGGCTTGGCCGTTTCCGGGCGCACTTACGAACAATTACTCCTTGATGTTAAAACTGAATATAATAATTGTCAAAATAATAATATGAAAATGTCACTTATCCGCATTTCTAATTCGCCCAAAGTCTACGCCATCGGCGGGGACAACAAACGTTATTGGATTTTCAATGAAGAAACTTTCAATGTCGGCCGGGTCATGGGGCTGTGGGGAGGTTTGGGCGAAGTGCAAGTCGTCGCCAGCGATAGCCATGTTGACGGTCACGCCATTATTTTAATCAAGTAATTTATTCTGACTATACTATGAAAAAAATAATTCTCGCAGTTTTTTTGGTCGTGGTTTTGATTGTTGCCGGTATTGTGGCAATGTTTACTTTCGGTTTGTGTCCGCCACCTGGACCTTGGCCGATGCCACCATGGTGCGTGGTCGGCAGTGAGTTGGATTTCAAAAATTATCAGCCTGATTATATCAAATATCCGATCGCCACTTCATTCAAACCTCAAGTTGGTATCGGCACAATGGATATTTGGGGCAATCCGCATCTGTTTTTGAACTTGGGAGAGGATACAGTCAGAAATTATTCTTCGGCTATCAAACGGATCGGCGAGACCGGCTCTAAGATTTACCTCTTTACTGATTTTATTAATTTAGGAATTGACACAGAAATTAGAACGTTGGATCGCAAGACTTTTCCAGCGACTTATAATATTAGCGAAGCGGAACTCAAATCAGTGGTAGCAACCGCTCGTGCCAACTCGCAAGAGCGGGTAATAATGCTGACTAATTTGTCTGACACTCGCGACGAAATTGAAGGATTTATCGGCAGTGCCAATGAGGCGGGTGATATTAAGGAACAATTGGCTGGCGTAGCTTTTAAAGAATTTACGCAAAACCGGACGGCTTTGACCAGTAAAGACGCCTTGAAAACATATGATGATCAGAAATGGCAGGCGTTTTTGGAGAATTTGAAAATCGCCATTGTCAATCAAGCCAAGAAAGCACAAGTGGCCGGTGTCACTGATTTCATCATTAATCCTGGTGATGTCATTATTGATTATTACTACCCCGGCAATCTTTCCAGTTATTGGCAGGATGTCCGCACTGAAGTTAAGCAGGTTTTTGATGGCCGAGTTGGCTTCTTTGGCTATCCAGAAATGATCAGTAAGGTAGATGTCGGCGGTTATGATTTTGTGGTGGTTTATTTTGAAGTCAATGGTGACGCGACAGCGCGGACAATCTTCGCTAATACGGAGGTTGAGCTCAATTCGCTCAAAACTGCTTGGCAGAAATATTTTGCACAGGGTTTTTGGCAGAAAATTAAAGCAGAAAAAGTTTTGCTTGTCGCTGTGCCAAGCTACACTGATGTTCGGACTAAGGGTTGGATTGAGCCAGGCAAGATGAATGAGGGACTAAATCCCGATCAAAAAGAGCAGGCGCTGGTTTATGAGGCGATGTTTGAAACTTTAGCCGCCAATCCGTCGGTTGATGATGTTATTTCTTATGGTTATTGGTGGTCGGCCAACATGTTTCCACGCTCTAAGCCATTCCGTAATGATTTAAGTCATTCTATTCGCAATAAAGATACTGAAAGTGTTTTCTATCATTGGGCTAACTTAAATAAATAATAATATAAAATTAAAATTTATTCGGTCAAAATAAAAATTAAAATAGAGATGATAAAAATATGATTAATATTATTTATTTTGTCCATGGTACTACTAAGGACAATGAAGCGGGATTATCCTCTGGCTGGAGCGACGCAGAGCTTTCTGATTTGGGACGCAGGCAATCCGTAGAATTAAAAGAATTAGTCAAAGACAAGAAATTTGATGTGATTTTTTGCTCTGATTTGAAAAGGGCAGTTGATTCAGCTAATTTGACTTTTGAGGGAAGTGTGCCAATAATGATTGATGAAAGATTGAGAGAATGTAATTATGGAGAATATAATGGCAGGTCATCAGAAATAGTAGAACCGATGCAGGAACAATGCGTCAGTGACAGATTTCCGCAAGGTGAAAGTTATGAGGATGTAAAAAATAGAATCGCTGAATTTTTGGAGTTTCTCAAAGAGAATTATGACGGTAAAAATGTGGCCATTGTAGCTCACAAAGCTCCACAATTGGCTTTGGACGTGATAATTGCAAATAAAACCTGGGAGCAGGCTTTCGCTGATGATTGGAGAAAGAAGAAGGCTTGGCAACCTGGTTGGGAATATATTTTAAATTAATGAAAATTGACAAAGAAAAATATAAATTCCGTTCGTACGATCCCAAATTCAAAAAATTGTTTGCTGTTGAGAAAAAAAGATTAGAAAAGATTTTGGATTTCCCTGCTTTGATAGAACATTTTGGAAGCACTTCAGTACCGGGCTTGGGTGGCAAGGGGATTATTGACATTATTATTTCTGTGCCCAAGGGCAAGCTGATCAAGTCAAAAAAGATTTTGGAAAAAAACGATTATAAATTCAGTGAAACCGGTGGCGATGAGGAAAGATTTTTTTTCGCGAAAAAATATCAATATGGAGGAAAGACCAGGAGAGTCCACTTGCATCTGACTTTTCGCAATAGCCGAGGCCATGAGCAGGCTATCATGGTGCGGGATTTATTGATAAATGATTTGCAGGTGAGGAAGGATTATGTTAAATTAAAAAAAGAAGCATGTAAGTTATGTCATGGCGACGGCAAGATTTATCGTGATTATAAAAATCCATTTTTGTGGGATTTGGTGAAAGGCAAAAAATAAAATAATTAAGTCAGGAGGAAAATATGTTCTGGTTCAAAAAAAAGAAAAAAGTGGGATTGGCGTTGGGAAGCGGAGCCATCAGAGGCTTGGCTCATATTGGCGTGTTGAAAGTTTTGGTGGAAAATGAAATTCCCATTGATTATATTGCCGGTTGCAGTATCGGCGCTTGGGTAGGCGCGCATTATTGCGTTTATAAGGATATTGAAAAATTAGAAAAGGATGCTACGGGATCAAAAATGTCCAAATTTTTTACTTTTATGGAACCGTCGCTGTCTGGAGGATTTGTCAAAGGCTTGAGGCTTCATGATATGATCAGCCAGTGGCTGGTAGGCAGATCATTTGCTAATTTATCTATCCCTTTGACGGTTATTGCCACAGACATCAATACGGGCGAGGAAGTGGATATAGGTAGCGGAGATTTGACGACTGCGGTGCGGGCTAGCATGGCTATACCCATACTCTATCGTCCCGTGAAAATGGGAAGTAGATATCTGGTTGATGGCGCTCTGAGTAATCCGGTGCCAGATAATGTGGTCAGACGTATGGGCGCGGATGTGGTGATAGCGGTTAATTTGGATAATTATAAGTTCAGTGATGTGTCGGGAGAGAAGAAGAACAGTATTATTGGTGTGGCGAGCCAGGCATTCAATATCATGTGGCGCAATATGTCCATACTTTCTATGCAGTCCTCGGATGTAATTATCAAGCCGGAAACAAATTTAATCGGCGTCGCCAGTTTTAAAAAATTTTTTATAAATAAAATTGATCAGCAGGTTATCCAAGGAGGGGAAGATTACGCCAATAAAGTTTTGCCACAAATTAAAAAATTAATTAGATAAATACTTATGTCAATTCTAGTTTCCGGATCACTCGTCCATGATTACATCATGGATTTTAACGGCAAATTCAAAGACCACATTATGCCGGACAAGATTCATATCCTCAATGTCTGCTTTATGGTGGATCAGCTCAATAGAAGCTGGGGAGGAACGGCAGGAAATATCGCTTACTCTCTGGCGCTTTTGGGATCAGATCCGATTATTGTATCTGCGGTCGGTAAAGATGGTAATGATTATCTGACACACTTTAGAGAGAATAATATCAAGACTGATCATATTAAATTTGATGACAGTCAGATGACAGCTTCAGCTCACATTACCACCGATCAGGATGATAATCAGATCACGGCGTTTTTCGGCGGGCCGCTTAATTTGGCAGATGATATTACTGGCAGTGGCATTGAGCTGGCACTGATCAGTCCGACGGATAAGAAAATAATGCAAAAGCATTTGAAGCAATGCGCTGATTTGGGAATCAAGGTTATCTTTGATCCCGGACAGCAGATATTTGGATTCAATGGCGAAGAAATGAAAGAAATGATTAGCGGTTCTTACTTTTTGATTGGCAATGATTATGAAATGAATTTAATTAGAGAGAGAACTCTTTGGGATAACAGTGAAATTTTGAAGCATGTAGAAATAATGATAACTACCCTCGGTGACAGAGGATCGCTTATTGAAACTCGCGATGGTCGGAAGATAGAAGTGCCTCCGGCCAAGCCACTTTCCACTATAGATCCGACCGGGGCGGGTGACGCGTATCGGGCTGGATTTTTTCGCGGTTTTGAGCTAGGATATGAATTAGAGAAATGCGGGAAAATGGGAGCGGTGATGGCCTGCTATGCGATTGAAACCAGAGGCACACAGGATTTCAAATTCAGTCACGAGGATTTTATCAAAAGATACAGAGAAAATTTTGGTGAAAAGGTAGATTTAAAATAAGTGTATTGTCATTCCGACCGAAGTCCGGTAATCCGGACGAAGCGGAGGAATCGCTTTCAATTACAATTAATAATGCAATTTCTTTTGATCAAAAGGGATCCCTCGGCTCCGTTTCACTACGCTCGGGATGACAACAAAATAAAATTTCAAATTTAAATATATATTATCTATGGAAAATGATTACAAAGTAGCCGATATTAATTTGGCAGATTGGGGGAGGAAAGAAATTATTTTGGCAGAGAAAGAAATGCCGGGACTAATGTCTCTTCGTAAAAAGTATGAGGGACAGAAACCGCTCTCTGGTGCGAAGATTGCTGGTTGCTTGCATATGACCATTCAGACTGCCGTGCTCATGGAAACTTTGATTGAACTGGGCGCAGAAATTAGATGGAGCAGTTGCAATATATTCTCTACTCAAGATCATGCCGCTTCCGCGGTAGCTGCCAAGGGCATTCCCGTGTTTGCCTGGAAAGGTGAGAGCGAAGAAGAATATTGGTGGTGTGTAGAACAGACTTTGAAATTTTCTGACGGCAAAGGACCGAATTTATTGCTGGATGATGGAGGTGACTTGACCATTGTGATTCACGAAAAGCATCCTGAATTGCTCGCAGAAATAAAAGGCGTGTCTGAGGAAACAACTACGGGCGTGCACAGATTATATCAGATGATGGAAAAAGGTGATTTGGGAATGATAGCAATAAACGTCAATGATTCTGTAACCAAGTCTAAATTTGATAATAAGTATGGTTGCCGGGAGAGTTTGGCTGACGGCATCAAGCGCGCGACTGATATCATGATTGCCGGAAAAATTGTAGTCATTGCCGGATATGGTGATGTCGGAAAAGGTTGCACTCAGAGTATGAGAGGATTCGGCGCTAGAGTTTTGGTGACCGAAGTTGATCCTATCAACGCTTTGCAGGCTGCCATGGAAGGATACGAAGTGGTGACTATGGAAACCGCTTCAGCGATGGGTGATATCTTTGTCACTGCAACCGGATGTTGTAATGTAATTACCGGCGACCACATGAACAAAATGAAAGACGGAGCCATAGTTTGCAACATTGGTCATTTTGATAGTGAAATTGATGTAACTTGGCTCACTTCACAATCGGAAATTAAAGAAGAAAATATCCAGCCTCAAGTTGATAAATTTGTTTGGCCCGCCTCTAGCGATTCGGGTAAACCTGATGGAAAGTGCATCATCTTGCTTTCACGCGGACGACTAGTTAATTTGGGAAATGCTCATGGTCATCCAAGTTTTGTGATGAGTTCTTCATTTACCAATCAAGTGTTGGCTCAGCTTACTCTCTGGTTGGAAAATGATAAATACGAAAAGGGAAAAGTTTATACTTTGCCCAAGACTCTGGACGAAGAAGTGGCCAGACTCCATCTTGGTAAATTAGGGGCGACTTTGACCAAGCTGACCCCGGAGCAATCACAGTATCTTGGCGTACCAGTTGAAGGGCCATACAAGCCGGATCATTACAGATATTAATTAGAAAATATTTTTTCAATAAAAATAAAATAGCAGTCCTTCAGCGGGCTGCTATTTTATTTAGTTGATTATTGTAAGTCTGGAATAATTCCTCCTCTGTTTTTGAGAAAATCTACAGCTTTATCCAGTTCATTGAGGGCAAAATGTTTGCCGCCTAAACCTGTGTGCAGGAATCCTCCCACCGTAATGCCGTTTTGAGGATTGTCAAAATCTATGATTAATTTTTCCTTGCCGTTTACCAAGCCGTCAAAACTCAAAGTATGAGAATTATCCCATTTGAGACTGCTGACAAAAGGAAAATTGGGTATGGTATCTTTGCCGAGAAGAGAAGCCACGGTTTCCGGATTGCTCGGGTTGTTCATGGCTTCGGCTATGGCCATTTTATGCTCTAAATCCCAGGGCAGGTCGTGAGTTCTGGAGAGGATGCCGTCTAATTTCATTTGATCAATAATTTGTCCATGGTAATTATTGAATATTTTCATTTGATCCAGTGAGATATTACCGTCGTTACCAGTAAATAATTCTCCGTGGCCTTTGTAGTAGCTTACAAATTCTGCAAACGAACTTCCGGGAATGGAGCCTTCCAAGGGAGAGAATCCAGTGATGCCCGCTTCCTTGCCAGCCTGTATCAGGGTGATTACCTGATTATCCGGCATGGAATCGCCGAATAATTTGGTGAAAGAGTTTTGTATTTGGTGTTCCAGTCTTATCTCGTTGATGCGCAAAGACTCTTCTATATTTTGCAGATCATGAACCGCATCGCGATTTACCATTCGGCCTTCAAAATAGGTAAAGATGTGATCAGTCTTTCCGTCGCCATTGGTATCCACTTCAAACAAGGAAAACCCGTTGCCAAATTTCTGGTTCAAAGCTTCCAAATATGAATCTTGTTTTACCGGAGTCAAAGTATAATGTTCCAAAGGCACACCGCTGGATTTTTCCAAGTTGGTAATTTCTTGCGGAGTTAGAGACTTGGCAGTTTTGTCTGCAATTTCTGCTGGCGCATTGGCATGGTCAGCCGTCGGCTCGGTAGTGTGAGCAGTTTCCGTGTGAGCTGATTCAGATCCAGCACTATGTTCTGGGGTCTGTTCACTGGCATGGCCCGCTTCTGCTTTGCCGTAGTGATATTCGTATTTTTCGGTCTCGGTCTCAAACGGAGATTTGGGTGTGTGCAATTCCACCGGCTTGCCATCAAAATATTCCCTGACATTTACGTTTCCCTTGCCGTCAGTTTCTATGACATAAGCGGATTTGCCGATGCCGGATGTGCCCACGCGGACTTCTTGGCCATTTGCGCCGACATAGCCCTTGTCCATAGCAATTTGATGCGCTTTTACTCCGGCCCAATGATTGATGGTGCCATCTTTGGCCTGATCATATCCAAGCTGTTTGGCGAGTTTGGGATCTTTGAGCTGTCTGATCAGAGAGCGTTCTATGCCGTCGCCCTTTTTGATAGTAGCTAATTCTATCTGGTGCTTGAGTTCTGGAGTCGTTTCCGGAGCCTTGGCTTCTGAAGCCACGGCTTGGCTTGGAGCATTTTTATCTGGAGTAGCGGATGTTTCGGCAGCGCCTTGCTTTCCGGTATCCGGAGTGCCATGCTCTGCTCCTGGGACTTTTGCATTAGCGGGATGAGCCGCATCTGCTAATTCTTGGCCTTTGCCTGTCACGGCCGGGCTGGCTTTTATCTCAGCCAAAGTTTCTGGGGGTATGCCTTCTGGCTCCACAGGAGCTGATCCATTATCTAATTTTCCTTGCAATTCTGGAGGAAGTTCAATTTTCTCTCCACCCGTACCCTTGGGAGTTGGGGCGAGGAATTCGGTATTTTCGCCACTCGGTTGTTGAGCTGCGTCAGGAGTTTTGTTTTGTAATGCCGGAGTATTTTCTCCTGATGGAGACTTACCGTCCCCATCCAAAGCCGTTTTGGCGTCAGCGTGCACTTCTCCGGTATTGGTTTCTGCGACATGATCGCTTCCATCAATGTGTGAGCCGGTACCGCCCTCAGCGTGAGCAGACAGAGAACCAAGAAGTTCCGGAATTATAAATGATCCGGCAAAGAATATTCCGGCAGTAGCCATTTTTATGGCCAATCTTTTTTTCTGGACGGATAGTTTCTTCTTGGGATGAGCGGAATCATTTCTTTTTTCTTGCAAAATTCTAAATATCTCCTCAGAAGAATTTATTGCATCCAGTTCTTGCTGATGTTGATTCTGTTCTTGCTTTTCTTTAACCAACGCCTTGCTGGCAAAATCTCCTACGCGCCAACCGGCTATAGCCATCAAAGCATTTCTGACTCCGGGAGCTTGTCGACCCAGAAGACCGATAGCGCTAAACATGGTGGTAACCACGGTTTTCTCGGCAGTGCTTTTTCCTCCGGCCAGAATGGTATTATCAATGGCTTTGCCTATTCTACTATTGCCGACACAATTAATAGTTCTATCTATTAAGTCACCTCCCATCATTTTCCTATTGTGCCTATGAATTTCTTCCAAAGCATCTAGAGACTTGCATAGTGAATCTAGCTCTTGTTCAGACGTATTTTCTCCCCTTAGTGCATTTTTTAAAACTCCTGTTAAAAATATATTTTCTCCTTGTTTATTTCGAGGTAATGTCAGTTCATTTAATTTTTTATTTTGCGCCTTGATTAATTCTGCGATAAAACTCTCACGCAAATTATTTTTACCCACCTCATCATCTTTCAAAGCGATTCTCACTTCTTTCTCTTTGGCATTGATTTTTCTTTTGTCCGCTAGGTCGGTGATGGCTCTATCCAACACTCTTACCCCGGCTATGGCAGCTCCTCCAGTCAGTCCAAATCCGGCAAAAGCGGATACAGTTCCAGCTCCGCCATAGGCCAGTATTCTCACGGCAGAACTCGTGGCCACAGACTTCCAACTTTTGCCTTTGTGCGCTTCGGCGACAGCCATGTTTCTTATTTCTTGACTGACTGAATCTATGATGTTGCGTACATCTTTTACATCAAGTCCGGTCGCTTTACAGATGCTATCAATCATTTTTTGCTTGTCTTCTGTTTCATTATTGGAAACGGTTGCTATGACCAGATATTCTATCTCCGCGCCTAGATCATGTTCTATTTTGTTCTCATTATTTAAATATTGTAATTGTGCTTCTGCTTTGGCATTAGCGTTTTCAAAAGTAAGACCCTCGCCTTCCATCAGACTATTGGTAAGCTTGGCTTCGTTGATAATATGTTGGAATGATTTATTGGTTGTGATGTGTGGTAATTTTTGAGATTCTACCGCTCTCGTTTCATAGCCTATTTTATCTCCCGTTTCTAGCGGAATACCTGAATCATATTCCTCAGCATCTAAAAATTCAGAGCCGTCTTCTGCCGCTGCAGCCGCCGCTGCTGCTATCAAACTATCTATCATATCTTGACTGATTTTTTCACCCTCGCCTTTCGCAGGAGCATCTTCATGATTTTCTTCTCCTACGGCTTCAAGAAGTGCATTTAATTCTTCCTGGGTAAGCATGCCATGGCCAGTATTGCCTGCTGGAGTATTTGCAGATTTTTCAAATTCATCTATCACATCTTTAAATGTTGCACTGACTCGTTCTATATTATTGTACCAAGCTACTTCCCCATCGGATAACTCTTTTATCCTGTCTTTTAGGCCAACTAGGTCGCTTTTTTCAAGGGCATAAATTGCAGCGTTTTTTACATTTTCTAATATTGGAGAGCCATTTTGTATTGTCGGTTTAATTTCCTCTAATTCTGTTACAAATTCTTGTGCTCTAGAATTTGATTTATCCTCGCGTGCTACTGTTTGGACTTGCTTTAGCCCATTCCATACTTTTTGGAGAGCTTCAAGATTTTCTGTTAATGAATCTAGTTCTGTTTTTAATCTTTTTAATTCTGCTTTCTCGGCCTCAACATCTTCCTTGGCAGAAGCATCTCGCTCTGCTTGGTTAATAAGAGTAGAACTATTGCCAGCTTTATCTGCTGTAGTATCCGGCGTAGACTCCCCAGGGTTTGTGGTAAGATTTGTCACTTTTACAGGAGGAGTTGAAACGCTAGGATCAGGTTCAGTATTTTCTGGGGTGGGTCTGATTCGATTTGCATTATTATTATCTGTTGTTTTAATTATATTGTCTTCTAATTTCACAGTTTTTTCGTAGAGGTCAGCTATATCCTTTTTTATTTGTTCAAAAGCTGCATCATCAGCGTAATTAATAATGCCTGCTATATTTTTTATATCCTCTTTTATGCTTAGTACCTCCTGAGGATATTCACCATATGCCGTCTGCAATAATTCAGCATCAGTAAATTCAGCATCAGTAAATACATATTTAAGAAGATAAGCTACATTGCTAGTTATCACCTCTTCCAGTACTGTAATAAGTTCAAGAACATCATTTAGTTCTTTATTTAATTTTATTTTTTTAGACTCTGTTAGAGGATTTTCCGGAGTTTTTTGTGTAGTTAACGCATCGTGACCAGGTTCAGTATCTTTTGGCGCAGGGCTGGTTAGTTTTTCGTTCTCTTTAATTGTTCTATCCACAAATATTTTTAATGTTTCGATTCTATCTTTAATGGTATCTATATCTGATTTAATTCGTTCTAGATCTGAGACAGTATCATCATTCAGACTATCTATTGTGTCTAGTACATCTTCTTTTATTCTTTGTGCTTCTTTATCATATTCGGTATACGTCGTTGATGGCAATCCATCAAGTGACTTACAGGCAATATTGCCAAGTGCATTTTTATTGCTAAGCATTTTACCTTCTATTTCTGCGATGGACTCAAAAAAAGAATTTAGTTGTTCATTTAATTCTCTTTTCCCTGCTTCATATCTTTTTTGTGCTTCTGTCTCAGCAAGTGTAGTCGCTATCGCCTCTGGAGAAAGTAAAACATTTTCTAGATTTTCTGGCGCAGGGGCTTTATCTGTTTCGGCAGGAAGGGTCGGAGCACCGTGATCAAGTTCAGTATTTTTCGGAGTGAGATCAATAACAGGGGTAGTAGCTTCTTCCGTTAGGGGAGTATCTGTTGTTGTGGTTTCGGCGAGACTGAGATTCTGCGATTTTTCAATGGCAACTTTTTTCTCCGTGGCTCTCGGCACTTTTTGTATAGGTTTTTTTGAAGCCCTTAATCCTTTCGGTTTTTTTCCACCTAGCCCCCATTCTCCAGATACATTTTCTTTATGTTTTCCCATATAATTAATAATTATTTTTTTAATTTTAATTATTTCTTAACCGCGCTCAAAAATTGCTGGGCGAATAAGACCATGCCGTCTTTGATTTTTTGTTCTAGTCCGGGGATTTTGTCAGCGAAGAATTTTTGCATTTGGGTTGCTCCGGGAAGAGGTTTTTGATCTATGAGCTTGGAAAATTCTTTGGCATCTTTTTCATCCAGGTTTTCCATAATAATCATGCCGATGCGTTGATTAAGTTCCATTTGGATTTTGTTTAAATATTCTTTCTTGTAATCCTCGGGCAGATTAGTCAGTCCGGCTTCTGTCATGAGGTTTTCTAGGAAAAGGATGGCTGGGTCTTGGGTCATATTTTTGAGTTAATTTTACTTAAGTTTATTATATTAATTTTAGCATAATTTAAAATTAAAAAAAAGAAAAGACCGGGAAAGCTTACGCGATGTAAGTTTCCCGGCCGTGTAGGTCGTGTGAAGGGTCAGGTGGAGGTAGGTTTTTCCTCCTCTTTATCTCCTTCCTCTTTTTTGTCCTTATCCTTGGATGAGGACGAGTCTGTTGAGTCCTCGCTTTTGGTGAAAGCGCGGGCATCAATCCAGACTCTGGCTCCATTCTCAAATTGTCCCTTTGGGTCCGGCAGGACAATGCGCCGGTAGACCAATCCGCCAATGGTGGTGTCGGCGCCACCGAGGGAAAGGACAGTCGCTCCAGCCTTGACGGTCTGGCCAGAGTCATTCAGCGTGTTGTTCTTGAGGACAAACACCGGTGATTCTTTGGTCGTTTTGACCAGAGCGGGTTGGGACGTGGTCCAATCGGCCACTCTGGCAACTTGCGTGGCCAGGTTGATCCGACCGTTCACGCCAATGCGGTTAAGCTCGGCGTTGGCTTCAGGGTATTTCGCCTGAAACAGAACCAAGCAGAACCCGATGGCCGCCATGCTGACGAAGTACTTCTGCATTTTCTTGCGCATCGTATCGTCACCTTTGATCAGGTTGTAGACGATGGCGATTGCCAAGATCGCGAAGAGCACTTCAAGTACGACATCTTGCGACAGGTTGCGCTTCGTTTCCAATGCGTAGCCAGCCAAGGGGGCGAGAGCGAGGATGGGCATACCAAAGAGGTAGCCCAGAACGATGCGCATGGCCATGAAGACCATGGCACCACCCAGAAATGGGAGGATACGCTTGATCAGGCGATTGGTCGCCCGCTCCTTCTCCAGATGCTCCAGCAGGAGATCAAGCGTCGCCCCGAAGACGATGATGGCGAAAACGAATTCGCCGTTGAGGCCGGGGATGACCAGGCGCACAAGTACGCCTAGTATGATCCCCATCAAGACGGCATAGCCGAACGACTTTGCCATCTCCCCGCCAGTGCGTGATTTTGTGTTTTCCATATCCAATTCTCCCTATGCCCGCAAACTACGCAGGCGTCCCAGTTGTTTCACGATTTCCACAATGAACTCCGCCCCCAGATCGCTGGCGAAGTCCTTGGCAAACGTCCACTTGGTCCACCAGGATCCAGAAGTGGATCTGGTCGGAGCAGGAGGCGGTGCTATTGGCGTAACTGTAGTAGTAGCATCAGTAGATGCCTTATGTTGTGCTCCCTCCCTCTTGCGTTGCTCACGCCGTTCAATTACTTCCTGATAGGCGTGAACGACCTCGTCCCTTCTGGCGATGGGCCAGTAGAGAAGAGCGCAGGGAATTAGGAAGATCGCCACTAGCCAGTTGTACCAACTGGCGTATTGCCTCGGCGGAGTGGGTGGCATTTGGACTTTTGGTTTTGCTTCAATGGTCGCCATGTTCTCCACCATTTTTTGCAAAACGTAGTCGATCAGTCCTTTCCAGGACGGGCTTTCAATCAGCCGTTCTTTCGCCGTTGTCGCTCCGGCCAACTGCACCTCACCATTACCCAAAACTTGGAGTAGAGCGCTTTTGGCACTGGGGTTGTCATAGTTTGCGGCTTCGGCCACTTTCGTGGTGATCTTGGCGATCTCAGGCGACCCCTGAAGCAGGGGAGCACCAAGGCCACCAATAAACGCACTAACTATTGCCAACACCGCCACAGCAACCAGCGTATTGCTACGCGTGTTGTTATCGGCGATAAAGGCGCCAATGTAGTGGCCGTACTCGCGCCCGATGAAGGGAACGAACAGGCCGATGACGAAGCCGAGGACAATGGGCGTCATGATGACCGCCCAGAAGATCGCTTGCGTCCACGTGCCCACAAAGAGGGCTGTGGTCGCAGGCAACAGACACAACACGATAACAAACAGTGCCTTCATTTTCATTTCCTCCTCGGGGTTATTGGCCCCGGTAGTATTTCATTGATGCAAGCAGACTTGTCCAGAACCCGCCGGTCGGTTTGAAACCCGCGCCGACCAACTTCTGAGTCCAGAATTTGTTCGTGCCCACCACCGTGACGGTGGCGTGCACTTCGTTGCAGGTGAAGTTGACGTCCCACGACAAAAATCCATTTTCGTTGGTTTGTAGGGTGATAGTCTTGCCCTGGGCGTCGGTTGTTGTGGAGTGACTTTCGCCATCCCAAACAATAATAGCTTGATTCTTCGCTGGCTCCCCGTCTTTGAGGACTTGGATCGCCAGCGTGTACTTGCCAGCTTTCCCACTCACGTTGACGGAGAGTTCAAACACAGGAAGTTTCGGCTTGGCCGGCGTAGCCGGTTTAGCCACGAGCGGTGTGCCGCATTTGTCGCACGCCCCGTTGGGACGATTGACAACGTGAACACCGCAGTTGGTGTTCGGGCACGGCACTTTCAGTGCCTTGCCACAATTGCCATTGACACAGTGAACCGCCCCTTGAGGGGCTTCGGTCCTGCAGAATTCGCAGAAGATCTTGGGCGGTCCCTGTTTCTGCTTTTGGCCACCTTGGCCTCCGCCCTGTTGATTGCCTTGGTTTTGGTCGTCAGCCATTGTTGGCCTCACTTTCTGTTGTTTTGGCTCATCAAAGAGCCGGTTGTTGGTTGTCAAAGTTCCGTCAGTAATTCACCCTTAAAATTAACATATTTTGGCCAAATTAATATGGCAATTTTCAGGGTATATTAACATACAAGTATAGCATATTATGGTAATTTTGTCAATAGCGGTCGGCTTTATTGTCAAATAGTTTCTTATGTTTATTAAATGTGGTATAATATAGCTAACTTGAATTTTGTGGATATCTTTTATTAAAAATTCAAAATTTATCTAAAATTAAACAAAATGGCAAAAAGACCATTAAGAAAGTACTTCAATTTACTCAGTATTTTCCTTATTATTTCTTTCTTTGCGACTTCCGGTTTCGGCTGTAAACTGCAAAGTCAGGCGGTAAAGGAAAAAACGCAACCAATTACTCTTAATTATTGGCGAGTGTGGGACGACGCTGATGCTTTTGATTCGGTGATCACCGATTATCAGGCGGTGCATCCCAACATAAAAATTAATTATCGTAAATTCAGATACGAAGAATATGAGCAAGAACTGCTCAATGCTTGGGCGGAAGACAGAGGGCCGGATATTTTTTCCATTCCCGAAAGTTGGCTGATGGAATACGAGCCCAAAATCCAGCCTATGCCGGCAGAAATTTCCATGGCTTATCAGCATGTCAGCACCGGACTTCAGAAAGAAGTGACATATGAACTCAAGACTTTGCCTACCATGACTACGCGCCAGCTCAAGGATAATTATCCGGATATTGTGGCAAGTAATTTGATAATTAACAATCAGATTTACGGTTTGCCTTTGAGTCTGGAAACTTTGGTTATGTTCTACAACAAAGATATTCTCAATAATTCCGGCATCGCTCAGCCACCCACGACTTGGAACGCATTTCAGGATGCGGTGCAGAAGATGGCGCGTTTTGGTACGGACAGCAAAATTATTCAAGCTGGCACAGCGCTAGGTACGGGCAACAATATTGATAGATGTTTTGATATTTTATCCGTTTTGATGATGCAAAACGGCGCTACTATGGCTGACATCAATGGAAGTCCTACATTTTTTGGTGGCAATAGGGACACTTCCAAAACTCCTGGCAATGATGCTTTGGTATTTTATACTGATTTTGCTATGCCTCTGAAGAGCGTTTACACTTGGTCATCAGATATGCCGAATTCTTTGGATGCTTTTATGGCCGGTCAGGTGGGAATAATATTTGGTTATAATTTTAATTTGGCCACGATAAAGGCTCAGGCGCCTCGGCTCAGTTTGGGTGTAGCGCCTATACCTCAAGTCAATTCGGCTACGCCCAAAAATTATGCTAATTATTGGATAGAGACAGTGTCCAAAAAATCCAAAAACCCAAATGAGGCTTGGGATTTTGTGTTGTTCTTGTCACAGAAACAGGAATTATCCAAATACTTGGCGGTGGCTCAGAGGCCGGCACCACTCAAGTCGTTAATTAATTCACAAGCAGAAGATGAATTTCTCCATGCTGCTTCCACTCAAACGCTCACGGCAGATAATTGGTATAGAGGCAAAGACGCTCCAGCTGCAGAGAGCGCTTTCAAGGAGATGGCCAACCAGTATATCAATGCTTCCACGGATAAAGAAAAAAGTTCTATCATGTCCAACGCTTTATATAAGATAATACAGACGATGAAATAAATATGGAAAAGTTAACGGCCAAAAAATTGTTCTCGTCAGCGCTGTTGATGTTTTTTGTCATGGCTTTGTGCCTTCCGATGGTTTTGGCGGTTGCTCCGGTTCAAGCCAGTTCCTGGGTAGACACCAGCGACTCGGCTTGCGCGCAAAATGGTGATTGCAATCCCTGCGATTTGGTAGCCGTGACTGTCAGGTATATGAACGGATTATTTTATGGAGCAGGCACTATTGCCATGTTTATGTTTGCTTTTGGCGGAATTGTCATGCTTACCGCTTATGGCAATGAAAATAGGATAACTTGGGGCAAGAATGTCTTGGTGGCAACAGTTGTCGGTATGTTTATAGTTTTTACGGCTTGGATTCTGACCAGCGTGTTTATCGGAGCCTTCTTCGGCAATCCGACTGGCGGTAGTCAGATCAAGGTGTTCGGCAATAGTTGGAATTCATGTCCGACATCGGGGAATCAAGGACAGTCCAACAAGGTGGAAGCTCCTGGAATTGGTGAAGGGCTCATTGATGCCGCTAAGACAACAGTTGAGAAAGCTACGCAGTAATCTTTATTATAAAATAATTTTGTTTTTATGAAGAAAAAAATATTTATCTTTTCAATTTTACTGGTATTGGGATTGGGAATGTTTATGATTGCAAATAGTGTTTTAGCGGCCGATTGTGCTTGCAGGGCAACTGCTTGCGCAGATGGACACACCGAGGATTCTGCATGTTTGGCATGTGAGAAGAGTTGCGCCGATGCCGTGATTGATCCATGTTTGGGTTTTTGTAGCTCAGACGAAGTATGTATTAATGGCTCTTGCCAAAATAAAACTACTCAAACTACTCAAACTACCGGAGGCTCAACAAACAATGGCGCAGCCGTAGCCATCCAAAATCCTTTGGGTAATGGCGTCACTGTTGATGATCTGATTAAAAAATTTATTCTGAGCATTTTGGGATTCAGCGGTGTCTTGGCACTGATTGCTTTTGTCTATGGCGGGATGTTTTGGCTGGTTTCCATGGGTGACACCAACAAAATTACCAAAGGGAAAAACATCATGATTTGGGCAGTATTTGGCTTGGCTGTTATCTTTGGTTCCTATGCCATTGTCTCTGCCATTTACAGTGTTTTGGGCATTCAGTAAGGGGATAAATTATTTGATAATCACACAAAAATAAAGTATAATTAAAATTAATAACTCAAATAGAAAGGGGGTGACGAAATGAAATTAACACAAAAAAAGTTTATCGCAGGATTATTGACGCTAGCTATTGCTGTGACCATGATTGGTTTACCATTCGTAGCTGGAGCTTCAACTGATTTAAATACAGCTGATGAAAATTTAAATTCTTTTCAAACCGCTTCCGGTCTTGGAGATGCAGATTTATCAACCATGATTGGTACTTTGGTAAAAGCCATACTTAGTCTTTTGGGCGTAGTAGCTATTCTTATAGTATTGTATGGAGGATTTAAGTGGATGACAGCTGCCGGAGATGAAGGTAAAGTTGATGGAGCCAAGAAATTAATTATATCAGGTATTATTGGTATAATCATCGTGGTAGCAGCTTATGCTATCGCCAGTTTTGTTCTCAGCGCAATTCAAAATGCTGCTGGAACCGGTGCAACCTACTAACAATTTAAATGGCGGGAAGAGTTTTACTCTTCCCTTCCATTTGAATATTTATCCAAATGCTAAAATTATTTTATACAACCAAGTCGCGCTTGATAGTCATTCTTACCTTTTTTGTTTTGGGAGTCACGACTTTTGTCAGCAATGCTTATGGAGCGACATACAGAACAGGTCTGGATAGTTTGGGTAGCAGTTTGGGATTACAGCCGAATATCAGCACTTTTGTGGGCGGTATAATTATTGGCATCTTGGGATTTATCGGCGTGGTAGCTTTGATTTTGGTTATTTACGCGGGATTCACTTGGCTCATGTCTCAAGGTGATCCCACCAAAATTACCAAAGCCAAGAATATCATGATTTGGGCGGTGGTTGGCTTGGTGGTTATTTTTGCATCTTATGCAATTGTGCAGTTTATTATTTTCAACGGATTTTTGCCATCAGCCGGTACAGGACAAACTACTAATTCGTCCGGGTTGATTGTGGATCCCAGCGGGTATAATTAGAAAGAGATAAATTTAAAAATTATTTAAATAATATAAAAATGAAAAAAGTTATGCAAAAATTCTTAACCAAGAATTATAAGTCCATCATCATGGCTGTAATTCTTTTTTGCGTTTTGGCTCTGCCCATGGTGGTTGGTGCTACTGGCAACTTGAGAACGGACATCGATGAGAATCTAACGAAGACTGGCCTTGAGGATGATCTTGGTGGTGGAAGTGCCAATAACCTGCCAGTATTGGTAGGAAATTTGATTACTGCTGTTTTGGGTTTTTTGGGCGTGGTGTTTGTAGTCTTGACCATTTATGCCGGTTTCAAGTGGATGACTTCCAATGGTGATCCTGGAAAAGTTGATAAGGCCAAGGCTATGTTGGTTCAATCCGTAATTGGTCTTATTATCATGCTTATTTCTTATGGCATAACTCAGTTCGTAATTGATGCTATCATGGGTGCTACGGCATAAATTAAATTTACTTATAACAAAACTATCCAGCCTCTCATCGGAGACTGGATAGTTTTTTGTTTGGGCAGTTTTGCTAGCTTGAAAAGATGAAGAGTTAGTAGATAACTACAGCTCTTTTGTCCAGCATTCCCCAGTTTTTCAAAAAGTCCGTAACGCTCAATCTTATCTCCCCGTAAATTGGATCCAGCAGAATCATTAATTGAGGATTATTGGATTGTCCGGTGAAGCCGATCAAAGTTCTGGCATGTTCATCAAGTTTGGCCTTGATAATTTTGCCTTCAGGAGTCTTCCAGGAAATATCTTTGCCGGCGCCAACCACACCCCAAACTACTATGGGATTATTGTTGGTCAGTTCGGTTATCAAGTCGCTTAGCGTCACATTGGTAATAATCTTGGCAGGGCGATATTTGATGGCTAGATCATAAATTGGCTGTTCGTAGACT
Source organism: Patescibacteria group bacterium (assembly GCA_041671305.1). Taxonomy (GTDB): domain Bacteria; phylum Patescibacteriota; class Patescibacteriia; order 2-01-FULL-39-33; family 2-01-FULL-39-33; genus CAIPBY01. The sequence continues at coordinate 22,146 of JBAZBX010000015.1, forward strand.
CCATAGCCGGTGTTGGGCATGGTGCCATTGATATTTCCGACAAAGCCCAAATTGGGATCGCCCCAAGTGTTGTTTTTGCTCCGCGCTCCAGAATCGGAAACAGGCAACTGCCGAATAAGTTCGCTTTCAGTAATTTGTACTCCTTTGTAGTTTAGTGCCATTAGTAGAGAAGCCACTTCGCAAGACAAGGTATGCTCCTGGTGATGATAGGAAACCGCCAGCTTCACTGCCGGCTTAATTGGTACGGCGCATACGGCTTGGTAATAAATTTTTTTGATCGCATTTTCTTCCCCTTTGGGATCATTAATTCTTAATTCAAATATCAGCCAGCTGACTAGGATAAAAAGTATTATTAGTAGCGCCAGTAAGAGATGCCTTTTTTCTATTTTTTTGGCCATAAAATTATAAATCTTCTTCAGAAATAATATTTTTATTATATCAAAAAATATCTTAAATAGCGACTTTTTGGACAAAAGGTGAATAAAATATGGATTTAATTCTAGGAAATATAAGATATAATATTTAAATCACTTGACAAACTTCTGTAGTGTGATATTATAACAATATACCTACCCCCCAGGTATATGATCTGAAAAATAATTAAGCCATTATGATTGCAGAGGAAAAGAAGAAAAAAATTCGCATCGGTTTCAAGAAAGCCTCCAGTTTGCTTGCAAAAATCAGTGCCATGGTGGAGAAAGACTGTTATTGTATTGATGTAATGCAACAGAATCTGGCCGTTATTGGGCTGTTGCGGTCGGCTCACGAAATGTTGATGGAGAACCATCTCAATACCTGTTTCAGATCGGCAATGGCTTCCAAAAATGAAAAGAAGAAACAACAAATGATAGGGGAAATTCTAAAAGTAACAAATTTATATAATAAATAAAATGGAGCAAACCCAAAATAATTGTTGCGCGGTTAGCAAGGACAAGAAAAGCACCGGAATTTTGTCTGGCATTATTCTTGGTATCATTCCTCATTCCTTTTGTATTGCTTTTGTTGTATTCTCTATAATCGGCGCAGTAACCGCCAGCGCATTTTTGAAGAAATTTTTGCTTATTCCTAATTTTTTCTTATTTTTGACAATTATTTCCTTGATTTTGGCAACAGTATCCTCGGCAATTTATCTGCAAAGAAATAAATGCCTTTGTGTTTCGGGCATTAAGGATAGATGGAAATATCTATTAGTCGTCTATTCGGGAACAGTTTTGGTTAATCTAATGATGTTTTTTGTGGTCTTCCCCGCTATCGCCAATGTTAATTTTCAGAATATATCGGGAGAGAGGGCAGGTATTCCAAGTCAAAAGGATAATTTATCTGAACTGACGCTCCACGTCCAAATACTTTGTTCGGGACACGCTCCTCTGATAATTGATGAGATAAAGAAAAATTGCGATGTTTCGTCAGTTAAGTTTTCATTGCCTGATGTTTTTGATATAGAATATGATCCAGAAAAAGTGACGCCGGAAAAGTTGGCTTCCTTGGAGATATTTAAGACGTACAAGGCCACCATAAATTAAAATAAAAGTCGATTCTTAGTAGTTTTACGTCGCGAAAAAAACTATTAAGCCGTTTAATTAATAATAATTTAAATTAAATATGAAAAATACCAATCAAGAAGTTTGCGACTGCGGATGCGGATGCACCTGCGGCTGCGGAACTCAGAAAAAATGCACCTGTGGTCCTGAATGCGAATGCGGTTGCAACAAATAAGTTAAAAAAGACTGCCGAGAGATCGGCAGTCTTTTTGTGTAGGAGGATATTTGGGCTTATTTTAGGGAGCATGGAGAGTTTTGTTGGCGTTGTAAAGTATTTTGAGTTTTTTTAACCCTCGATGCGCTTGAACGGCAACAGCGCCTTTTGATTGTCCCGTTATGCGAGATATTTCTTGGAGTGACATATCTCGTACATATCGCATGGTTATTATTTTTTGAAATTTTTCAGGAAGGCGGGAAATCAAAAGAAGTGCGGATTTTCCATCTAAGACATTAAATAGACGCCCCAAATCGTCCGTACTCGGTTGGAAACCTTTTTCAATGAGAGCGTCAAGCGGGATTGTCTGGTGTTTTCTATATTCATCCACAATAAGATTATTAAGAATGTGATAAAGAAAAGCTTTCATCATGTTAACCTCTCCTTTGGCGATCAGATATTTCCATGTTTTTATAAAAGTATTTTGAACCAAATCTTCGCCCATGGCATGGTCGTGTAGTTTGAAAAATGCGCGCGCATTAAGTCCTTTCTCATGGTCATGATATGCCATAGTCATTTGGGCTTGTTTTTGTTTTTCCTGTTTTGAATTCATATATAGTTAATAATCTTATTATATTACAAGATTATTACAAAAATATTAAATAGATGTTAATAGTCTATATATGAGTGATTTATGGTGAATATAGCTTATTGCATTAGAATTACAATAATGTACTAGATAAGGCAGTTTAGCATGTTATGTGTATATATCCTAATTTGTAATAATTTCAGACTTCCAACGGCTATATGTATATGGAAACAAATAACCCAAAAAATATGAAACAAGCGGTCGGAGCAGATTTTTTTGATCATTTGTGGCAAGAAAGCTGGACTTATATAAAAACGGTGGTAGATGTTGTGCGTGAGCCGGTTTTAATCCTTGATAAAGATTTACGAGTAATGGTGGCCAATGAGCCATTTTATAGAACTTTTCAGGTGGAGCCAAAAGATACGGAAAAGAAAGTAATTTATGAACTGGGCAATGGTCAATGGAATATTCCAGCCCTAAGAAAGCTTCTTGAAGACATTCTTCCTCAAAATACATTTTTTAAAGGATTTGAAGTTACTCATAAGTTTCCCTTTATAGGAAACAAAGTGATGATTTTAAATGCTCGTCAGATTCATTTCAAAGAAGGGACTGCTTCAGAATTATTCCCCCCCATTATCCTTTTGGCCATAGAAGATGTCACGGAAATAATGTTTGTTGCTGAAACATTTGCAAATCACTCAAATCAGCTGGAAGCTAAGCTGGCTAAGCGGACAGAGAAAATTGAAGCTCATATAGAAAAAATGGAGAAGGAAATCAATAAGCTTAAAAAAAAG
>JBAZBX010000016.1:0-24652 GCA_041671305.1 Patescibacteria group bacterium
GGTGGTGGAAAAAATCAAGAGATTGATGTCTTCCAAAAGTTAATATCCAATATGCAGTCCAATCAATCTTTGTTAATAAAAGATATCCTTATTGAGGGCATAAAAATGGGAGCTTCCGATCTGCATTTTTCTGTTGGCAATAAACCGGTTTTGCGAGTAAATCAAAATTTGGTTTTTTTGGAAGATAGGGAAGTGATCGTTTCTGAATTTATGGAGGCTCTTATCGGCTCCTGGCTTGACGCCAAAGCAAAAGCCACCCTGGAAAGCAATCGGGAAATTATTTTTACTTATGATTTTGACAAAGAATTAAGATTCAAAATAAATATTTTTTATCAAAAGGGATATCTGTCAGCGACTTTCCGTCATATTCCTTCACGAGTTCCTACCATTGATTCTTTGGGGCTTGTTCCGGTTCTGAAAAGCTTAACGGCTTTCAAAAAAGGATTGATTCTGGTCGCGGGACCATTCGGTTCCGGCAGATCTACAACTGCGGCAGCCATGATTGAAGAAATAAATCAGAGTCGCAAAGAGTATGTTATAACCATTGAAAATCCCATTGAATATATTTTTACAAATAGTAAAAGCATTATTGAACAACGTGAAGTCGGAAAAGATACAAAATCGTTTGAAGAGGCATTGAAATATTTTCAAGAAGAAGATGGCGATGTGCTTTTTCTCCAAGAAATGGGAGATCCCAAAATCGTGCCACTGGTTTTGGAAATAGCCAACGGCAGTTCACTGGTTATTTCTGCGGTTAATGCTGATTCGGCTAGCAAGGCAATTTCCTCAATCCTGGATAATTTTACGTCTTTGGATCAGGAGAGAATCAGGGATTTATTGTCTAATTCTCTAAGGGCGGTGGTCTGCCAAAGAATTTTACCCAAATCGGGAGGGGGAGTTATCGCAGTGCAGGAAATTATGGTCGTCAATGAAGCCATTAAATCAATTATCGCTAATGGAAATATTTCACAATTGGATAATATTATTCAAGTGTCCAAGAAAGAGGGTATGATCTCTTTCAATCAAGCTTTGGCTGAGTTAGTCCAAGCCCGCAAGATCAATATGCAAGATGCCTTAGCGGAATCACCGGATAGAAAATCGCTAGAAGGCACGCTTAATTCTTAAATAATTTATTTATACAGTCCGAATCGGAGCTGTATGCCAAATAATCTTTATGTCTGTTTTCACTTATAAAGCCAGAGACAAAAATGGCAGTTTGATTCAGGGCATGGTAGACGCCAATTCCGAGGAAATGGTCGCCAATCTTTTGACGGAAAAGAATTTCACTATTGTAGCCATAGAAAAAAGAAAATCAGATGCTTGGCATCCTGACCTTTTATCTATTTTCAAAAGGGTCGGCACCAAAGATTTGGTAGTTTTTTTCAGGCAATTGGCGGTGATGATTGATGCTAATATGCCCGTGGTCAAGGCTTTGCGCATACTGATAAGACAGACGCACAACAAAAATTTGAAAATGGTTATTGCCGGTCTGGCGGATGAAGTTGAAGGGGGAAATAGTTTGTCTTCCGGTATGAGCGTTTTTCCTGAAGTGTTTACGCCATTTTATGTCAATATTATCAAATCCGGAGAGACTTCCGGACGTCTCAGCCAGGTTATGGATTATTTGGCGGATCAGAAAGAAAAGGATTATGATTTGGAGTCTAATTTGAAGGGAGCCATGATATATCCGGCTTTTATCTTGTCTGCTTTGGTAATTGTCGGTTTTGTGGTTATGACTTTCGTGGTGCCCAAGATGACCGCTATGATTGTTGAGTCCGGGGCGGAAATGCCTTTTATCACCCAGGTTTTGATCGGAGTTTCTTCTTTTCTGGCTAATTTTTGGTGGTTGGTTATAATAGTCGTAATAATTTTGGCTTTTGGGATTTCGGTTTTTTTACGGACAGAAAATGGCAAAAGATTATTGGATCTGGTGAAGATAAGATTGCCGATATTCGGGAATATATTTAAATATATATATGTAGTGAGAATTTGTCGTAGTTTGGGTACGCTACTCAAAGGCGGTGTGCCTATTTCTCGCGGTTTGGAAGTGGTCAGAGATGTGGTGGGAAATAAGGTATATTTTGATATTTTGTCTGCTACTATCAAGGAGGTAAGCGAAGGAAATTCTATTGCCGAAGCCTTTTCGGCCAGTAAGGATATTCCCGTCATGGTGTACCAAATGATCGGCGTAGGAGAAGAAATAGGTAAATTAGAAGAAATTTTGGATAAAGTTTCTGAGTTTTATTCCAGAGAAATAAATAATAATGTGAAGAATCTTGCTTCCTTGATTGAGCCTCTGATTATGGTTTTCTTGGGCTTGGCAGTAGGGTTGTTTGTAGCCGCTATCATTTTGCCAATGTGGCAGTTGTCATCCAGCATGTAAATTATATAAAATCCGGCTGTTTTGTGATATAATGTAATTAAATTAATGTGGATAAATATTAAAGGTCGAATATAAACCCGTTAATCAAAAATCAAAAAATCAAATTGTTTCATCCACTCGAGTGGACAAAATGATTAAAAGAATAATTTAAAAACTATGAATAAAAAAGGTTTTACTTTAATTGAACTTTTAGTGGTTATCGCCATTATCGGTATTTTATCCGCTTTGGCTGTTGTATCACTTAGCGGTGCCAGACAGAAAGCCAATGATGCCAAGATTAAATCAGATATGAATCAGATGGCCACTGCCGCTGAAACATATTTTGCTGATAATTCCAACTATGGTACGGCCGCTACTGTTTCTTGGGTTGCGTCCACGACTCCTGTTTTGGGTAATGCGCCTTGCGCTCCAGATAGTTATGCTACCAATATCAATTTTGGCACTAATGGAGTATCGTATGTTATTGTACATCCCCTATGTGTAACCGGCGCAGGAAATTGGTGTGTTGATAGCACGGGTTATCGCGGAACATCAACTGCTTTTACTTCCTCAACCGCCTCTTGTAAATAATTACAGTTCTAGCAGAAAAAAGTCCCCTTAATCGGGGATTTTTTTATGGTTAATTTTATGTTATAATAATAGCAATATTATTAATCAGAAAATATGAAAACTATCTCAAAAGCAAGACTAGACGAGAGAGGCTTTACTTTGATTGAGCTCCTCACGGTTATTGCCATTATTGGCATATTATCTACTCTGGGCATGGTTTCTCTAAACGGCGCCAGACAAAAGGCTTATGATGCCCAAATGAAAAGCGATATTGCCAATATTAGGACATCCTTGGCTATGTGTTCTGATAGCTATAATGGAAGTTATATTGGTTGTACGGTTCCGATTAATTTTTCAGTTCCTCAGTGTAGTAGTGACTATGGCAATGGTTATAATTTAAAGATTGTTGATGCCAATACTTATGTGTTGTGGGCTGGTTTATGTTCTCAGTTGAATTCCGATTTTTGTGCGGATTCAACCGGTTTTGCGGGTGTGGTTACCACGACGATAGTATCTACCACTGCTACCCAATGCCAATAGCTTATAAATTGAAATTAAAATATTCAAAATAAATGACTCAAAGGACAAAATTCAAAATAATCGTTTATTTTATCTTATTTGTTATTGCCTGCATTTTGATCGGTTGGTGGTATTTCTATAATTCCGCCAAGACGAGGGATTATGCCAGATTGGGAGATTTGAAAGTAATCCAGGGAGAGATGTCCCGTTATTTGCTCAAATACAATACTTATATCATACCAAATTGCCAAAATGGAACCTTGGTGAATTACTGTGTCGGAAATCAAAGTAAAATATCTTATCTGGGGAATATCAATGATCCTTTGGGATCAAAAGGATTTTTTTATATCATAAATAGCTTGTCGGATACTGATTATCAAATTAGCTTTGGCTTGGAAACCTCTATGGGTGGGCTTAAGCCGGGAAATCATCTCCTTGGCAAAAATGGAGTAGTCAAATAATAATTTTCTGATTATGATTTATGTCTGGATATTTGTTGGGGGATTATTGGTTGGCAGTTTTTTAAATGTCGTAATTTGCCGTCTGGGCACAAAAGATAGCATTGTTTGGGGCAGATCGCATTGCCCGAATTGCCAGGCCAAATTATCCGCTGGCGAATTGATTCCTGTGCTAAGTTATCTGATTCAAAAAGGCAAGTGCAAACATTGTCAAAATAAGATATCCGTTCAGTATTTGCTGGTTGAAGTGGCGACGGCTCTTATCTTTGTCATTATTTTTTGGAATGCTTGGATTCACTTTGGCGTAATTCCGGAATGGAAAGTTATTTTAATCATTTTACGAGATTGGGTTTTTGCCTCGTTTTTGATAGTTATTTTTGTTTATGATTTCAAAAATCAACTGATACTTGATAGGGTGACCATTCCTGCAATGGTTCTGGCCTTAATTATAAACTTGGTTTTGGGAGTTAGTATATGGAGCTTGTTATTGGGAGCGCTAGTGGCCTTTGGCTTTTTCTTCTTGCAATTCGTTGTTTCCGGCGGTAGGTGGATTGGCGGAGGGGATTTGCGTTTAGGCGCTCTGATGGGATTGATGCTGGGATGGTCGGGAACTTTGGTGGCTTTGCTTCTGGCCTATGTCATCGGAGCGGTTTTTTCCCTTGGTTTAATTGCTGTAAAAAGAAAAAAAATGGATTCTCAAATTGCTTTTGGAACATTTCTTTCTCTCGGTACAATAATTGTTTTGCTGTGGGGATCACAGATACTAGATTGGTATTTAAATATTTTATTATGATGAGAAAAAACAGCGCAGGCTTTACTCTAATTGAAATTTTGATTGCGATAGCTATTTTTTCTATCTTGTCTTCTATTATGATCTTGAATTTCAGGGGAGATGCCAAAACCAAGGAGCTCAAAAATGATTGCCAGAAAATCACCGACGCTTTACGGCAGGCGCAGACCATGGCGCTTAGCGGGCAACAAGTCACAAATGGCTCTGGAAAGAGTTTTATTCCCGATGCTTATAGGTTTATGCCTACTTGTTCTGGTTTTCCCGCTACTTGTAAGAGTTTTTCCTTGATAGCTAGCTCATCGCCTAGTTTTATGATGAGTAAAACTAGACTAGATAAATCCGAAATTTATGGCTTAAATTCTTTGGTTATAAATTTTATACCGCCAAGCGCGGATTCGTCAATTTCAGTAAACGGAGTTGCTACGACTTCAGTCAATATAAAAGTCAGACATACTCAGAATAATACTTTATCCAGATGTGTATCTTATAATTCTATTTCAGGCAGAATAGATATTTTAGATATTAGTAAATGCAATTAACCATGAACAAAATATTTGTACAGAAAATAAAGTTGCAGAAAGGTCAAGGATTAATGGAGCTTATCGTGGCTATAGGAGTTATCACAGTAGGACTGTTTAGCGTCTGGTCTTTATTTTTTGCTAATTTTGCCGGTGAGCAGGAAGCAGAAACCAGGATGGTGGCTTCCAATCTAGCTAGAGAAGGGTTGGAGGTGGTTAAAAATATCAGAGACTCAAATTGGTTGGCAGTAGAAAACAACGCCACTACCATTTCCGGATCGCTCTGGACTTGGGATAATGGTTTTGCTACTCCCGGGTATTATGTTTTGGGTCAATTATTTTCCACTTCATCTTCTTATGTGGGTTCTACGACGTTAATTTCCATTACCGATCCCAGCGCCCCGGCAACCAAATTGTATATAAATAAAGATAGATTTTATGATCACGATCCTGCGGGAAGTCCGGCCATGTTTAGTAGATTTATAACAGTCAAAGATATTTGTTGTGCGAGCGCGAATAATTTCACCTGCGATAATAGTACAGTTGATTTCAAAAGTCTAGACACGCCTTGCAGTTCTGGACAGATTAAGATAGGAGTTGATGTGGCTTCAGAAGTAAGGTGGCAGTCCAATAACAATCAATCAAGAAAAGTGATATTGGAAAATCAATTATTCAATTGGCGATGAAAAATAATAATAATACAAAAGGGTTTACTTTAGTAGAAATACTTATGGCGACGGCTATTTTTTCTATTTTGTCGGTCACAATATGTGGAATTTTTATCAATGCCAGTAATTTGCAGGTGCAAATTTCCAATTATCAGAAATTACAAAATGACGGCAGATATATAACAGAAAAGATTGCCAAAGAACTGCGATCCAAGGATGTGGTATTGCCTTATCCTGCCAATAATCCCACTTCATCCATATCTTTTTGGCCGGATGAAGCAGGAAATAAAGTCAGGATATATTTTGATTCTTCTACTGGGTCGTTGATTTATGAAAAGAACGGCCAAGGCGCGGAACTTAATTCGTTGGACGTCAAAGTGGCCAATGTAGACTTTTTTGTCTATCCAGTGCAAGATCCATTCAATATAAATGTAGCTAGTGCTACGCCTGATATCCAACCTAGAATTACGCTTCTGCTGGAAATCGTCAATAAAAATACTGCCCCCAAATACAAAAAAAGATTAATTTTACAGACCACCATATCAAGCAGGGAATACAAGAGATAATATGATAAATATAAGAAAAAACAATCAGGGAGTAATTCTAGTTTTGACATTGATTATAATGTCCGTTCTTTTGGCAACCGCCATAAGTTTTGCCGTGTTTATTATTTCGGATATCAGGCAAGCCAAATCCATAGATGATTCCATAGGAGCTTACTACGGTGCTGATGCGGGAATTGAAAGGAGTTTGTACCAATTTAGAAAGCAAAATGTTACTTCTACGGCTGATCTTACGCCGAAATCATATGATTTAACTTCAAGCAAAGTAACTTGGAGCGTAGCTAATTCTAGGGATACGGAGGATGTGGTGGTGCGTCAGAGGTTATATAATGGCCAGAGCGTAAAATTGTTTTTTCTAGGCAGAGCTAGTCAAGTGAATAATGCTAACGCGATTGCTGTTACCTGGAAAAAAGGCGAGCAGAGTAGTAATTCCAATATGCAAGTAACCTTTACTCAATTAGCGCCTCAGATTAGGCTGGTGGATAACTCTTTGGTATATTATACCGATCAAAGTACGTTAGAGAGAGCAGATTCTTCTGAAACCGGCACATTTTTTTGTTATGGATTCAAAGATGCCTTGATTGATGGTCCAGGCACTTCGCGAGCTGATTATGTCGTAGAAATCAAAGCGCTTGGTACGGAAGGTGATTATATTGAAAATTTGAAAGTCCAGGCTTACAGTACGGAGAATTGTTCCGGTAATTCCATTGGCGGTTCTATAAGTAATATCGCTATTGTTTCAGAAGGTCAGAAAAATAAGTCCGTTCAAAAGATTACGGCACAAATTCCGTCCAAAGATCCGGTTTCCGGAATTTTGAGTTTTGTGCTTTTTTCGGAAGAGGATATTACCAAGAGCTATGAATAAACAGGAAGCCAAAGAGAGGATAGATAAATTAAAAAAGCAATTGAAGGAAATTGACTATGCTTATTATGTCGCAGATTCACCTATTGTTTCCGACGCGGTAAGGGATTCTCTCAAGGACGAGTTGGAAAAATTAGAAAAAGATTTTCCTGATTTAATTACAACCGATTCTCCAAGTCAGAGAATCGGCGGAAAAGCTTTGGGAAAATTTCAAAAAGCCAAACATCAAATTCCCAAATGGTCTTTTGATGATCTGTTTTCTTTTGAGGAAGTGAAAGAATTTGATGAAAAGGTCAAAAGGTTTTTAGAGTTGCCAACGAATGAAGATATTGAGTACGTCTGCGAACTCAAAATAGACGGACTTAATATGTCATTTATCTATGAAGACGGTTTTTTGAATAGGGCAGTGACCAGAGGCGATGGCGTAACCGGAGAAGTAGTGACCCATACAGTGAGAACCATTGGCAGTGTGCCACTTAGCATCGGTGAAAAAAAGCATATTGAAGTCGGAGGAGAAGTGTATATGCCGGAATCCAGTTTTCAGAAAATGAATGAGGAGCAAATCAAGAAAAAAGAACCTATTTTTGCCAATCCTAGAAATGCCGCCGCCGGAACAGTGCGACAATTGGATCCCAAGGTGGCTGCCAGCAGGGATTTGGATGCTTTTATGTGGACTATTTATAATTATTATGATTTTGATTTGAAGAAGCACGAAGAGGTTTTGGCTTTGATGCAAAAATTAGGATTCAAGGTCAATCCTCATTTTAAAAAAGTCAAAAACATAGAAGAGACGCTTAAATATTTTGAGTATTGGCATAAGAATAGGAATAAATTGCCGTATCAAATAGATGGTATTGTAATAAAGGTCAATGACTTGGCTTTGCACGAGAAATTGGGTCGTACTGCCAAGCATGTGAGGTGGGCGGCCGCTTATAAGTTTCCGGCTGAACAAGTAACCACGGTCGTGGAAGATATTAATGTTCAGGTCGGAAGAACCGGAGTACTTACGCCGGTGGCATATTTACGTCCTGTTTCTTTGGCGGGAAGTATCGTCAAGCGTGCCACTTTGCATAATTTGGATGAGATAGAAAGACTGAATGTGAGAATAGGTGATACGGTTATTCTGCAAAAAGCAGGAGATATTATTCCTGATGTAGTGGCCGTTCTGACCAAGATGAGAACTGGCAAAGAGAAAAAATTTAAAATGCCCAGCGCCTGTCCGGTGTGTGGATCGCCCGTGAGACAGAAGGAAGGTGAAGTCGCTTATTATTGTTCTAACTCAAGTTGTTTTGCTCAGCAACGGGAAGGCTTGTATCATTTTGTGTCCAAAACGGCTTTTGATATCACGGGACTCGGTCCCAAAATACTTGATCATTTGCAGGCTGAAGGATTGATACGAGATGCCTCGGATATTTTTCTTTTGAAAGAAGAGGATTTGAAACCGCTAGAGAGATTTGCCGAGAAATCAGCGCAGAATTTAATTGCTTCCATCAAGGAAAAAAAGAAAATATCTTTGGCGCGATTTATCTACGGCTTGGGCATCAGGCATGTTGGTGAAGAAACAGCTATCTTGCTGGCGCAAGAAGTTAAAAATTATGAATTAAGAATTAAAAATATCAGACCATCCCGATTATTGGAAATTATGAAAGGGTTTAACTTAGAGGAATTGCAAAATATAAAGGAGGTTGGGGCTAAGGTGGCTTTGAGTATCAAGGAGTGGTTTGAAGATAAAAAGAATGTCAGGTTGCTTGAGAAGCTGGATAAAAATGGGGTAGAAATAATTTTGCCGGAAAATTTATCTCAAAATATCAAACTTCAGGGTAAGACATTTGTCCTGACTGGAGAATTAGAGAAATTTACCAGAGATGAAGCCAAAGAGAAAATCAGGTCTTTGGGGGGTAGTGTTTCTTCGTCTGTGAGCCAGAAAACAGATTATGTGGTGGCTGGTGATGATCCTGGATCTAAATATGATAAGGCTAAAAAATTAGGGGTTAAAATTATAAATGAGAAGGAATTTCTGGATTTAGTCGGTTAAATAATGCTTATTGTGGTAGTAAGAAGTGTTAAAAATATCTGAATTTGGATATTTTATTTTTTTAAGTAAGAATAATTCGGCTTGATTATTCCGGCATAAAATGATACAATTTTGTTAATATTTATAAAAACATATGAAATTATCAATTCAAGAAGTAGAACATATCGCCGAATTGGCCAGGTTGCGTCTGACAGACGCAGAAAAGGAAAAGTATAGCGAACAGCTATCCAATATTTTGGGGTATATGGAAAAATTACAGACAGTTGATACGGATAATATTGAGCCGACTTCCCAGGTCACAGGTCTTACCAATATAATGCGTGAGGATGAGGTTGTGGAATCCGGCATCGCCGATGAATTGGTTGCCTGCTCTCCAGACAGTGGCGATGGCTACGTGAAAATACCAAAAATTTTTGAAAATAAATAAATATGGAATTAAATAAATTAACTTTGACAGAGTCTTTTGAGGGACTTAGGAAAAAAGAATTTTCCAGCGAGGAATTGACTAAATCTTGTTTTGATCAAATTAAGAAATTTGATGATAAAATTAATTCTTTTTTGACGCTCAATGAAAGTGAAGCTCTGGCCAAAGCCAAGGAAGTGGATAAAAAAATAAAGAATGATGAGAGCATTTCTCCTTTGGCGGGAATTCCCGTGGCCGTGAAAGATATTTTTTGTACTGCTGGACTCAAAACTACTTCTGCTTCAAAAATTTTAGAAAACTATGTTCCTCCCTTTGATGCCTCTGTGGTGGCTAAATTAAAAAAAGAAGATGCTGTTATCCTCGGCAAGACCAATCTGGACGAGTTTGCCATGGGTGGCTCTACGGAAAATTCAGGATTTTTTCCTACGCACAATCCTTGGGATTTGGACAGAGTTCCTGGAGGAAGTTCTGGTGGTTCGGCTGCAGCGCTATCTGCTGATATGGGAATTTATGCTTTGGGCACGGATACGGGAGGATCAATCAGAGAACCAGCTTCTTTCTGCGGAGTTTCGGGACTTAAAGTTTCTTATGGCCGTGTTTCCAGATATGGCGTTATGGCCATGACCTCATCACTGGATACTATAGGTCCATTTGGTAAATCTGCGGAAGATATCGCCATGATTTTGAAATATATGGCCGGAAGAGACGAGAAAGATTCAACCACTCCGGATGTATTAGTAGATAATTATAGCGAAGAAATAAAGAAGGAGATCAGGGGTTTGAAAGTTGGCTTGCCCAAAGAATATTTTGTGGATGGCATGGATGACTCGGTTAGAGATATGACTTTGGCCGCAGCCAAAAAATTAGAAGAAATGGGAGCGGAAATAGTGGATATTAATTTACCGCATACGGATTTGGCCGTTGCTGCTTACTACATAATTTGTCCATGCGAAGTCAGTTCCAATATGGCCAGGTTTGACGGTATTAAATACGGATTTTCACAAAGAGACAAAGGTAAAGATTTAATTGACATATATTTGGATAGTCGTGCCAATGGATTTGGCGCTGAAGTCAAGCGAAGAATTATGATTGGAACCTATGCCTTATCTGCCGGATATTATGATGCTTATTATAAAAAAGCAATGCAAATAAGAACTTTGGTAAGACAAGATTTTGATGAAGCTTTCAAAGATGTTGATGTGATTTTGACTCCGGTAGCTCCGACGCCAGCATATAAATTGGGAGAAAAAATAGGCGATCCACTGAAAATGTATTTGGAAGACGTTTTTACAATTCCTGCTTCGCTTGCCGGCATCTGCGGTTTGGTGGTTCCTGCCGGTCTCGCCAATAATTTGCCGGTTGGCATTCAGCTATTGGGAAAGAGATTTGATGAAAAAACAATACTTCGGGTAGGCCATCAATATCAATTGGCTACGAATTGGCACAAACAGAAGCCATCGTTATAAATTAATAAAAGCAAAACCATGGAAGGTGAAATTAAAAAAAGTATTCTTAAGATTTTTAAGGATCGGCAATTTTTGTTGGGAATTTTGGGAGGGATTATTATAGTTGCTATTATTGGCATAATTATTTTTGCGGTAGCATTTTTAATTAAAGGCAAAACAAATGATACTACTGATAATTCACAGCAATTAACGGTTCAAGAACCGACTACGGCCAAGGTAACCGCATCCGGCATTTCAACTTTTTCCATGAAAAAGGATGCAAAAATTTGTCAGGAAGACGGGAAGCCGATAATTTATCTTTTTTCCACGACTTGGTGCGCTCATTGCAATTGGATAAAAGCCACATTTGATCAGGCCATGGCTAAATATGTTAAAGATGGAAAAATAGTCGCTTATCATTGGGAGACGGATGAAGATGATAATACGGATAATACTTTGACTTCGTCAGTGGAAAAACAGATGCCAGCATCCGCGCAGGCGGTGTATCAGGAATTTGATCCTAAGGGCTTGATACCCGCTTTTGTCTTTGGGTGTAAATATTTCAGAATTGGTAATGGCTATGAGGCCAAAAATGATTTAGCTTCTGAAGTGAAAGAATTTGATGCGATAATTAAAGATTTAATCAAATAAGATTTTTTATAAAAAAACATCGCCCATGGTAGGGCGTGTTTTTTTGTTACGTTCGGAGAAGGGGGGATTTAGTCACAACTCTCTTCGGCTTCCGCCTCGGAGATCGCGACCCCGCCTCGCGGTTTGTCTCGCCAGAAAGCTCGCCAAACATCGCTCCGGCTTTCAAATCCCCACGCGAGCCAAGCCCGTCCGAACGGATTCATCCGGGCGGGCAGTTGGCTCGCTCCTTCTCCTCACTTCATTTCATTACGTTCGGAGAAGGGGGGATTTGAACCCCCGAGGGCTTTGACACCCTACTCGCTTTCCAAGCGAGCGCACTAGACCACTATGCGACCTCTCCGTATTTTTTTTAATTAAACATCTCCATAATGATTCCATTTTTTTTGTCCGCCTTAACAGGCGGATTGCACTAGCGTTTAACTACCTATATAATTTAGCCTAAAAAATGATTTTTGTCCATATCCGGAATTGGCTATAAGGAGGAATTGATAATGGCGAAAATATCGCCCAAGCCCTCAAAAGAGAAATGGCCGAGTTTTTTTGGCTTTAATGATTAGAATGTGCTATAATATTTAAAAGAAACCTAAATAGCAAAAAACTATATGATTTGTTTCAATTGCAAAACTCAAATTCCGGATAATTCCCAGGTCTGTCCTAATTGCGGGGCGCCTCAAGCCGGGAATCCTCAAACAGCCCAGAATCCTCAGGCTCAGATAGCCCAGGCTCAAATGCAAACTCAAGCCGCACACGCCAGAACCTATAAGGCGATTAAATTAAGGCGTGTTCAACGATGGATATTTTACGTGATTATTATCATAATCTTTGTGGCTATGATCGGCTATATGCTTAAAATCTATAGCGACAACACCAAGCTTGTTGAATCCATAACTCAAACTCAGACTCAGCTCAAAGAAACTCAGGGTAATTTGGATTCCACCAGGCAGACTTTGACCGGCAAGGATAGTGAATTGACACAATTGAAGCAAAGCACTTTGGATAATCAGAACGCTTTGAATCTGAAAATGCAGGATTTGCAGAAGACATTGAATGGTCAGACAGATTCGCTCAAGCAATTGGAACAGTACAAAGGGCAGGCCATGTCGGCTACTCAGGTATTTAGCATGATTTCGCAAGTCTCTTCGTTTATGTCCAGCAAGGATTTGTCTCGCATTCCTGTGGCTGATTTTAATTTAGCCAGCGGCAATGATGGCGATAAAGATGGCTTATCGGATGATCTTGAGGCTTCTCTGGGCACTAATTCTCTCAAGTCGGATACTGATGGCGACACGTTTGCGGACAAGGCAGAATTTCTCGGCGGTTATGATCCGTTAGCATCAGGTAAGAAATTAGCAACTGATCTTAAATTCGCTCAGGCCAACAAAGGCAAGATAGTAATTCAAAATGATAATGGTAATGGATCGTTTATTTGGTATATCAATCTCAAGGATGGCAAGAGATATTTTATTGGCAGATTGCCTGATGGTGTCGTGAGTGCTTATGTGCCGATGACTGCTTCTACAACGTCAACTTCATCTAGCAGCGCCAGATAGCTATTTATTTGTCAGGCTGGGCGTGTCTCAGCCTGATTTTAATTTTATAAATATGAAGCAGAAATTTACCGTTGAGGTTTTGAGGGTGGTCGCAAAAATTAAAAAAGGAAAAGTTTTAACTTACAAGCAAGTTGCCGCTTTGGCGGGCAGACCCACGGCTTATCGCGCTGTGGGCAATATTTTGAATAAAAATTATAATTCAAAAATACCTTGTCATCGCGTCATCAGGTCTGACGGAAAAATTGGAGGGTATAACAGAGGATCTCAGAATAAGCTTAAAATTCTTAAGAAAGAAGGAGCGATTTAATTAATTTGCCATTCATTTTTTTTGTGTTAAAATAGCCTTAATAATAAATAATTATCTAAAACTATGGAAAAAACCATTCAAAATTTAGCCAAAGCTTTTATCGGCGAGTCACAGGCTAGAAATCGTTATTCATTTTACGCTAAAATTGCCCAACAGGAGGGCTATGAGCAGATTGGCGCTATATTCCTAGAAACAGCTGAGCAGGAGAAACAGCATGGCAAAAAGTGGTTTGAAGCGCTTCAAAATTTAAAAAAGAAAAGCGGGAAGGATTTGCCGTCAATTATGGTAGAAGCCGAAGCTCCGACAGCATATGGCACTACTATTGAGAATCTCAAGGCGGCTATTGCCGGCGAGACTTATGAACATGCGGAAATGTATCCCGGATTCGCCAATGAGGCCGATGAAGAAGGTTTGAAGGAAATAGCCGATAGAATGAGAGCAGTGGCTGAGGCCGAAGCTCATCATCATGAAAGATATCAAAAATTACTGGATCAATTGGAAGCGGGTACGGTGTTTAAGAAAGACGAAGAAGTTTCTTGGGTTTGTCGGGAGTGCGGTTATGTGCATGTGGGCAAAGAAGCTCCCAAGAAATGTCCGTCTTGTGATCACGCGCAGGCCTTTTATCAGATAAAGTGTGAGAATTATTAATTTCAAAATATATGGTACAAAAAAACCAAATTTATAAATGTGCTGTTTGCGGTAATATTGTGGAAGTCGTTCATGTCGGCGAAGGCACATTGGTTTGTTGCGGGCAACCCATGACACTCCAAGAGGAAAACACTGTGGATGCTTCTTTGGAGAAGCATGTGCCAGTCATTGAAAAGGTTGATGGCGGAGTTAAGGTCAAAATAGGTTCCGTGCCTCATCCCATGGAAGAAGCGCATTATATTGAGTGGATTGAAGTCATATCTGGTGAAAAATTGCTCAGAAAATATTTGAAACCCGGAGATGCGCCAGAAGCCGAATTTGAAATTGAAGGCGAAGTGACGGCTAGGGAATATTGCAATCTGCATGGCCTTTGGAAATCATAAGTATTTATGTCTAGTCGCGAAATTGACGAGATAAAATCCAAGATTGATGTCGCTGAATTTCTCGGCGAGTATATCAAGCTAATTCCGGCAGGCGCCACATACAAGGCGCTTTGCCCTTTTCATAATGAAAAAACTCCATCGCTAGTGATAAGTCCGCAGAAACAAATTTGGCGTTGTTTCGGTTGCAATGAAGGCGGAGATATTTTCAGTTTTTTGGAAAAAATTGAAGGAGTGGGATTTGGTGAAGCGCTCAAAATTCTTGCCAATAAAGCCGGCGTTAAACTTGAGTCGCGAACAGTCGTAAATAAAGAGTTGGATAGCCACAAAGAACGGCTATTTATCCTATGTGATTTGGCGGCTCGGTATTTTCATAAAGTTTTGTTGGATTCTTCTCAGGCGGAAACAGCGAGAAAATATCTTGGTGATAGGGGAGTGAGCGATGAGATAATTATGGATTTCAAAATTGGCTACTCCATAGATTCTTGGGATGGGCTGGTCTCTTTTTTGAAAAAGAAAGGATTTAGTGATAAGGAAATATTCGGTGCCGGACTCAGCGTGCAAAAAACCAAGGGGGTAGGATTTTATGATCGTTTCCGCGGAAGAATTATGTTTCCGATTTGTGATATTTATGGCCGAACAGTCGGCTTTGGCGGAAGAATTATGGCTGGAGCCACGGATACAGCGAAGTATATCAATAGCCCTCAAGGAGAAATTTACAACAAGAGCGTGATTCTCTACGGTTTAAATTTGGCCAAGGATCAAATTAAAAAAGGCGATCTCTGTATTTTGGTAGAAGGTTATATGGATGTCGTGCCATCGCATCAGGTTGGTGTCAAAAATGTCGTCTCCATCTCAGGAACAGCTTTGACCATTGAGCAAATTAAATTAATCAAAAGATTCACTTCCAATATTGCTTTGGCGCTGGATATGGATTCGGCTGGACAGACTGCGGCTGAGCGAAGTATTGAGTTGGCTATGCAGGAAGGAATGGAGATAAAAGTTATAACCTTGCCCTTTGGCAAAGATCCGGGGGAGTGCATAAAAAATAATCCCAGTGATTGGCCGAAAGCGATTAAAGAGGCTAAGTCGGTCATGGAATATTTTTTTGCCAAAGTTCTGATTGACTCTACTCTGGATAGTCCGGAAAATACGAAGAAGGCGGTACAATATCTGCTGAAAAAAATTTCTAATCTATCCAGCAAAATAGATCAAGATTATTGGATCAAAAAATTGTCCAATAGAGTCTCGGTTTCAGAAAACATTCTTTGGGAAGAATTAAAAAGACAAAATCTTCTTTTGAAAAACCCCAATAATTCCAGAGGTAAATCGGAAGTTATTTCGGAAAAAGTTCCCAAAATAAGACAAGACAGTACTGTATTTAAGCGATTATTGGGCTTAATTTTTATGTTTCCGACCATGTTCTCGCATCTTGTGGATAATTTAGCCCCTGATAATTTAGAAAATGATTCAGTGGGTCTTTACAAAAAATTAATAATATTTTATAATAGCAACAGTGATTTAATTAACAGAGTTTCTGTGGATAACTCTGGTTTTGATCTATTTGACTCATTTAAACAATTTATTCTTGAAAAAGAATCAGACATGAAGATAACTTCATTGGTTGAGGAGTCATTTTTATTATCTCAAAATGAATATGGCGAGTTTGACCTTAAGGAAGCGAAGTTGGAAATGATGCAACTGATCAAATCTTTGAAGCTAGATTATATCACCAAAAAGATTGAATCCCTGAAGCGGGAATTGGAAAAGGCGGAAGTGGTAGCCGACAAAGCCAGCGTGGATGCAATTTATTCTAAGATTAGCGAGCTACTGCAACAAAAGAATTCTATTAAATAAACAAATTAAATACCTTTTAGTGGACATGTCCAAGAAAGATTTAAAGGGCAAAACTAAAAAAGGAAAAGTAAGTAAAACTTCCAGCGCCAAGAAAAAGACGCCGAAGAAAAAAGCTAGCTTAAAATTCAAAAAAACTCAGCCAAAGCGGATTAAGACAAAAGTCACCGCTACTAAAAAGGCTATACCAAAAGCTAAGCCGAAAAAACTCCCCAAAGTTGATATCAAGCCTGACGAAGAAGTATTGCAAGCGCTACTTAAAAAGGGTAGATTGCGTGGTTTTGTAATTGAACAGGAAATACTTCAGGCTATGCCGGAGATTGAGGAGTATGTGGATCGTTATGAAGAATTTTTGGAGGAGATGGATTATTCCAATATCAGAGTTGTAGAGCAGAAGAGCGCTTTGTTTCCGAATCTAGGACAGAAAGAAGACACGACTGTCACCAAGAAATCTAGAGCCAAAAAACAGATTGAGGATTTGTCTATGACCGATATTTCGGCTGATTCCATACAGATGTATCTGAAGGAAATCGGCAAGGTGCCATTGCTCAATACCGAAGATGAAATTTCTTTGGCCAAAAGAATTGAGCGTGGTGATATTGAAGCCAGACAGAAACTCATCAAATCCAATTTGAGGTTGGTGGTTTCCATCGCCAAGAAATTTACGGGCAAGAATATGTCGCTTCTTGATCTAATTCAAGAGGGGAATATCGGGTTGTTTCGTGGTGTGGATAAATTTGACTATCATAAAGGTTATAAATTTTCCACTTATGCCACTTGGTGGATCAGGCAAGCAATTACCAGATCCCTGGCTGATCAATCCAGAACAATTCGTATCCCGGTGCATATGGTGGAAAACATCAATAAGTTCCAGCAGGTAGAGAGAAGATTGGTGCAGGATTTGGGACGCGAGCCCATGCCTGAGGAAATTGCGGCAGAAATGGGAGAAGAATTAGACAAAGTAAATCATATTATTAAAATTTCTCAGGAAACTATTTCTTTGGGCACCCCGGTTGGAGATGACAGTGAAGACAGTATCTTGGAAGATTTCATTGAAGATCAGAAAACAATTACTCCGGATAGAGTGGCGGCGCTTCAAATTCTTCGTGACTATGTGGCGGAGGTGATTTCTGAACTCACCCCTCGTGAACAGAAAGTGCTGGAAATGCGTTTTGGTCTTAAGGACGGCGTGGCTCATACGCTTGAGGAAGTAGGTCAGGAATTTGATGTGACTCGTGAACGTATCAGGCAGATTGAGGCCAAGGCCTTGGAGAAGATTGAGAAGATAAAAGGCGTAGAAAAGCTTAGGGATTTCTAAATTTCTGCCAAATAATTGTTGACATTAGTAGCTCAATTTGTTAATATAATTTTGTGCTAAAAGCATGTTTTTTTAAATAAAGTTAAGACGAGTATTGAATTCAGCGGTAGCTCAATGGTAGAGCAATCGGCTGTTAACCGATAGGTTACTGGTTCGAATCCAGTCCGCTGAGTTTAATACTTGTTTCCAAATGACCGATTCGCGACTGGTGAATCGGTCGTTTTAGTTCTAAACCGATTAACGGTTAAATTTACTTTTCAATATTAAAGTGCTAAAATAAGGGCATAATTTATTAGATAAACATATGATTCCTATATCATCTTAATATAATAATTTATTAAATTAACTCAAAAATATGATTTACATTTGGATAGCAGTCGTAGTTATTATTGTCTTGCTGGCTATGTCGCTCAAGGTGGTCAAGCAATACGAGCGGGGAGTAATATTTTTCCTCGGCAAATTTACTGGTATCAGAGGGCCTGGACTTATAATTCTTATTCCGATTTTTGAGCAGATGAATAGAGTAAATCTGCGTACCATCACCATGGATATTCCATCGCAGAAAATTATTACGAAGGATAATGTGTCCATTGATATCGCCGCAGTGGCATATTATCATATTATTGATCCGGAAAAAGCCGTTGTCGCCATTGAGAATGTTTATCAGGCGGTCAATCAAATCAGTCAGACCACAGTGAGAAATGTAGTTGGCAGATTCAGTCTTGATCAATTGCTCTCGCAGACCTCGGATATCAATGATCAGATCAAGACAGTCATTGATACTCACACTGAACCGTGGGGAGCGCAGGTGACAGCAGTAGAGATCAAAGATATTACTTTGCCGGACAACATGCAACGTGCCATGGCCAAGGAAGCCGAGGCAGAGCGTGAAAGGCGCGCCAAGATCGTGGCTGCTGAAGGTGAATTTCAGGCCGCAGTCAAGCTTGGCGAAGCAGCTGACATAATTTCCCAGCATCCTGTCGCCTTGCAACTGAGAACTCTGCAGACTATGGCTGAGATTAGCGTGGAGAAAAATTCCACCATTATTTTCCCGGCACAATTTATGACTACTGTTGGAGATGCCATTAAGACTATTGGCGCAGATAGTATCAAGAATTTAATCAAATAGATTCACGGGCGGTGGAGTTTTAAAAATTATTGAAGAGATAAAAAATAATCAAAAGTTAATTATGAAAGGATTAATTAAACCATTCAGAGAATATATTGAAGCCATGCCTAACTTGGCAGAGTATGAGGAGCCCGCTGAGAAGGATGAGGAGAATATGGAAAGCCAAGTGGAAATGCTGGCTCCGGCTTTGGTGGATATTGCGGAAAAGGCTATGGAAGAAAAACCGGATATGATTGTTTTTTTGGATAAGAGTGCGAGAATTTTTGCTACGCCATTTATGCGATATCTATCCAAGGATATGCAGGGAGATAAAGAGCCCAAAGAAAGGTATTGGCCTTTGGTGACCTTTTTTAATGATGATATTGTAAAAGATAATGTAATAAATTCGGATACAGATGGTAACTTGATAGTAGATTTTGAGCCAGCAATGAAAGATAAACTTCAGAAGTCTTTATCATTTATAAAAGGCAAAAATATTTTTGTTGTAGATGAGGCGTTAGCCCTGGGCAGGGGTTTGCGATCTATGATTGAGTATCTCAAGCTTGATAACAATCCTGAAGAGAAAATAAATATGCACTTTTTCGCTTTGTCGCAGGAAAGTAATCCTACTGGCCAAAGAAGAAATCCTTTACCGCCGAATTGTGGAGAATTTATGACAGAGACTTTGGATATGGCACAGCACACTGATAATTTCCAATTTACTCTTTACGATAATCATATTCATGAAATATTTTCCAAATCACCAGCGTATCATTATATAATAAATAATGGTCTAAGGACGGCGCCGATTAGCAAAGTTATGGAGAGTTTTGAAGCATTTAAAAGTGATCCTGAATTTGAGACTATGCCCGACGATCTGCAAGAAAGTTTTTTGGTAAATGAACAGGAATCGAAGGAAGAAATTCCGAAAATATTTGCGCGAGTGACTACGGCGAAGAAAAGAATATATGAAGCCATGCAGGAAGTTCATAGCGAAAAATAGTTTTGGTGTGAATTTAGAAAATTAAAATAAAAATAACCCCAAACTTATGCAAAAAATCGCAACCCACGTATTTATCTACGCTTCAATCGCTTTTGGTATTATAGGAATGCTGGTGGTTTTAACCGCTTCTGGTTCAAATCAACCAGACTCATACCTTAGTGAAGTATTTATAAAACTTCTATTTGCTACAGTTTTTATCATTCTCCCTTCATTCGCTTTGAGTGTGGCTAGCAAATATTTGAAAAAGTAAATTTTAATTTCAGTTAGAAATTCAAGAGCAGGGTTAAATTCCTGTTTTTGGTTGGATCCGTCATTGGCGGACTGGTCGTTTGGGTTTTCATTTGATAATTACTAAAATTGGGTTTTTATTCTAAAAATGATATAATTAATTATAATAATTATTCCCCACATCATTAAGCTTATGATTAAAACCCAAAAGATAAGAAAGTTTTTTCCGGCTATAAAGGCGGGGAGAATTGTTTCCAATAACGCCGCGAGTACGCAAATTCCCATTCAGTTATTGGACTTATTGCAAAAACTCACTGCGCAGTATGACAATGTTCATAGAGGCCAGTCGCAATCATCAATTATTACTACCGAAAAATTTGAGTCATCTTATGACACTATTGCGCAGTTTATCGGCGCTCCTTCCAGAAAAAATATTATTTTGTACCGGAATGCTACTGAAGCGATTAATTCTGTCATGTATTCTTTGATGACTGAGTTCAAAGACGGAGATAATGTAGTTACTACATTTATGGAGCATAATTCAAATTATGTTCCTTGGTATGGATTATGCAAGGAAATACTGCCAAAGTTTGGAATAAAGGTGGAATGCCGGATTGCTAAATTTGATCCAGAAACCGGACAATTGGATTTGAAGCATTTGAAATCGTTAGTAGATAAAAAAACTAAATTAGTTTGCTGTACTGGAGCCTCAAATTTTTTGGGGACGAAAAATCCGATTAGGGAAATAAGAAAAATAGCTGACGGAAGCGGATATATTCAACCAAACGGAGAGAAAAAATCCTATCTTTTGATTGATGGAGCTCAAATGGTGCCGAATGTTTTTGTTGATGTCAAAAAATTAGACATTGATTTTCTAGTTTGGTCTTTTCATAAGATGCTGGCGCCTTTCGGAGTTGGAGCCTTGTATGCCAAAGAGGATTTGTTGGAAAGAATGAAACCATTTCTTTATGGCGGAGACATGATTGCCGAGGGCATGGTTAGTCCGGAAAAGGTAGGTTATAATTCTTTGCCGTGGAAATTTACTGCGGGAACCCCCAATATCTTGGGAACCATACTATCCGCTCAGGCCATACGATTGCTCTTGGATTTTTCTTTGAATCCCGGAGAACATAAATATTTTATGACCGACCGTAAATTAGAGCCGACCGTGGTCAAGCAGGCTATGGATAATATTACAGCGCATGAGACTTTTTTAATTGGAGAGGCGCTTAAAATATTAGGTGATATTCCGTCACTTAATATCTATGGTCCGAAAAATCCAGAAAGCAGAACATCACTGGTTGCTTTCAATCGTAAGGACAAGAGTCCGTTTGAAATTGCCGAAAAGCTGACCGAATCCGGCGTGGAATCCAGAGCTGGCTGTCATTGCGCCACCTTGGCTCATCATTTTTATAAACTTAATCCTCCGGCAAGTTGCAGGCTGAGCTTTTATATTTATAATAATCTTGAGGATGTGCAAAAGGCTTGTTTTGCCGTCAAAAAGTTCGTTCAACCAGGTGCCCGTAATTCCAAATGGCATTCATTTTTATTTAAGTAATTTTAATACTCATATGCAACAATGTTCAATTTATGACAGTCGTGCCTTGAACTTTTTCAGGGCCGTTTGTGGTTTTTTGGCCTTAATCGCGTTTTTTATCCAAAACATTTGGATAGTCCTAATAGTCGGACTTTTGTTTTTATTCGGAGTTTTTTCCATGAAACTTAATTTTCTTTATCATTTTTATGGCCTTGTTTCAACTAAGATGTTGAAGCAACAAAGCATTCCAACGGCAAAGGATCCGGGAGAAATCAGATTCGTTTATGGATTTACGGCAATCATGTTTTTAATTTCTTTCCTTTTGTTATATTTGGGAAAGTTTACTGCTTTTGCTTGGGGATTGGATCTACTGGTGGCGTTTCTGACTCTTTTGGCCAGTTTTGCAAATATTTGTCTAGCGGCAATTATGTATGTACTTTTTAAAAAGTTATTTAAAAAACAGCAATAAATGCCGGAAAGTCAAAAAAAAGAAAAACAAGATTCGGTCGGATGTCCTGATTATGTCAATAAAAATTGTTGGCTGGCGAAAAATGTTAATCATCCACCGTCCAAAAGATGCCAATATTGTGAATTGAGATTCAATCAGTGTTTGTTTTCACGTTATCTCTTGATAACTTTGATTTTAGTTTTTTTTATTTTTTTAATTTCATATCTGGTGGAAAGAGATATTTCCAGGACGCTCGTTGCCTCTGTGTTTGTCTTAGTCCTCGCTTATGGATATTTTTTTAATAAAAGCACGGAGACTATTGTTGAGGCCAATTTTGCGGAGAAAAAAGCCAAGGAAGCTTTTAAAGATTTGACTTCAACTCTAAAACAAAAAGTCACAGAGCAGACCAAGGATATTAATCAGAAAAATAAAGATATTACCGAGAAAAGTCAGTATCTCCAAGAATTATTAGAGATGAAATCGGATTTTTTGAGAGTGGTAAATCATCAACTCAATACTCCATTGTCTATTATCAAAAGTGCCTATGCCATGGTCAAGGAGGGCACATTCTCTCCGAAAAAAGGATTTGATTATTCCGCGGCCGGACTCAAGCGCTTGGACGACACCATTCATGATTTTTGGGACGCTTATGAATTGGAGGGCAATAAAATGAAAATGAATCCGGCTCAGACAGATATAGGGCAAATTGTTAATGATTTAGTCAAAGAGAAACAAAAATTTCAATTAGCCCAGGAAAGAAAAATAAAAATATTAGTTAAAAAACCAGATTTTAAAATACCGCTCGCTTGGTGTGATCCCAAGAAAATAGTTCACGTCATTTCCAATTTGCTTGATAATGCGATATATTATACGCAGACAGGGAGTGTTACTGTAAATTTTGAGCTTTCTGGTGGTATGCTCAAGGTTAATGTAGTTGATACGGGCACGGGTATTTCAGAGACGGATAAAAAAAGGTTATTTCAGAAATTTTCCCGAGGCGTGGCTTCAACCAATCTTCATCCTGATGGTTCCGGCTTGGGGTTATATATTGCCAAAAAGATCGTAGAGGGCAATGATGGCGAACTCACTTGCTTCAGCGAAGGTCCGGGCAAGGGGTCAACTTTCAGCTTTACAGCCACGATTTATACCGATCAAAAACCAGTTCCTGAGGGTAAAAATGATTATATTACCATGGATAAAAATATTATAAAGTTCAAACACAATAATAAAAATAAAGTTAAAACTAAATAATAATCATATGGCACGATCAACAACTAATGTCATGAAATCAGACAAAGGGAGGATTTTGTTTGTGGAAGACGAACGCATGTTGGTTGATATGTGGCACCAGTATTTTGATCAGCACGGCTATGATTTTCTTTCCACCAAAGATATTCCCGAAGCTTTGGCCTTGACCGAGTTTGAACAGCCTGATCTGGTGCTTCTTGATCTCATCATTCCCAAAGAAAAATCTGATGGCACTATGGATTTAATGGCGGCCCAGGGATATGATTATTTGGAGGCGAAGCGGAAAAATCCCAAGATCAAGAATGTTCCGGTTATAGTTTTTACTAATTTAAATACCATGGAAGATAGAACTAAATGCGCCACCTTGGGAGCGGATAATTATCTTTTCAAAAACGGGGTAGAGCCCAAGGAAGTTTTGGCGGCGATTGACGAGGCAATTAATGGGAGTAAAGTTAGGATCGGGAAGAAAAAATAGAATTAAAAGATAAGTTAGAAATATGTTTGATATCGTAATTATTGCAGTTGGAAAAATAAAGGAAAGTTATTTATCACAGGGAATTGGTGAATATCTAAAACGTTTATCGCCATACGCTAGAATCGTGATGGAAGAACTGAAGCCAGAAACTTTTCGGCGAGAATCTGACATGGAAAAATCCAAGGGCTTGGAAGCCGAAAGAATTATAAAATGTTTAGATAAATATGAAGATTCTCATGTGATAATTTTGGATGAAAATGGAAAGCAGTTTACGTCGGAAAGTTTTGCCAATAAGATTAAAACTCTGGCTAATAAAAAAATTGTTTTTGTCGTAGGTGGATCTCTTGGACTTGGCCAGGAAATATTGAATAGGAATTTTGATAAATTGGCCTTATCACAAATGACCTTTACCCATGAGATGGCCAGGTTAATTCTTGTTGAACAAATTTATAGGGCCATTTCCATAATTAAGGAGAAAGATTATCATCATTAATTTTCTAAATATTAGGCACAAAAGACAAGCATAATGGTTTGTTTTTTTGTTTTAATTATTTTGACAAAAGCATATAAAAGTGGCAAAATTTAAGTTGTCAGGGCCTATGGTCTAGTGGTAGAACGGTGCGTTCGCAATGCATAAACGGCGGTTCGATTCCGCCTAGGTCCAAAATTAATTAAGAATTATT
>JBAZBX010000017.1:0-20454 GCA_041671305.1 Patescibacteria group bacterium
AAACACGGCGATCGCGTTACTATTCCTGTGCAAATTGATATTCCTCAAGATGCTCAACCAGGTGGTTTGTATGGATCGGTGATTATTACTACCGTTCCGGATTTTGGCAATGATCAATTAGATAATAATTCAGCCCAGGGAAATTTGAATATAATTTCTCGTTTAGCATCACTGTATTTTGTCAGAGTAAACGGTGATGTCAATGAGAGCGGTAATTTACGCGAATTTTCCACGGATAAATCAGTTTATGGCAGTTCTCCTATCAATTTTAAGACGCTTTATGAGAATAATGGCAGTATTTACCTCAATCCTTATGGCAAAATAAAGGTAGATAATTTCATGGGTACCACTATCAATGAAATTAACATTGCGCCATATTTTGTTATGCCTGGTTCTGTCCGTTTGAAAGAGTTCAAACTCCAAAGAGGATTTATGTTGGGACGATATAAGGCGACTGTTGTTCTCAATAGAGGCTATGGTAATGTGATTGATGAGAAAACTGTTTATTTCTGGGTTTTGCCATGGAAGGTGGTTGGAGCTGGTGTCGTCGGATTGGTATTGATCATTTGGTTGATACAAATGGTAGTATCTTGGTTCAATAAGAACTTTGAAAGAAAGAACAAAAAGTAGAAAATAAAAAGATTTGTCTAGACACCTGCCCGCATCGCTACGCGAAGCGTTTCAGGCGGGTGTCTAGACAAATCTTCCAGTTAATCAATTATATGCATTTAAAAAAGATATTTATCATAACTATTTTTGCCTCCATTTGCGCTCTGGCTGTACCACAAACTTCTATTTTGGCATACGTTATGTCCAGCACAAATTATCGCATGCAAGAAGATTCAGTAAATTTCGGCGGAGGAATGGGCGCCTCAGGAAATTATAAGGTAGAGGATACTCTTGGTGAAATTTCCAGCGGTAATTCCACTAGTACTTCTTATAACTTGTATGCCGGATATCAGCAGATGGATCCGGAAATTTATCTGAGCATTAATGTTAGCAGTACTGTGGCCTTGGCTCCGTCTATCGGCGGTATGAGCGGGGGAACAGCCACCGGAAGTTCCGCAGTCGGTATCATTACCAATAACAACGACGGTTATACACTTAATATCAAGGCCAGCACCAGTCCAGCGATGCAATCAGGCTCCTCCAGTTTTGCTGACTATACGCCGGCAACTTCGTCTGCGCCTGATTTTGCCTGGGGCATTGACACTGCTGACTCGGAGTTCGGCTTTTCTCCGCGGGGAGTTGATATTGTTCAAAGATACAAAGATAACGGAACTGATACCTGCAACCAATCGGGCGGGGGACAAACCGCAGACGCTTGCTGGGATGCTTTTAGCACGACTGATTTAAATATTAGTTATGCCACTTTGGCCAATGAACCAAGCGGAGCTACGACTACCGTTTATTTCAAAGCGCAATCCGGAGTCAACCATATCCAGCAAAGTGGAAATTACCAAGCGACAATTATACTCACCGGAGTTCCTAACTAATATAGTCTAGCTCATGGTTATTAAAATCCTTAAAATTAATTTATTAATTATAGGGATTTTTTTGGTTGTGTTGGGTTTTGTGCCTCATATCGCTTCTGCCAAGAATATTAATGTCAACGTCAGTGTTTATATTTGCAATAATGATGGCGTTTGCGACGCGGATCAGGGCGAAGATTATCTTACTTGTTTAGCTGATTGCCCGGCGCCGATTTGTAATAATAATGGAACTTGCGAAAGCGGTTCGGGCGAAAACGAAAGCAATTGTCCCGCCGATTGTCCCACGGTTATTCCTACCACCACGACCAGCACCAGTGGCGGTTCTATTTTTCTACCGACCGACCATAAGCCACCACTGATAAATCAAATATCCGTTTTTTCTATTAGTCGGACTAACGCAAATATTAGTTGGATTACTGATGAACTGGCTTATTGTCAGCTTGATTGGGGAGAGAGTAGTGAATATAGCGGTGGAAGCATAGCGGAAATTTCTTTTTTTACCAATCATTCAACTGAAATTCCAAATTTAAATCCTGGGACTAATTATTATTTTCAAATTTCTTGTTATGATCGTAGCCATAATCTGGGGCGAGTAACCAATGAGTGGTTTACTACTTTACCATTAAATCTTGTACCGTTTCCGACGCCACCAGAAAAAGGAGCGGCCATAACCCCAGAATATCCAATTCCATCAGGTGGCAAACCGACTGTTTCCGGAGAGTCTTCTTCGTCTATCGGGACAACGACGGCTACCACTAGTTCAGGAGAGGTTGCCGTTCCGGAACAGCCCAGCTCTACATATCCAATTTGGGAGAGTTGGTCAACGGATGTCTTGGAGTCGGTTTATCGGCAGTGGTTAATTGTAGCTCTTGGGTTAGGATTAATCTGGTGGCTTGTTTTTTGGAAGCGGGGAAGGAAGAAAGAGAATAAGAAAGAAGACAAGGAGAAATAATAAATAAACAATTTATGGTCACTTTGGGCATCCACAAGATGGCCAGTCATTTGGCTGGCTATTTTTTAATTAAACATCTTATCCACAGGTTGGAAACAAAATTTTCGTAAAATAGTATTTTTGTGTTATAATAAAGCCAATATTGGATAACCGAGAAAATATCGGATATCCGATATATATCTAAATTTAGATAATATTAAAATGAACAAAATTATCACTCTGAAAGAGGCTAGCGAACTTTCCGGGTACAACCAGGATTATTTGGGTTCTCTTATTCGTGGCAAAAAAATTGAAGGCCAGAGAATGGGTCGGAATTGGTTCGTAACCGAGAGCACTCTTTTGGAATTTATGAAGCAGAAAAACCTCAAAGTGGATGAGGCCAAGTTGCAAGATGCCAGCAGCGATAGCCCCATGATTATGGGTGGCTCTGATCTGGACGAAAACATGGTAAAGAAGCCGAAAATTCCTATTCTCAAAATAATTATTGCTTTGGCTATATTGGCTTTTGCTTTGGCGATTCTAATCCCTATTTTGATGGGACTTTTTGTTAATTCTGATAAGGATAAGAGTGATAACGGATTAATGGAAGTCAAAACTTATTATAGAGATGACAGCAATGATGTGTCTCCGCCATTAAATTAACATATGCGATTGGAAGGTGAAAAAAAACTTTGGAAAACATTGGCGAAATTAATTTTTTGCTTTCTTTTGTTTTTTTCTTTTGGGAACATGGCTCAGGCGTCATTTAATCCGCAAATCAATTATCAAGGCAAACTGACCAAGCCCAGCAATGCTCTGGTGCCGGACGATTCTTACAACATGAAGTTCCGCTTGTGCGATGATGCTAGCTGTACCACGGAGATTTGGTCTGAAACTCGTGATGATGCCGACATGGTGCCGGTAGCCAATGGCTTATTCAGTGTGATGTTGGGCGATGTCTCGGATATTTCGGCCGTCAACTTCAATCAAACTTTGTATTTGGAAGTTTCCATTGGAGGAACTTCCACGCCGGCATGGGAAATCATGTTGCCCAGGAAAAAATTCGGAGCGGTGCCGGCGGCTTTTGAGGCTCAAAAATTAGGCGGAAAAGCTTCTTCCGAATATGCGGTTTTGGCCAACAATGAAACTGTTTCCGGCACTTGGGCGTTTAGCAGTAGTCTGTCGGTGCAGGGAACATCCACCTTTGCCACTTCCACCACTTTTCAAGGTTCTACCGCTTCGCTTCAGGTCGGAGAAATAAGCACTCCCGCAGGCAAATATATGTATTTGACGGCCAATAGTCCAAGCGGTGTTTTGGGCGAAAAGGCATTGTTCATGGAAGATCGTGTCATGCTTATCGGTCAGACGAGAGACCCGTCTTTTTCTCTCTATAGTGTCAATGAGGAGGAATTAAAGCTCACCGTTAATTCTTCCACCAATGTCGTTTATTTCACTCAAGCGGATGAATATAATTTTGACAGCAATCTGGTTACTTCCGGAACGGTGACAGCCACAGGTGGAAATTCTACCAATTGGAATACTGCTTACGGTTGGGGTAATCACGCCGATGCCGGGTATCTGACCAATCTTTTGGGGGGATTAAATGGTATCTTCGGCAACACCACTACCACTAATGCTACATCAACGTCTCTTTATGTTTCGGGAAACACAGTAGTAAATACTAATTTAACCGTTAGTGGAGAATCAGCGTTTAATGCTACCTCCACTTGGGATTATGTCAGTTCCTCAATTAAATTCTCAGAATATGATTCTCCGGCTGGAAAATTTCCTATGATAACTTTTACCTCAGATAATCTGTTTGGAAACAAAATTGTAGCAATGGAAGATAGTCTATTTTTGGGTGGCTTAGACAAAGACCCTTCTTTTTACTTGGCTACTAACGGTGTAAATTTTAAATTAACTGTCAACTCTTCAACTGACCAGTCGTTTTTCAGCGACTCTGCGCAATATAATTTTGATAATAATCTTAATGTGACAGGAATTGTGACAGCTACGGGCGGAAATTCCACCAATTGGAACTCCGCTTATGGCTGGGGCAATCACGCTGACGCTGGGTATTTGACTAATCTTTTGGGAGGATTAAATGGCGTTTTTGGCGATACTACGACCACTAATGCTACGACAACTTCTCTCTACGTTTCCGGAAATGCTACTGTAAATACCAATCTGACAGTTAACGGAGAATCAGCGTTTAACGCCACTTCCACTTGGACTTATTCTAGTTCCTCAATCCAATTTTCCGAGCTTAGCTCTCCGGCCGGAAAATTTCCCAAGATAACCTTTACGTCAGATAATGTTTTTGGAAACAGGCTCGGACTAATGGAAGATGGCTTGGCTTTGCTTGGGTTGGATAAAGACCCCATTTTGTATATGATGACTTCCGACGTGAATTTTAAGCTAACAGTCAATTCTTCAACTGACCAGTCATTCTTCAGTGACTCTGCACAATATAGCTTTGATAATGGCGTAAGTATTACCGGTAATGCCACCACAACATCTCTCTATGTCTCAGGCGATGCTACTGTAAATACCAATTTAACAGTTAATGGCACCAGTACCATTGCCAGTGATTTAGTGGTTGATACCAATACTCTGTATGTTGATTCGGCCAACAACAAAGTAGGAATTGGCACTTCCACACCGCAAAATAAACTTGATGTAGTGAGCGGATTAGTCAAGATTTATGAACCAATGTTTTCTCTCTCTTCAAGCACCAATGCTTCCAATACTATCCAGGCATTTGATATTCAAGGAAAATACGCTTATGTTTCCGCTGGTGATGAGCTAAGAATTTACAATATAGGAAATCCTAGTAGCCCTAGACTTATTTCTACTACTACTTTGCCGGGAACCGCAGTTGATGATTGTTTAAAATTATACGGCAAGAGACTTTATGTGGCTACAAATTCTTATGAAATAGATGTCTACAATATAGACAGTCCATCTCTGCCCGTATTTGTTTCCTCCTCAACTTCAGCTTCGTCTAAAACTATCACCGGTCTGGGGGTGGGAAATAATTTGATGTTTATCGGCACCAATTTTTTCACTTGGCAGGCTTATTCTTTGGCAAATCCAGACTATCCGAATAGGGTTTTTTCTTCTGCAGGTATCGGAGGCTCGCCAACTAAATTCAGAACAGCAGGAAATATTTTGTACTTTAACACTTCTAAGTCGGCTAATGATGGCTGGTTATATATCTTTGACATGTCTAATCCGGCCGTTCCAGCTGCAAAGGCTGTTTTTGACGTAGATGGAAGTAATCTTTACGGTTTGGATGTAGTTAATGGAATGGCTGCTGTCGGTTCCCAGGATAATAATCTTTATCTTCTAGATGTCTCGTCATCTACAAATCCGGTAGCCTTAGACAGCATTAATGGAGGCGGTGACGTTTTGGATATTAAAATATCCAATAGCGTGCTATATCTAGTTACCTCCGCTTCGGTGGTGAGAGCTTATGACATATCTGATCCGACAGATATAAAAGCCATGGATTCCGTAGATACCGGCACTAATGGAGACCAGATAAATCTAGTAGGCAACACATTGATAACTAGCGAGAGCGCTAATTTATATCTTTATAATGTCGGAGGACTAGACTCATATTCCATAAGTTCCGGCGATATTCGCACGGATAATCTTAGGGTGTCTAATATGGCTTATTTTATGGGAGATATGAGAATATACGGAGCTTTGGCGGTGAATTCCGGAATCAATACCAACGGAATAATTAATTTACAGTCCAATAGCAATACTAGCGCTTTACGTATGATAGGGGCGACTTCTAACGATATAGCGGATATTTATGTCGGTCAATATGGAGATTTAAACATATCTACTCAGAACACGGGAAATACAGGAGCTTATATTGAACTTAATGCTGCGGACGATTCTTACGGTTTAATTATTCGCAATAGTTCATCAACGGCCGGAACTAATTTTGCCAATTTATATATGAATGACATTACGGGGACGGACTATTTTAATATCGTGGTGGGTACGCAGAATTCTACTGCCGGGTTAGTTGTAGATTCCAGCCAAAGAGTTGGACTTGGGACGACGACTCCGGGTGCCCAGTTGCATGTAGTCAATGTGGCTGCTCAAAACTCTTTCTTGGTTGAAGATTCAGCTTCGCCTGATGCCACTCCCTTTGTAATTGATGCTGCCGGTCTAGTGGGCATCGGCACAACTACCCCGGCTTATGCTCTTGATGTGGTAGGTGCTTCTACCAATGTTGCCAGATTTAGAAATAGCACCTTAGGGGCGACTTGTACCTTAACTTCCGCTACCGGCATCATCGCCTGCTCTTCAGATTTAAGATTAAAAAAAGATATTGAAGTAATTTATAATCCGCTTGATTTAGTTTTGGCCTTGAATCCAGTATCCTTTTATTGGAAGAAGGATGAAAGCAGTTTGTATAAGAATTACGGTTTTATCGCTCAGGAAGTGGAGCAAGTTATTCCCGAATTGGTGCAGACCGGAGATGACGGCATGAAGTCTTTGGCCATGGATAATATGATTCCCTTTTTGGTCGGCGCCGTCAAAGAACAACAAATACAAATAACGAGCGTCAAAGAATCTCTAGCGTCTTTGGCAGTTCAATCTTCGTCAACTGGCGACATTCAAAATTTGGATGTATTGACCGTAACTCAATCGGCTAATTTCTTCGGCACCATTACCGTCGTGGGCGAGGCCGGGTTTACGTCCAAAGTAACTTTCATGGATCATGTTTATTTTGATAAGGATTCAGCAGGCACGGCCAAGATACTGGCGGGCGCAACTTCCACGGAAGTTATTTTTGGCAAACCTTATGAGACAGTTCCTATTATTAATATTACAGCTCGGGCCAATACTTTGGGAAAAAATTATTGGGTGGAGAATGAGACGACAACTGGTTTCCGCATAGCCGTGGATAATTCTTTTGAAAACGATTTTGAGTTTAATTGGCAGGCAGTGGCGGTCGTGGCTGATAGCGAGCCGGTTGAAGAAGTTGTAATTAATCCTAGCGTTGGCGAAGTGATCCCGGAGACAATTATTGATTCTAGCAGTACCGTCACTTCCACTGAAGAGGCCAGTTCTTCTCCCGAAATTGTTTCTGATGAAAGCGCCAGCACGGACACTGGTTCATCCGAGGCGGAGTCGGTTACGCCGGAAATTCCTGCAGAGGAGGCGGTCACTCCAGAGGCTCCGCCAGCAGAAACCACAGAAGTTCCACCGGCAGAAACTGCGCCAGAAGTTACGCCAGAAACTCCGGCCACCTAAACTTCTTTATTATAAATGCCATTTTTGGTATAATATAGTTGTGAAATAACAAAATTAAACCATAATCATATGCCAAATATCCAAGATGGCAATCAACTTATAAATATAGACGTTTTTGGAAAAATAGGATTGGAGTCGGGAATGAGCGTGGGTGATTTGGGTTGCGGTAATTTGGGGTATTTTGCTTTGGCTTCAGCCAAAAAAGTTGGTAAAAATGGCATAGTTTATGCGGTGGATATTCTCAAATCAGCTTTGCAATCCGTAGAAAACAGGGTTAAGCAAGAGGGTTTGGAAAATGTTAAGACGGTTTGGTCTAATCTGGAAATATATGGCGCTACCAAGATTCAAGAAGCAAGTTTGGATGTAGCCTTCATTCATAATGTATTGTTTCATGCCGAGGAGGGGGATTCCATGATCAGAGAAACTGCTAGATTGCTCAAAACGGGCGGAAAACTGATGATTATTGATTGGCTCAGAATCAGCTCGCCGTTCGGGCCGCCGCTTACTGACAGGCCATTGCCGGATGAAATAAAAAAGTTGGCTACGGGCGTAGGATTGAAGGCGATTGATGAATTTTCGGCCGGGCCATATCATTTTGGCTTGATTTTTGTCAAATAGAGTAGTAATGTATAAGAGTCCAGACTTAAATTAGTAAATAATTATAATCGGTTATGTTTTTTAATCCTATCAAGTTTTTAACTCCAGCCTATCTTTTTGATTTCAGACCAGCTATAAGTAGCTGGGGGCTCAAAGCCATGTTAATTTTATTTATCGTGTTTTGCGTGGCAGGATTGATTATTAAGTTCGTACAAAAAATTAAAAAAATAGAGCATATTGAAGGCAAGTTGCTTCATAAATATTTCGTTTGTTTTCTAACTATGGGAGTTCTGGGATTAGCGCTGACCGGACTTAGATATGAGACGGTATACATTTTGGGATCAAGAATATGGCTTCTGGTTTGGCTGGTAGCCTTTTTGATTTGGCTAGCGATGATAATTAAATTCCAATATAAGGTTGTTCCTTTGGCCAAGAAGCAGTTTGAGCAGAAAAAAGTTTTTGCTAAATATTTACCCAAAAAGAATAAATAATAATTTATATAAAATAATCAAAAATAATAAAAGATAACCATGGAATCAAAACAGAAAAAAGGAATCAGCTTTTTTGATAGGTTTAAAAAATCTTCTCAAATTTTTGCCATGAAGCAAATAGTAAAGATTCTGCCATTGCTATCCAAAAAGAATTTGGTCACTCTTTTGGATCTTTATGAAAAAATTGCTAAGGGAGAAAACAAAAAAGTGGTGGCCGGAGTCAAAAACATGCTGGAAACTACACCTGCCGGAGATATGATTGTCCGAGGACTCAAATTAGTTAATCCAAATTGCAGAAATAAAATAGCCACAACCTTGATTGCTGACGGTTTGCTGATGAGAGATGAGAAAAGGAAAAAGATTGAGGCGGAAGGTGGAACAGTTCCTTTCACGGTTTTGATTTCACCAACCATGAGATGCAATCTTAAATGCACTGGTTGCTATGCTTACAATTATTCCAAAGAAGATGACTTGTCGTATGAAGTGCTTGATCGGGTAGTGACTGAAGCCGAAGAAATGGGAGTGGCCTTTATCACTATGCTGGGAGGCGAACCGTTGAT
The DNA here is from genome assembly GCA_041671305.1 of Patescibacteria group bacterium. Lineage (GTDB taxonomy): Bacteria > Patescibacteriota > Patescibacteriia > 2-01-FULL-39-33 > 2-01-FULL-39-33 > CAIPBY01. The sequence goes on from JBAZBX010000017.1 coordinate 9,353, forward strand.
GCTGGAAGATTTGTTTAAATTGTTTGAAACGCATCAAGATATGTATTTCCAGTTTTATAGCAATGGGACTTTGATGACCGAGGAAGTGGCCAAGAAGTTGGCTAAATTAGGAAATGTGGCGGTGATGCTTAGTATTGAAGGATTCAAAAAGGAAACAGACGCCAGACGCGGAGAAGGAATATACGAGAGAGTGCTCAAGGCCATGGATATTTTGAAAGCCGAAGGCGTGCCTTTTGGTTTTTCCACAGCTATAACCAGTCTTAACGAGTCGGTAATTGCCAGTGATGAGTTTATTGATATGATGATTGAAAAAGGCGCTTTGATTGGCTGGTTTTTCTTGTATATGCCGGTGGGAAAAGATCCTGATTTGAGTTTGATGCCTACACCAGAGCAAAGAATTAATTTGTTGGAATTTGATAAACATATCAGAGCCACGAAGCAATTATTTATTGTAGATTTTTGGAATGATGCGCCATTTGTCGGCGGATGCATCGCTGCTAAATTTTATATCCATATCACTTCCAATGGAGATGTAGAGCCTTGTATTTTTACTCACCTGGCTCAAGACAATATCAAAGATAAGTCTCTTAGAGAAGTCATGGAATCAGAATATTTCAAGAAGCTCAGATCCATGCAGCCTTATGATGAAAATTTGTATTTGCCATGCCAGTGGATTGATCATCCGGAAGTTAGTAGAAAATTAAGCCAGGAATTAAATCTCAAGGTGACTCATCCTGGTGCCGATGATATTTTGGTCAGGGAAGATCTCAAAGAAGGAATTGATAAATATAGCGCCAGAGTGCATGAGCTCTACGCTCAGAAATGGCAAGATGATTTTCATGGCGTCCCACCAGGAACAAAGTCGTCTGAAGCAAAGAAAGAAGAAGTTTAATTTATCTCATGGAGGGATACAAGATAAAAATAGGAAAATACGGAGAAGATTTGGCATCTGATTTTTTGACCAGGCGTGGAGCCAGAATTGTAGAAAGAAATTATTATACAAGATACGGTGAAATAGATCTCATCGCCCTAACCGGCGATGAGATTTTGTTTGTGGAAGTAAAAACTAGAACGGGTAGTGGATATGGCTACCCGGAGCAGGCGATAAATTATTTCAAGGTGAGACATTTACACAAAGCCATACAGATTTATCTTCAGGATAAACATTTGGATAATTTTTGGAGATTGGACGGAGTAAGTGTGGAATTGGATTGCGTAAGTAAAACGGCAAAGATCAGGTGGTTTAAGGATGTAGGAACGAGTTATTAGAAAAAAAGCATTGACAAACTTTTTCAATTATGCTATCATAATAGTAGATATGGCAGCCAAGATGGCTGTCATTTTTCAAAAGATAAAATTAACAATTTTGAAATTTAATAAAATAAATTTATTAACTCTTAATTGATAATTCTTAATTATTAATTTACCTATATAATATGGCTCAATCACCCATACAAGCAGCAATCCAACTTATTTGCCAAGAAAAAGGCTTATCTGAGGAATCAGTGCTTAGGACAATTGAATCGGCTTTGGCTGCGGCTTACAGAAAAGATTTTGGCAATAAAATGCAAAATATAGTAGTTAATTTTGACCCCAAAACCGGAGGTCTTAAGGTATATGATGTCAAAACTGTGGTGGAAGATTTGCCGGAAGATTTTGTGGAAGAAGCGGTGGAAGAAGAATTTAGATACAGAACCACGCAAACTGACAATAGAATAGAATCTGCTGTGATGGAAGACGACGGTGAAGCGGTTAGAAAATTCAATCCTCGTACGGAAATACAGCTTAAGGACGCCAAAGAATTAGACAAAAAGCATAAAATTGACGATGAAATAACCACTCCCCTGGATGTGCCTGGAGAATTCGGTAGAATGGCTGCTCAAACTGCCAAGCAGGTTATAATCCAAAAAATTAGAGAAGAAGAAAGACAAAATATTTTTGAAGAATACAAAGCGTTGGAGCATCAAATTATCAATGGTACCATACAGAGACGCGAGGGCAGAAATGTTCTCGTTGATTTGGCGCACGGCACAGCTATTATGCCTACGGAAGATCAGGTTGAAAGGGAGAGATATAGTATGGGCAATAAAATGAGATTCTATATCAAATCGGTGGATCAAACCGGCAAGGGACCTCAGATTGTAGTATCTAGAAGTCACGTTGATATTGTAAAGGGTATTTTTGAATCAGAAATTCCGGAAATTGCCAATGGGTTAATTGAAATCAAATCAATTGCTCGAGAAGCAGGATCTAGATCAAAGGTGGCAATTTCTACCAATGATGAAAGCATTGATCCTATCGGATCATGTGTGGGTCAGCGTGGATCAAGAATCCAGACCATCATCAGCGAGTTAAATAATGAAAAAGTTGATATAATTTTGTGGGATGAAAATCCTTCTAAGTTCATTACCAATGCTTTGTCTCCGGCCAAAGTTGTCAGTGTTGAGACCAAAGAAGAAGGAGAAAATAAAGTTGCTTTGGTAAAAGTAAAAGAAGACCAATTGTCTCTGGCCATTGGACGCGGAGGACAGAATGTGCGTTTGGCCTCCAAATTAACCGGTTGGAAAATTGATATTATCAATGAGGAAAGCAGTGGCGTTAAGGCGGAAGAGGACGAGAAAAAAACTGAAACAGATGTAGAAGCTACAGAGGAAGATGTCGTCACTGCCGATTCTGAAGTGGAAAAAACTCCAGAAGCTCAGGAAGAAGTTACAGAATAAAAAAAGTCTCAGAATATCCCGGCGTAATGTCGGGATATTTTTATTAACTAAATTGTCATCCCGAGGGAGGCTGTAATCAACCGACCGTGGGGATCCCGCGGGATTGCCACCCAGCCTCGACTTGCGTCGACGCGAGGCGGGCGCTACGCCGATTACGGCTCCGTTCGCAATGACAGTTTGAGGTCGCCTCATTTATTTTTTTCAATTTTAACGCTTTTAATTTTCCATCCTAACCAGCCGATAATTATACTCAGAAAAATTATTACGGCTGAAAAATATTTCCAGGATTGAGATTGATTTTTTCCGTTTTCTGTGGATGTGGACATGGCGAAATCACCTTTCACTTCACCGATTTTTTTGATGTCGTTGGCGTATCGTGGCAGTAGTCTGTATCCGCCACTGGCGTTTGCTACAATGCCAGTCACTTCTAAATTATCGCCGGGTTTTATATTGAGATCTTTGAGATTAATTCCTGTTGAGCTTTTGATATAGATTTTGGCTTCCTCCGAACCGTCATCAAGATAGATGTAGTTGCCTTTAACTTCTACGGCCACGCCTGTTATTTTGGCTAGTGATCCGACGCTGTCTTCGCCGACTTCAGAAGTGGCGATGGAGTGGATTTCCGGATTTTGTCCTTGGTTGATAATTTTAATATTATCTTGGCCGGTTATCTTGATTCTTCTCTCTCCGCTGGCTTCTGAGAGTATGCCATCCACTTCAATAAAATCACCTACTTTGAGATTAGGAAAATCTTTTTTGTTGCAATAAACTTGAATCCCCGATCCGGCGAGATAAAATATTTGAGTTCCCAGTACTCCTGGCTCAACAGAAACAATTCCTTGAGTAATCACTTTGTCATTTAGATTCAGGCTGGAAATATTTTCCAAATCAACTCGTCGTGCCGGAGTTTCAATTTTGGCTACTTTTACGGTAGCGGTTTTCGTCGTAGTCTTGGCGGTTTTTGCAGTAGATGTGGTTTTGTTGTTTGTCTTTGAATCTGAATTAGAATCGTCAGGCGTGTCGTCGTCCGGAGTGGAGGAAGAGAAAGTATTTTCTTGACCGGGCGTGGGTGAGTTGGTCCACTGGAAATTACCTTTCTCATCACGACTATATGAATAATCCTTTTCAACCGGGCCTTTGTATTCTACTAAGTCAACCAATTTGTCATCTGGTGAATATAGTTTGACCGCTTCAACGCCAGAATTATTGAGAGCTATTTTGGAATCAGATCTTTTTATGGTCAGCGGACTGCTCGTGGTAATGGTTGTGGAAGCAGGATTGTCTAGGGGAAGAATGTATTTGTTGGTACTATTATCGCCCAAAATCCATCCGGCCAAATCCACGGAAGAAGTTGATAAATTTATTAATTCAATAAATTCATTGTTTTTTTCATCCAATGAAGGACGTGGCAGAATTTCATTGATAATAATCTGATCAGAATATTCAACGGTGGTAGTAGGGGTAGTGGTAGTAGGATCCAGTTTGGTGGTTTCTGGTTTTGGGGTGGCATAACTTCCTCCGCCAGAAGAAATCGGCTTGAGCGTGATGGTGTTGGGCAGTCCTTTGGTAACGGTAATGGTTTCTGTGAAATCATTTTTGGAAGTACTGGAAGAAACGCCGTCTGCAATTCTGGCCGTGGAATTGCCTTTGTCCGGTGCAAGAGTATTGTTGGCTGTATCACTGCCATAGTTTCCATAAATAATTTGATCAATAATTTGACCAGTTGGATCTTTGAGGGTAATGATGTCTCCGTCATTATTGAGTTTAGAACTGGAAAATTCAAAAACAAAGAATCTGTCCGTGTCAGTAGCACTGATAAATCCCGACATGGTGGAGGTGGAACTGTTGTCGCTCATGGTCCAGCCAGAGAGATCAATGGTTGAAGTGGTATTGTTGTATAATTCTACCCATTCTTTCTCGCTGCTTGTGGCCGGGTCAGAGAGAAATTCGTTGATTACTAAATCATGAAGATTATAAATAATGGGAATAGTTGAGGAGGTGGTAGAAGTTGTGGTTGATACAGTTTCTATGTTTAAAATATTGATTGATGTGGTGGCGGTAGAACTGGCTCCCTCGGTATCGGTGACAGTTAGTGATATGAGATAGTCTCCTATGGCCGGGAAAATATGGCTGGCAATTATTTCTTCACTGCTGGAACTATCCCCGAAATTCCAGTAGTAAGTGGCTAAGTTATTTTCATCATCAGTTGAACTGCTGGCATCAAATTCTATTTCTTCATCCAAATATCCGGTTGAAGAAGAGTGGATGATCGCATAAGGCGGAGTGTTGGTTGGCGGTATGATATTTTTAACTCCCAAAATTGAAATGTTTGTAATGCCTGCACCCTTGTATCCGGTCGCTGATGCAGTTTGAAATTTTATTTTGATTTGTTTGGATAAATAATCATTGAGTAAAAAGTCAGATGTTATGGTCATCGCGCTAGTAGTGGGAAGGTGAAAATAAACATTTTGCCAGGAATTTCCGTCATCTTCAGAAATGAAAATAGAAATTTTGGCGCTATCCCCAGAGCCATAATATGTCCTGTCTTCAAAATTCATTTTGGCTGAGGCATAGTCGGATAAATCAATTGTTGGGGAAATGATTTGTGAAGTGCTTGTTCTCATGCCAATGAAATTACCACCAGAGACGCAATTAGAATACTGCCATCCACCTGATTCATTTGTAATGGCACTTCCATTGTTGATCGGTATGATTAACTCAAAATCCGAATCAGCTTTGGCTGAAAAATTCAGCCAGCAAAAAATCCCTATCAAAATAAAGATAGAGACAATAAAAAGATCCCTCCTTTTCATTGTGTTATTTTTAATGAATTATATTTTAATTATAGCAAAAATTTAAATTGACAAAAAGAGCGATTTTAATTATGATAAATTGAGTTAGCCCAGATGGCCCGCCCGCATCGCTACGCGAAGCGTTGCGGGCGGGTGAAATTTTCATTACAGATTTAGTACAAGCCCAGATGGTGAAATTGGTATACACGCCAGCCTTAGGAGCTGGTGCCGCAAGGCATGAGAGTTCAAGTCTCTCTCTGGGCATAAATTAAATATCGTGCATGGTATACAAAAGCTTAATATTATGAAAGTTGTAATTTGCGGCAGTATTGAGTTTACGCCGAAAATAAAAGAAGTTTCCGATGTGCTCACCGAGCGGGGTTATGAAGTTGATGTCCCCTTAACCAGCCAACGTATTATCAGCGGCGAACTCACATTGGAAGAATTTAAAAAAGAAACGCAACAGAATGGCGATGGCGCGTTTCGTAAAATTAAAGATAATATTATTAAACGTTATTATGATATTATCAATAATTCTGATGCTATTCTTGTGTTAAATCTTGAAAAAAATGGCGTCGCAAATTACATCGGTGGCAATACTTTTTTGGAAATAGGGTTTGCTCACGTTTTGGGTAAGCCAATTTATTTATATAATGATATTCCTGATATGTCATACACTGATGAAATCGTAGCCATGCAACCAGTCGTACTAAGTGGTGATTTATTTAAAATTCAATAAGGAAGAGAAAGTGAAATAATTTATTTTTATCCTTACTCTGCTCGTCCAACTCACGGCTATACGAAATGCGCGCTACGAGCCTGCCGACTCGGCAATCACTTCGTATAGTCGCCGCACATTATGTGAAATATTCCTTTTCTTTTTTGGGCTATCACCCAATTGTTTTAAAAAATTTTAAAATTTCTTTTATTGCATTAATTTTGATAAACTCATGTCTGATAATCGAAAAATTAATTATTGTTTTATGGCGAATGATAACACTCCGCGAATTGTTGTAGTAATAAAATGGAAAAAGGGAAATCTATATTTCATTGATGTTAATCAGCCATGGAAAAAAAGCTATCACTCTCCTAGAGATGGCGTATCCCAAGTGCACCTAAAGGTAAAGCTGAAGACAGGTGAAGTTATAGCGGGTGGCCCAGATTTTTGTTGCCCAATTAACGAAATTAAAGGTATTAGACCTTTGGGTGGTGCAGGTATGGAACTAGACAAACTTCCAAATTTGCCTATCCCCAATAAAAATGATAAAAACTATATCCTAGATACGAGACCTTTTCATCAGAGTAGACTATCAAAAGTACAGTGGTATCATTATTTAGTTGAACCTGGTAAAGAAAAAGAATTAGAAAAACAATTTGCTAGCCGCGATGATAGTCTAAAAATGTCAGAGCAAGTAGCAATACATACAATTAGTGATTCTAATCCACTAATCATAACGGAATTTATACGTATTTGTGACGAAAACCCGTTGTGGTATAAAAAATAAAGAAATTTTAAAATTTTTTAAAACAATTCCGACTGCTGTGGGAAAAAAGAAAAGGAATACACTAGCTAACACGGCATATCTGGTTCGCAAGCTAAAAAAAATATTTAAAAAAATACATGACTGAAAAAAAGCTCTCCATATTACAGGCAAAGATTCAACTTTTGTAGACTGCGATATTGAAGGCGTCAAGGATGATGGGCAGGGCACCACAATGATTAGGACTAGAATATTCAACTTTCGTAAAAAACATCCTAACTTATGGCTTGGAAGTATTATATCCTTACTTGTAGCAATTATCGGAGGCATTGTGATTCTGTTCGTTGAATATGGATATTTTGTTAAATAATTTTTTCTAAACGCTTGCTCACCAAAATTTCGCCTCCATTTTATAAATAATAAGAAAGTCGGCGAAACTTCAGATATGCCTAACGTTATCTGGAATATTCCTTTTCTTTTCTGAGCTATCGCTAAATTGTTTTAAAAAAATTCAAGCTCCGGACGGTAGTTACCGTACGGAGCAATGTGTGCGAGTGCGCGCTCAGTCCTCCCTCCCCAGGTTTGGGCCAGTGTGCCCTTGGAGACAGTGCGGCATCTCAATTTTGTGGCCCTGAAAGCTAAACATGTCCACGAGTGCCATGCAGTAGCCATAGACGCGTTCGTTGTTGCCACATCGTTTTGACCACGTAGTAAATTGTCCAAGCCAGTCGGCACTGAGCGGTCCAACAAAGTCCCCGGCTTGCACTTCCACCGTCCCGCCCGCGTCATCGTGGCTTTTGTCCCAACGGACAAAAATTTTCAATCTCATTCTGAAATTCCCTCTTTCGTTTTGCTAGTTCACTCTAAACTAGGCATTCCAGTATTATATCATATATAAGCAATTTTGTCAATATTGAATGTTAAAAAGAGTCATAAATAATCTAAATTAAGCTAGATTATTATATTTTTCTCTCACGCCACTAAAGTTTTAAATAAAACAGTAGTCATTTACAGTCAATAGTAGTAAACTATTGATTTTTTATTTTTTTATTGTATAATCATATATTGTGTTAATTGCTACAAGAGCAAAGGAGGTAACACATGCACAATACAGCTCGTTTAGTCTTTGAGTGGACTAGGTACCTGCGTGAGCAACATGTAGGCGTGGTTGATTTCCATGAGATCCCGCCGTATCTAGAAGGGAGTAATAGCGCTAGAGTCGCCAATCTCGTTGGTCAATTTCCAGAATTGAAAGGATTTCTGGAGGGTATGAGGAATGGATTTAGAATTCCTCCGGAAGTAGCGAAGCGCCTGCCTGACATCATATGTTGGGATTTAATCGGGTGCTATATGTATTCCGAGGGTATATTCTACAGATCCGAGGTAGAGATATCATTTTTGGGTACATTTCTGGAAACTTTCTCTGGTGGTAGAGGTACGGTGCTGGATATCGGTTGCGGTACGGGGCATCGATTGAATTTTCTAAGCAGTCGTGGCATTGTATCCGGACAGTGTATTGGCATTGATTTTGATAAGTCGTTACTAGCTAAGGCTAAGGCTCAAGCCAAGAGGGAGAAGGCAAAAGTAGAATATGTCGCCGGAGATTGCAGGTCATTACCATTGCCTAGCGAAAGCATTGATTATGCCTATGCGTTCTTCTTGCTTTCATGGGTAGACAATTGGAAAAAGGTTATCCTGGAGGCGTGTAGGGTATTGAAGAGGGGCGGGGTTGTCTATATTTCCAATTGTTGCATTGAATGCAGAAATCCAATCGAGAAGGGTTCTGTTGCGCAGTATCTCCAAGAATTACACTTTTTAGATTATAATTAATAAAGTCAACTATTAAATTACCAAAAATAAATTATCAATATGCCCATAATTGAAAAACTAGGTGAAAGCACCAAAAAAGGAATTAAGAAAACTAAAGAGTACAAATTGGAAGTGTTACAAAAAATGTCGGATTTGGCTACGGCCGGCTTCGGTTTGGTAGCTGCCTTGGCTTGGAACGATGCTATCAAAGGAGCTTTTGATAAATTTTTGCCCAAGGGTAGCGGTTTGCTTGCCCAATTTTTGTATGCAATTCTTGTTACCGTCTTGATAGTTGTCATAACCATGCAATTAGGTAAATTAGTAAATTTAGCAAAGAATAAAGAAGAAAAATAATATTAGCTAATTCTTGACAAAAATATTAAAAAAGAATATAATAATAATGTTCTTCTAAACTTGATTTTTGGGTAGATTATCCACAGATTCTTTACAGCTCTTGCTCTAGACAAAACCCAGAAAATAAGATAGAATAATAAAGCTCACATATGAACACTATTTACCTTTTAACTAGCAACAATTCTCCGACCAGGTAGGAATTTTTTTGTAAGTATGGCCGCTGGAGAATCAAGCGGTTTTTTTAACGCCAAAATTAGTTTTTAGAGACGTGGTGAATAAGGGATTACTCCTCATTCTCCGGAAACTAATCCGGTAAAAAGAACTTTGACAATTTGATTATATATTAGGGTATAGTCTTGTCTCTTTGACGAAGACAAGACTACAAAATGCAATTTTGAATTTTTTATTTATATATAGAATCGTAATTATAATTCTTGTGATTAAATACTAAGTGCAAATGGTGGATGCCTAGACATCAAAAGACGATGAAGGACGTAGCAACCTGCGAAAAGTCTCGGGGAGGTGGTAAGCAACCTTTGATCCGGGAATCTCCGAATGGGGAAACCCTTCCTGTTGAAGGCAGGAAATCCATAACTGAATACATAGGTTATGCGAAGACAACTCGGTGAAGTGAAACATCTCAGTAGCCGAAGGAAAAGAAAAAATTTATGTCTGTAGATTTATTTATCGTCGTAAGACGGTGAATGGATCTGTAGACTGTATTCCGTGAGTAGTGGCGAGCGAAAGCGGAGCAGCCTAAACCCTAGCAGTGTAGTATTATTGAAGGATATCCTTTCGGGGATATTTGTAGATGGTGCTTAAAGGTGTATGCCGTTGCTGTTAGGGGGTTGAAGATTAAGACGTTTACTGCCATACATCAGTGACTCAAATGATATTTCTTCCCTAGTGGAATGATCTGGAAAGGTCAGCCAAAGAGGGTGAAAGTCCCGTACGTGAAAGGGGTTATATCTTTGTGGTTTTAATTCTAGAGTACTACAGAACTCGAGAAATTCTGTAGGAAGCAGCCGTGACTATACGGTAAGGCTAAATACTTTTGATGATCGATAGTGAACAAGTACCGTGAGGGAAAGGTGAAAAGCAGCCCGGTAAGGGCGATGAAATAGTATCTGAAACCATTTGCATACAATGAGTCGGAGCTTCGCAGCAATGCGGGGTGACGGCGTTCCTATTGAAGAATGAGCCAACGAGTTTATTCTACGTTGTTTGTTTAATCCCGACAGGGAGAAGGCAAAGTGAAAGCGAGGCTTAATAGGCCGTATAACAGCGTGGATAAGACCCGAAACCGGGTGAGCTAACCATGACCAGGGTGAACCTGATGTAACAATCAGGGGAGGCCCGAACCCACTTGCCGTGCAACACAAGGGGATGAGTTGTGGTTAGGGGAGAAATTCCAATCGAACTCGGTAATAGCTGGTTCTCCTCGAAATAGCTTTAGGGCTAGCTTTGAGATTAGACCAAGGGGTAGAGCACTGAATGAGAACGGGTCCGTAAGGATACTTTTTTCAATCAAACTCCGAATACTTGGTATCCGTATCTCAAAAGTCAGACTATGGGGGCTAAGCTCCATCAGTCAAAAGGGAAACAGCCCAGATCGCCATCTAAGGTCCCTAAATCTACGTTAAGTGTAAAAGGCGGTATCATGACTCCGACAACCAGGAGGTTGGCTTAGAAGCAGCCATCCTTTAAAGATAGCGTAACAGCTCACTGGTCAAGTTGTCTTGCGCCGAAAATGTAACGGGGCTAAACGTAGTACCGAAGATGCGAATCCTTCGTCAATCCTAGTTTGTTTTTTATTATAAAAAAGACAACCAAGGATTGACGAGGGGTGGTAGAGGAGTGTTCTAAGCGGGATGAAGCCGTATCCGAGAGGAGCGGTGGACAGCTTGGAAGCAAGAATGTTGGCATAAGTAGCAAGAATCTGGATG
>JBAZBX010000018.1:0-17599 GCA_041671305.1 Patescibacteria group bacterium
GTGTCCGCATTTCGCGGCAGCAAGCGACGTGATAATAACCCAAGATACGGTTTGGGATGGAAGTCAAACTTATATTTTCAATGAGGGGGAAGAGTTGGGGATAGATAGTGATGTCACTTTGACGGTCAAGGAAGGAACCATTATAAAAATGGGACGAAACAGTGCTATCTTGGTTTTGGGTAAGATGGATTTACAAGGTACCACGGAGAAGCCGGTAGTCATTACTTCCATAAAAGATGATGCGTGGGGTGGAGATAGTAATGGCGATGGCACAAGTACTGTGCCGACTACGGGTGATTGGATGGGAATTATTGTTCATTCTACTTCTACTTCATCGCCTAAATCTGAGTTTAAAGCTGATTATGCGGTAATCAAATATGGCGGCGGATATGAAGATTTGTCCGTTGATTATTTCCAGGCAGTAAGTGCCGCTAAAATTCAGATTAGTCACAGTGATTTGTTGGATAATGATATGCGTTTTTATATTATCCAATCTGATCAGACCAGCGTTAATTATTCCAATATTTATAATCCTACTCAGCCATTAGAGGATTTGCCGGTTGATAATATGAGTTATGGTATTTGGGCTCATGAAAATAATACAGGCATCATTGACGCGACCAATAATTATTGGGGTAGTGTTGATGGTCCGACTAGGCAGGAAGATGCTCGTACGGGGAATATCAAAGGTTCCTGTTTGTTTCCGGATACTGCTACTTATCTGCCTTTCGCGACTTCACCTATCCCGTTATTTGAATTCAAGCCGAAGATTAAGCCCGTAATCCTCATCCCGGGAATTCTGGGCAGTTGGCAAATAAAAGGCCAGTGGACGATTGACCCGATTCTTCATACTTATGATAATTTATTGGAGGCTTTGCGTTTGGCTGGATATAAGGATGGGGAGACATTATTTACTTTGCCGTATCAGTGGCGACAGTCCAATGTGGAGACGGCTCATGAGCTGAAGGCTAAGATTGCTGAAGTTAAGACGATTTGTAATTGCGATAAAGTTGATTTAATTGGTCATAGCATGGGTGGATTGGTGGCACGGCAATATATTGAAAGTTCCGAGTACGTTAATGATGTAGACAAGATGATTTTTCTAGCAACTCCTCATAGAGGAGCGACTAAGGCGTATTTGATGTGGGAGGGAGGAAAAGTAGGGTTAGGTACATTTAACCAATTTATGGAACGTCTTTTTTGGTTTGAGGCTAAATATAATGGATTTAATTCAGTATCTCAATACCTTAGAGATAAACCCATTGAATCAGTTAGAGAATTATTGCCAATTTATAATTTTTTGCTCAATAAAGGTTCAGATACTTTACGGTCATATCCCAATAATTATCCTGTTAATCCTTTTCTGGAAAATTTAAACAACGCAGGGTTATTATATAAATTAAATACGGTCAAAATCTATAATTTTCTTGGCAATGTGGGGGAGGGTAGCACGATTACCAATTTAAGAGTAGTTTCTTCAACTAATAGTAATGGCGATTGGGTTGATGGCTATCCGGAGAATTATGATAGCGCTAGTGGTGATCATGGTTTGGAATATGGCTCTGGCGACGGGACGGTGCCGAGTCAAAGTAATACTGCGTTTGCTGGACAGCTTGATATTACTATAAACAGTGATCATAATCGCATTGCAACTGATGCGCAAAAAGCGGTGATTAAGGATTTAACTGGTCAGGAACCAATTACGGAGGTAAGAAATAGCATCATTTCCAAAATTTTAATGATAAGAATCTTCTCGCCGGCAGATTTCATTATTACTGCTCCAGATGGTAAAAAGTTAGGCAGAGACGAGGGAAATCAAGATATAAATGAGATAAATTCGGCGTTCTATTTTAATGAGGGGGAAATGGAATTTGCGGTTATCCCTAATCCCAAGGAAGGAGAATATAAAGTTGATTTATTGGGCACAGATAACGGCTCATATAAATTATCCATGAGTTATTTGTCTGAAAACAACATTAGTGTGGATAAGGAATTCACCGGCAATATTACTACCGAAGAGAACCAAGAATTCAAGATTAATTATGTCAGTTCTAGTGATCCTTTGAGTGAATTGTTGCCCCAAGATAATGTCTCTCCGATTGTAAGTATTATCAGCCCCACTTCGTCCAATCAGTATTTTCGTATTATTCCTTCCGCCTCACTAAAGCCAAGTTTTTTGAATCCAAACTCTTTCGTGTCAAATTTGTTAACCATCAATTATGCTGTCACGGATGATTTTTCTGGCATTTCTACCACCACCTTAACACTTAATAGACAAAAATTATCCTCCACCACTCTAGATCTCTTTAATTATCCCGTTGGCAAATATGAATCAAAAGTTACAGCCACAGACAAGGCGAACAATGTTTCTAGTTCTACAATTAATTTTGAAATTGTTACAGATTTGAAACATTCCATGGCGGATATTGATATAATGAAACAAAATAAATTAATTACAGCGCTGGTGGGATCATCTATACAGACAAGTTTGAAATCATTGCAGGAAAAAATAAAAGCCAAAGATGTGGCCATAACTTGGTTTTCCAATAATAATAAACTGAAAATCCAGTTATTGGCGCAAAGAAAAAGTATGATTAATAATCATATTGATAATTTAAACAAGTATTTGAAAAATTTATTATCTCAAAAGAAGATTAATAGAAAAATTTATGATATAATAAAAAGTAATAATGATTATCTAAAAAATAATTTGTAATATGAAAAAGATAAATCCATGGCTATTAATGTTAATTATTATTATTTTAATAATTGTTTTTACGCCAATATTTGGGTTTTTTTATAAAGAACTTGCTGGTACGGCATCATCATTTTTTTGGGGTCCTAGTCATCTAGAGTATTTTGATGGTTTTTTTATAGCATATAGTTTTTTTATTCCGTTACTGTTAACTATTTTTGGTGGAAAAAGAAAATATGTATTTTTTATTATTTTGATTATTCTCGAATTACTTGTTTTTCTAGGATATTGGCAAGGATTTACAATTGATGCCATCACTGCCATGGTTGGTTGGCTCCTAGGTGAGGGGATTCTGCGTATTTATAAATCAGTAAAGAAATAAATTCAAACACGGCAGATATAATTTTATTAGGAGGGCGCCCATCGTGAAAACGGTGGGTGTTTTATTTAATTGCATTTTTAGCCTTAAAATGGGATAATTAGAGCAGATTGAATATTAATCAAAAAATAACATGAAAAAGCTCTTGTATTATTTGCCACGTATTTCCTCAATTTTGATAGTTCTGTTTTTTGCGGCTTTTATTGTAGAAGGGTTTGATCCGGAATTCGGTTGGCAGTCTGGATTAATGCATGGATTGCTGATGTTGGTTGTTTTGGCTATCGTGATTTTTACTTGGAAGTGGCCAAAGATTGGTGGTTGGATTTTTATTCTCTCTGGCGCATGGTATTTATTTACGGTTTTGAGCCAGGGTTGGTGGGGAGGAATCTTTATAGGTAGTGTGCCATTAGCAGTTGGAATTTTATTTTTAGTTGGTGCTTATATAAAAAGATAATTAATAATCTAGAAAGTAAGATTTTTGAAGATGAGTAGATTATAAAGAGGCTAAACTAATTAAAACAAAAAATATGAAAAAATTTCTCGTTATTGCCGTTATCGCGTTGCTAGTTATAGTCGCAATTGAAACCGCATATTTTACCTGGCCCATAATTACTGGCCAACAGAAACAAGTATCATCAGCGCCACAGCCCATTACGGGGCAACCCCAGACCTTTACGCAGCTGGTCGCTTGTACTCAGGAAACAAAAATTTGTCCAGATGGATCCTCAGTATCTAGAACGGAACCAAATTGTGAGTTTGGTCATTGTCCTGTAGTAGAGAATAGTTCTTGGACGACATTTACCGATAGCGAGCAGGGCGTTTCTTTCCAGTATCCATCAAAGCTTGATCTGATATATGTTGTTCTTCCAAGTCAAGGTTGGCCACCGGTGGCTACTATTACAGATGGCAGTTTGAGTTGCCAGCCGTCAACATCTTCGCCTGTTAGCCCATCCAGAGAATTAAAATCCATTAATGGACACAATTATTGCGTTGAGGCTATGGGAGAAGGTGCTGCTGGAACGATATATTTAAATGATACGTATACTTTTCAGTCGGGATCCAAACTTGTCGCATTGAAATTTAGTTTGGGCTATCCACAATGTGTAAATTATGATGAGCCAAAACAAACTGATTGTAAAAATCAGCAAAAGGCTTTTGATTTGGATGCAATAATCGATCAAATTGCTTCAACTGTAAAGTTTAAATAGTATGCCAGAAGATTAGTAAATAGAAATAAAAATGACTCAATCGCAGGCGCTAGAAATCATGAAGACCGGCGCAAATATATTTCTCACCGGAGAGCCGGGATCGGGCAAGACGCATATCATCAATAAATATGTGTCTTATTTGCGTTCTTGCGGAATTGAGCCGGCCATCACCGCCTCCACCGGCATTGCCGCGACGCATATCGGCGGTATGACCATTCATTCGTGGAGCGGAATTGGCATCAAATCAGAATTGAGCCGTCACGAGGTGGATAAAATTGTGGCCAACAAGAGAACGGGCAAAAGGCTTGCCGCGGCCAAAGTCCTGATTATTGATGAAATTTCTATGCTTCCGCCAAACGCGCTCAATATGGTGGAGGCGGTTTGCCGGCGTGGCAAAGGCAATCCCAATCCTTTCGGCGGAATGCAGGTGATCCTCGTTGGTGATTTTTTTCAACTTCCTCCGATTATAAAAAGAGAGGAATATTCTCAGGGTGGATTTTTGGATGAGATGCCACAGCGTTTTGCTTATGGTTCGTCAGCTTGGGAGAGTGCCAACCCTATCGTTTGCTATCTAAATGAACAATATCGTCAGGATGATAAAGATTTTCTGGGACTTCTTTCAGCTATTCGTGCCAATAGTTTTGGTGAAAGTCATCTGTATCAGTTAATGGAGCGCAAAATTAATTATGGTCAGGCGCCAGGTGGTTTGCCCAAACTTTTTTCGCACAATATGGATGTTGACCATGTTAATAATGAAATGCTGGCCAAATTATCCGGTAAATACCGAGCATACGAAATGTTTACAGACGGTGCCAGAAACTTGATTGAAACGCTCAAACGCGGATGTCTCTCGCCGGAAAGATTGGAGCTCAAAGTCGGCGCGAGTGTGATGTTTACCAAGAACAGTCCCAAAGGTTTGTTTGTAAATGGCACTTTGGGCACAGTTGAAGGGTTTGATCCTGGCAGTGATTATCCGATAGTTGTCACAAATACAGGCAGGAGAATTACGGTGGAGCGTGCTGATTGGGTGCTAGAAGAAGGCGGCAAGGATTTGGCGCGCATTACGCAATTTCCGCTTCGTCTGGCTTGGGCGATTACGGTTCATAAGAGCCAGGGCATGTCGCTTGATGGTGCAGTCATGGATTTATCATCGGTTTTTGAATTCGGACAGGGATATGTGGCGCTTTCTCGTGTGCGTAGATTGTCTGGGCTTCATCTGCTCGGCTGGAATAAGCGTGCTTTTGAGGTTCATCCGGAAATCGTAGCCAAAGATGTGAATTTCAAAACTTCGTCTCAGGAAGATGCTTCCGTTTTTGCCAAGATGTCCAAAGATGATTTGCAAAAAATCCAGAATGATTTTGTTAATTTATGTGGTGGCAGGGCTGGACTTATGGGGGAGAAAGAGGCGCCAGATTTTTATCCCATTAGACCAATTAAAAAGCCCAAGGTTGATACTTATAATGAGACTTTTATTCTCTGGCGTGAGGGTAAGGGTATCTTTGAAATTGCAGAAGCTCGTAATCTTAGGGATAACACTATTCTTTCGCATTTGGAAAAACTTTGCGAAAAGGGTAAAATTAAACCAGAAGAATTTTTGAAGTTAATTCCTGAATCTTTTTGTAAATTTTTGCCGGAAGTTCATGATGTTTTTCTGAGATTGGATACGAGCAAGTTGGGGCCGATTTTTGAATATTTTGACGGTAAATTCTCTTATGAAAATTTGAGATTGGCCAGAATGATAATGAAAAAAATTAAATAAAATATATGATAAATAAATTAGAAAATAAGGAAAAAGGAGCTGGGCAATCAAAAGTTGAGGAGTATATTTCTAGAATCAAGGGAGGAGAATCCAAAGAAGGAATACTAGACGGATTACCTGAGTCTTTCAGATCGGCTATAGAAGCGGGTCTTGTCACACCACCAGAAGAATCGCCACAAGAGATGCCAATTGTGCCACCTCAATATGAAGGATTGCCAGCTGATTTATTGGAAGAATTTATGGTTGTAAAGGAATACATCGGAGACCCAGAAAAAACCCAACGAGAAAAGGAAAGAAAACGAAGAGCTGTTGAGTATGTCCGGGAAAAAGAAAGGAAACAATCTGAACAAGAAGAAATTAGTATTAATGAAGGTGAGAGAATAGAAGAAGTTAGGGAATCTATGGGATTGCCGTTATCAGTAGAACCAGTTCCAGAGACGGTCGCAGCCACCACTTATTCTGAATTTAAGTTGAGTAGTGGTGAAACCGATGAGGGAGCTTTTTGGCATCAATATCGCAATGAAGCAGCTAAAGAATTAAAAGAAAGTGGAAAATTTGAGTGGGGCAAAGAGAGAATATATTTTGATGTTGGCGTTACTGATATGATTAAACTAAGAAATATTGTGATAAGGATTGCTAGTGAAAATAACATCCCAATAGCTTTTAAATTTATGGATGCTGTTAAGACTACGCCAGCACAAAAAGACGGCAAGGAAACCAGATTTGTGGCTAATTTTGCTTCAGAGGATGACGCGAAAATTTTCTTTGATAATTTAAAACAAAATTTGGAATATCAATCGTTATTGCCAGATAGAAATATAGATTACAAAGGTATTAGATTGGACAAAATGGCTGAGTATGCTTCTGGTTATAGAGAAGCCAGGGGTGCTTTGGAAAGAATTATGAGTGGCGTACAAAATAATGATGGCACCTATTCTTATCAATCAGAATCAGGCAGATCCATAACCATCCCCGAAGATCAATATAATAGTTTTAAAAATAGTTATAATGAAATGCAGGCCAAAATTAACAAAACAAAACAAGAATGGGGAGTATAAGGTTTAATTATAATTAATAAATAAAATAGATTATGAAAAAATTTCAAAGAGACGACAGGTTTGGTTCTGACAGGGGAGATAGGGATTCCAGAAGAGCTTCTATGCACCAAGCGGTTTGCAGTGAATGTGGCAAGAGATGCGAGGTGCCATTTAAGCCGACAGGAGATAGACCAGTTTACTGCAGTGAATGTTTTAGCAGTCAAAACCAGCAGGGGAAGCCAGATTTTGATCGTCCAGAGAGAAAGAGTTTTGATCGTAAGAGTTTTGACAAGCCTAGAGAATATGATAGACCAAGGAGCTTTGATCGTCCCATGTTTGAAGCAGTTTGTGATAAATGTGGCAAGAAGTGTGAGTTGCCTTTCAGACCGACTCAAGGAAAACCGATTTATTGCAGTGATTGCTTTGAAAATATTACTCCCAATAAATCCAGAAACGTGGATTCTTCCAATGATCAATTAACTAAGATTAATATCAAATTGGATTTAATTTTGAAGATGCTCACTCCGAAAGCTGATTCTGTTCCAGTAGAAAAGAAAATTGTCGCGTCCGAGAAAAAAACAGTCAAGGAAATTAAAAAGCCAAAAAAAGAAAAGGCTACGGTTGTAAAGACCAAGACTTCTGATAAAAAGAAAAAATAGGGATTATTTAAAAATGTTTAAATAACATAATATGGATTAGCGTGTTTTTTTATTTAATTTATGTTAAAATAAAAACAATTAGGTAATTTTACTTTATGAAAAAAATCATCGCCTTAGCGTTTGTTGGCACCTTTCTATTAATAGGCTCAAGTGTTTCGGCTGCTACTTGTGAGGTCAAAACTGTTTGTATGGATAGCATGCGTTTAGGCATGCAGACTGGAGATTGTAAAATTATTTCGGCTGAAGATTTTTCCAGGCAGATGGCCACTGCTTTTGGCGCAGATTCCAGTGCTACTTATTCATGTTATGTCGGATGTAAAGATGGGGCATGTATAGATGACAATGCACCTGATGTTTGTACTGATACTGATGGTGGAAAAGATTATTTTGTTAAGGGAACTGCTAGCACAAAAGGTCATGGCGAACAGGCCGCTAGTAGTGATGTTTGTTCAGATAAAGATACCTTGTCTGAAGTTAGTTGTGAAAAAGAGGTAGATAGTTATGATATCAATGTGGCCTCTTATAAATGCCCCAATGGTTGCCTTAATGGCGCTTGCATTAAAACGGCTAGCGGTGGTACCGGGAGCACCTGTACTGATTCCGATGGGGGCAAGGATATTTTTAAAGCTGGCGTCATCACAATTAATGGCAAAGAATTAGATTTGGCCGATACTTGTGGACCGGAACCCCAGACAATTGAAGAGGAATATTGTTTGCCAAATGGCACTCACGCTAGTGAAGAGTTGAAATGCCCGGGTTTATGTGAAATTTTACCCGGTACTTATGGCCACGCCTATTGCACCAAAACTTGCGAGAAGAGTGAAGGTTATTATTGCCACAAGACTGCCGATGGTAAAATTGGTATAGCTTTTTTAACTCCAGATTGTAAATGGGAAAAAGCAACGCCTTGCCAGAGTGGCGCTTGCGGTTACACTTGTTCATCAGCCGGAAATTTAATTGACACCGACGGCGATGGCTTACTGGATACTAATGAAGCTAAATGGGGTACCGATCCCAAAAAATTTGATACTGATGGTGATGGCTACGGCGATATGACGGAAATTTCCAGTGGTTATAATCCTCTTGGAGCGGGGAAATTTACTATGGCGCAAGCTACTCTGGCTAGTGACGAGTCAGTTAGTAGTTCTACTGCCGTCACAAGCACTGTGGCAGATTTATCAACTTCTACTGCAACTGGCACGTTTAGCTCAACTATATCTGATGTTGTGCCTGGGAAGTCAGCTTCAAATAATTCAGAAGAGATGTCTGATTTTGTTAATCAGAATCCGGCCGTGGCTTATGTAATTTTTGGTTTAATTTTTCTTCTCATTATCGCGCTTTATGTCTACATGGCGATTTGCTTGCAATTCATTGCGCGAAAACTCCATGTCTCTGGAGTTTGGATGGCCTGGATTCCGGTTGCGAATATATTTTTGATTATCAAATGCGCTGACAGGCCATATTGGTGGTTTTTGCTCTTTTTTGTGCCAATTTTAAATATTGTCGTCGGAGTTTTGTTGTGGGTTTATATCTGCCAACGGTTGGGTCATCCCGGTTGGTTGGCTATTTTAATGTTAATTAGCCCCTTGAATCTGATTGTGATGGGCTATCTGGCTTTTGCAAACAGTAATTATCAAATGGATTATTCTAATCAGTCACAGGACAATTCTGATCGCAGTTTGCAAAATTAAGCTAAGACTTAAAATATTAGACTTCAAAATATGTCCAAAGCAATCAAACTCATCATTTCTGTTGTATCTTGCCTCGCGATTGGTAATCTCGGCACCTTGTTTACTGTGCCAAATATCGCGACTTGGTATGCCACGCTCACTAAGCCTTCATTTAATCCGCCAAATTGGATTTTTGCACCAGTTTGGACCACGCTTTTTATTCTGATGGGCATTAGTTTATTTTTGATTTGGAATAGCCAGAAAAAAGATAAAAACCGTAAGGTGTTTTTTGTGGTTTTTATTATTAATTTAATTCTAAATGTTCTGTGGTCTCTGATTTTTTTCGGTCTGCATATGACGGGATTGGCTTTTTTGGAAGTTATCTTACTGGCTCTCTCTATTATTATTCTCATGGTCTTGTCTTGGAAAATTTCCAAGACAGCCGCTTTTCTTCTTGCGCCATATCTGCTTTGGGTTTGTTTTGCTTCTTTTTTGAATTATAATCTTTGGATTTTAAATAGCGGTTCAATATTTACTAAATAATAAATTAGAAATTATATGCCTACAAAAAAGAAAACAGTTGCCTCCAAAAAAATCGCTCCAGCCAAGAGCAAAAAAGCAAAAACAGTTAAGGCTAGCAAATGTTGTTCCTGTTCTTGTTGTGGTAAATAAAGTAATTAAAACAGCAAGAGTAGATCTAGACTGAAAATAATTTCAACTCTAAAGTTCTCGTCCAAAGGGCGGGAATTTTGTTTTAGCGGCTATTGTTGGAAATATATTTTTTGTGTTATAATATTAAGTATTAATTTCTATTGTAAGTAAAATATAATTTTTTAGTAATGCTCGCCAAGAAGAAAAAAAATCCTCCCATAAAATTAAATACTAAACCACTCAAAAAAGTGGTTAAGAAGGCGGTGAAAAAGACATTGCCCGCTTCTTCTGTTACAAGTGATAAAATTAAAAAAACCAAGACCAAGATAAATTCAAAAAAAATAGAAAATCAAATCAGTCCTGATAAAAAAATAAAAGGCATAGAAGAGAGACTTAGGAAAATAAGAATGATTATTGATTCTGACGGCGACGGTTTGACGGATTATCAGGAAAAACTCTATGGTACTAATCCTTATAATCTAGATACAGATGGCGACGGACTCAGTGATTATGAAGAAATAAAGATATATCAAACTGATCCGCTAGACCCAGACACAAATCATAATGGCATCAGTGATGGTG
This sequence comes from Patescibacteria group bacterium, assembly GCA_041671305.1. GTDB lineage: Bacteria > Patescibacteriota > Patescibacteriia > 2-01-FULL-39-33 > 2-01-FULL-39-33 > CAIPBY01. The sequence goes on from JBAZBX010000018.1 coordinate 10,641, forward strand.
ATGAAGTTAAGATGGGACGCAATCCCAGAGGTTTTGGCAAATTGAAGGATTTATTCATCCCTCATTATGGCAACAATTACCAGCCGGAATTTTTGAAAACAAAAAGAGTTATTTTCTACAGCAGTTCGGCTATTTTGATCAAGGTTATTGTAATCTTGGCTGTTGCCTTGTTGCCTCTTAGCGCTTGGGTTACGCCGGATATCTCTACTCAGCAGTCCAAAAAGGTTATTCAATTAACCAATGAGGTAAGAAAAAATTTGAAACTTCAGCCACTTACAGAAAATTATATTCTTGATCAAGTGGCATTAGCCAAGACCCAGGATATGCTCACAAACCAGTATTTTGCTCACATTAGTCCTGGTGGTAAGGGTATTGGTGTATTTTTGGAAATGTTTAATTATCGCTATAATTTGGCTGGTGAGAATTTGGCCATGGGATTTAGCGATTCTGCTGACGTAGTAAATGCCTGGATAAAAAGCAAAACGCATTATGCTAATTTGACGGATCCGGATTTCAAGGAAATTGGCGTGGCCATGACCACCGGCAGTTTCAATAAATCAGAAACCACCATGGTGGCGCAGGTTTTTGGGAGTCCGAAACAAATAGTGACGTCAGTAAGTAAAGTGCAGCCCATAAGTAGTATTAATTCAACGGCAGTTGGTAGTGGAAGTTTAGATAAAAAAATAGTCTCATCCTCATCTAGCCAAAATATTTCCAAAGTTTCTCCTAGTAAAATTTTGGGAGAAAAGGTAACTCAGAAATTGATCCAACCGGTATTAATTTATCCTCAGAATAATTTTATCACCAAGGAAAGTAAAATAGATTTAAAAATCTCTGCGCCGTCGGCTGATAAAGTGGTTATTTTTGTAGATGGTAATGGAATTCCAGTAGAAGGTGATTTTGTTAATGATAATTATATCCAAACCATAACTCTTGCGGAAGGCGCTCATCATATACAGTTTAAGTCTTCGTTGGGCAATCAGATTGCCTCATCTATTGATTACAATATTACCATTGACCAGACTCCTCCTGTCATAGATCAGTCGCGTACTCAAATTATGGTAGCTGAATCTGCCAATAAAGATCAGAAAATTGTCAGGGTGGAGGCATATTTGAGTCCCGATACGGCTAGGGCGGAAGCCAGTTTTGGAAATTATACAATCCAGTTAGCCAAAGATTCATCTGATTCTCAAAAATGGACAGGCAGTGCTATTATATTTAATCAGGAACAGGAACAAATATTTAATCCCGTGGTAATGGCCAATATCACGGCTAGTGATAATTTGGATAATATCGCGACCACGGATATCAAATGGGAAAATATTGTTCCGGTTAAGCCATCTATCTTAACGCAATATTTGTTTGCCAGAGATTATGGCTCCAAGTATACAAATTGGCTATTTAGTATCAGTTCAATTTATTATAAGTTTTTATTGGGGCTAATGGTTTTGATTTTGGCTTTAAATATTTTTATTAAAGTTAAAAAACAGGATTTCAAATTGATAATTCCAGTTATAGGGTTAATTATTCTCTTGGTCACATTAATTATAATATAAATTTAACTGCATAGATTCCCGATGAATTCGGGAATTTTTATATTATATTTTTATGGTTATTAATGTTATAATATAAGCATATAAAAATAATGAATCACCATGCAAAGAATTTGGCATAATGTTACTGTCAAAGAATTATTTCGTTATCTCAAGAGTTCAGAAAGGGGCTTATCTTCACAAGAGGTGGAAAAAAGACAAACTCAATATGGTTTTAATGAAATACCGCCAGGCAAGTCAACTACGGTTTTGAGATTGATTTTTAATCAAATAAATACACCCTTAGTTTATATTCTAATTTTTGCGATTGTGGTTTCTTTGTTTCTTGCCCAATTTACTGACGCCGGAGTGATTTTTTTTATTGTTTTGGTAAACACTATTATCGGTTTTTGGCAGGAAAACAAGGCCAATAATGCCATAGCTAAATTAAAAAAAATAATCAAACAGGAGGCTCTAGTCAAGAGAGATGGCGGTAAAATGATGATAAATTCCAAAGAACTTGTTCCTGGAGATATAATTTATTTACGAACAGGTGATAAAGTCCCGGCTGATTGTAGACTTATAGCGGTGAGGGGACTGCAGATAGTTGAGGCGGCTTTGACTGGTGAATCTGTTCCTTCGGATAAAAAAGAGGGGATTTTGGATAAGGGAATTGCTCTGGCAGAAAGAGCCAACATGGCCTACATGGGAACCTCAATCATAGCTGGTTTCGGCGAGGCCATTGTTTGTCATATTGGTAAAGAAACGGAGATAGGAAAAATAGGCCAATTACTCAATGAAACAAAAGAATCAGATACTCCATTGCAGAAGCAATTGGCAGTATTTAGCAGAAATCTAGCAATTATTATTTCAGTTATTTGCATATTAATTTTTATCCTTGGTCTTTTGATGCGGAAAGATATTATGGAGATGTTTACGGTTTCTGTGGCTATCGCTGTCGCCGCTATACCAGAGAGCATGCTTATTGCCGTTACGGTCATTTTGGCTTTCGGAGTGGGAATAATTTTGAAACAGAAAGCTCTGGTGCGTAAATTGGTGGCAGCAGAAACGTTGGGTTCAACTTCTATTATCTGCATGGACAAGACGGGCACTTTGACGGAAGGTAATATGAAAGTGTCGGCTATTATCGGGGTAGATGACGAGTATGCTCTCAAGAAGGAGTCTGATGAAATTAAATTAGAAAAAGCTCATGATTTGATGCTTAAGATTTCCGTCCTTTGCAGTAATGCTATTTTGGAAAAAAGTCAGGATGAATTGGAAGATTTCAAAATTATTGGCGACTCAACTGAAAAAGCGCTTCTTCTGGCTGCTATTGAAGCTGGCTTTTCCAAAGATAAGCTGGATTTGGAATATCCCAAAGTGTCGGAAATTCCTTTTGATTCGGAAAAAAAGTATATGGCAACTTTGCATAGCCAGACAATTAGCCAGCATGATCATATTTTTGCCAAAGGCGCTCCAGAAAAAATTTTTAATTTTTGCGCGACATTTTTAACCAAAGGCAAGGCGGAGAAATTATCACCGACAAAACTCAAAGAATTAGACAAAAAATTTAAATCTTTAACTTCTAAAGGGCTCAGAGTTATTGCTTTGGCATATAAGACAGGTAAATTTAAGACAATTGAGAATGAATTAAATGATCTTGTCTTTTTGGGTTTTATTGCGTTGAAGGATCCACTTCGCCATGATGCCAAAGAAGCTATCGGTATTTGCCGAGAAGCAGGAATCAGGCCAGTGCTTATAACAGGAGATAATCGCTTAACGGCCGAGGCCATATTCAAGGATTTAGGCGTAAAATTATCCGGTAAAGCCGTAGAAGGAGTTGAATTGGATAAATGGACGGATGAACAATTAGAACAAAAAATAGGCGAGATAGATATTTTTGCACGTGTTGAGCCTCGGCATAAGCTCAGGATTATTCATGCTTGGAAAAACAGGGGAGAGGTGGTAGCTATGACTGGTGATGGTATAAACGATGCGCCGGCGATCAAGGCCGCTGATATAGGTATTGCCATGGCCTCAGGATCTGATGTGACCAAAGAAGTGGCAGATATAGTGTTGTTGGACAGTAATTTTATGGTAATTGTTTCCGCCGTAAAACAGGGACGGGTAATCTTTGATAATATTAGAAAAGTTGTGCTTTATCTACTAGCTAGTTGTTTCTCGGAGATGATTCTGGTGATTTGTAGTTTATTCTTGGGTTTGCCGTTGCCACTCTTGGCTATTCAAATTTTGTGGATTAATCTTATTGCTGACGGATTGCCAAATATTGCCATGGCAGTTGAGCCAGCGGAAAAAGGTATTATGGCTTTACCGCCGAGGCCGAGACATGAGCCGATTCTGAGTAATCAAATGAAGTTTGTTGTTTTCGTGGTTAGTATCATTACAGACTTTATTCTGGTGGGATTTTTTGTGCTTCTGCTTATGAATAACACAGACATAAATTATGTCAGGACAATTATGTTTTGCGCAGTGGCTTGCAACTCTCTACTGTTTGCTTTTAGTGTCAGATCAATGAGACATTCCATTTTTTCTCAGAATCCTTTCAAAAATGGATATTTAATATTATCTATAATTATTGCTTTTGTGGCATTGTTAGCCGTGGTTTACGTCCCTCAATTGCAAAATATTTTCAATACAGAATCATTGGGATTTGCAGAATGGAGAATAATTTTGGAAATTTCTATTTTAAAAGTCTTTTTAATTGAGGCATTTAAGCGTCGACAAAAAACTTTTGATTCCAAACCGGATACAGAATCCAAAATGGCTGCAAAATTCGCTTAATCAAGCACGAGAGATTCTAATTATTTTAGATTAACGATAATTGTGCTATAATATATAATAGTCTTCTAATTCAGCTATGCCGATCATAAAAAAGAAGAACAATTCGTTTTTTAAATCCAAGATTATATTATCTATTTCTATTGTCGTATTGGTATTTTTTATTTTTGGCTTGGTTCGGGAAATTTTAAGCAGGCGTGAAATTAACAATCAAGTTAATAATCTGGAAAAACAAATAACGGAATTACAATCTCAAAACGGACAAATTTCAGAAATGATAGATAATTGGCAAGATGGCACTCGTCTTGAAAAAGAAGCCAGATTGCGTTTAGGCTTGCAAAAGCCCGGGGAGAAAGCGATTATAATATCAAAACCGGAATCTCAAGTTGATAAAGTTTCTCAGGCAGTTGATTCTAATGATAATCAAACAAATTTAGCTATTATAAATAATAAGCCCGTAGATAATCCTACAAAATGGATTCGCTACTTTTTTAAATAAATTTATGTCTCCAAAAATTTCCTTAACCCCAGAAAAAAAAGCCATACTCAAAAAAGAAATATTAGATGGCATTAATTCTAATCCCAATCTTAAAATTTCTAAGCCCGAGAAAATTTCTGTCGGCGGAATCAAGAAGGCTGTGTCTACAACCATAAAGCCTCTCAAAAATTCAAAACCTAGCAAGGTTGTAAAACCAAAAATTGCCAAAAGTATTAAGACGAAAAGGATTATAAAACCGGCTGTCAAAAATATAATTATTTCAGATATTTCTAGCATTCCGAATCAAAATAATCTTTCTTCGGAGGCAAATGAAATTAAGACAAAAACTAATCCCTTGATTCAAAGGATTAGAGGATTAAATACTCCCAAGAAGCGAGAAGCTGTGGATGATTTTTTTGCCAAATCCGTTTACAAAGAGAAAAAAGGTTTTGGATTTTATTTTATAGGAACGGTGATATTTTTAGTCTTGCTCGCTATTTTAGCGCTTTGCGTTGATGTCTACGGAATATATAGATTGAATTGGCAAGATGAATTTAGTTATCAGGTTTCTCATATTTTGCCTTTACCGGCCGCTACAGTTAATGGAAAGGTAATTTCTTTGGCTGATTATCTTGATGATATTAATGTTTTGCAAACCGCTTTAAATAATCAGAGAGAAGGTTTGGATAGCGGGGTAATATCTCCTACCAATAAAGATTCTGTTATAGATAGATTGGTGGTAATTAGCCTGATCAATGAACAGCTGGCCAAATATGGCAAGTTAGTCACCGAGCAGGATTTGAATGCTAATTTGGATGGTATAGTTGCTCAGTTTAATGGAAAAACAGAAGCGGAAGATAATGTTAAGAAGCTATATGGCATTAATTTAAATCAGTTTAAAACAAAAGTTTTGAAGCCGTTGCTTACAAAAAATTTATTGCAGTCGCTCATTGTCAAGGATGAAAATTTAATTATAAATAAAGAGGCAAAAGCCAAAGCGACTGATGTTTTGGCCTTGGCCCTCAAACCAGGCGCAAATTTTTCTGAATTAGCCAAAAAATATACCGAAGATGAAGCCGGAATAAATACAGGAGGAGATTTGGGATTTATTTCAAGAGGACAGGTTACTCCGGAAATTGAGCAAATTCTTTTTTCTTTGCCAGCCAATACGGTTTATGATAAAATAATTACAAATAATGTTGGTTATCATATTATTATGGTTGAGAATAAGCTAGTTAACTCTCAGGACGGCAAAGAAAGCGTTAGAGCCAAACAGATATTGATAAAAGTAGATGTGGATAAGTATCTCAGGGATTTGGTAGCCAAATCTAAGATAGTAAAATATGTAAAATAAAAATGGTTTTTTGACCATTTTTATTAATTAAGCCTACGGTCGGACTTGAACCGACAACCTACGGTTTATCCGCCACGGCGGACTCTACCATTATTGAGCCGACCGTGGGAATCGAACCCACAACCTACGGTTTACGATACCGTTGCTCTACCATTGAGCCAGGTCGGCGAATTATTATGTCAGGCAGTGTCTAGATTTGAATAGCGGGTAACGAGAATCGAACTCGTGTATCAACCTTGGGAAGGTTGCATTCTACCACTAAATTATACCCGCAGGCAACAATATAAATATAACGTTAATTATGATAAAAATCAACATCTTAGAGCGATTAAGGCAGAAAATGGGCGCATTTAGTAAATTTAAATTGTTTTTGGCTTTTGCAATTTTGCCCTGTCTGGTGTTTATTTCTTTTTTTAGTTGCCAAATCGCCCGAGCCAATGATTTCTTTTTTCTCAAGGAGATAAGCTATCCATTGGACACTGATTACAAATTAGCTACGGAAGACGGTTTACTTTCTATCAATGTATTTGCCAATTCCACTGATGATAAGTTTTTTTTGAAAATGAGTAATTTGGCCAGGCAGAATGAAATTAGTCAATTTTTTACTTATCCGGAAGGACTTACTCCGGCAACCGATCTATATTCCATAAGATTGGAGAGCAAAAAAGATATTAGTTTTAGCAAGCAACCGCAGATAACTTTGACTTATAAAGAGGGGAGTCGTTTCAATCAACTTTATTATTATGACTGGTATAATTTGAAATTTGAGAAAATAGATGCAGTTCGGGACACGATT
>JBAZBX010000018.1:17613-17933 GCA_041671305.1 Patescibacteria group bacterium
CTTTGCAATTTGATTTTCCTGCAGGCAAACAGGCGTTGCAATTTGCGATTTTCAGTGAACCGGAATTAGTCGGTACCGCCTCTTGGTATGTCCATCCTAAGTACAAAACCGATTTAATTGCTGCCAGTGTTGATTTCGCGCAGGATACCAAAATAAAAGTCATTAATTTGGATAATAATAAGGAAGTAATTGTCACGGTCAAAGATTATGGTCCGGATAAATCCGTTTTTCCGGATAGGGTAGTGGATTTATCCAAGGAAGCATTCAAAAAAATCGCTTCCACTAGCCAAGGAGTCATACGCGTTAAAGTAATTCCTGTA
>JBAZBX010000019.1:0-13580 GCA_041671305.1 Patescibacteria group bacterium
ATGAATGCCAAAAAAACTGCCCCATAGTCTTTTTTACCACTTCAATCAGGGCATAAGAAAAAAATTTTCTACAGCCGTACAGCTTGAATTTTTTCCATAGCATTCTCATAGGACTCTTTCCAAATTATTTTTGAAAATAATATTCCAGTCAAATTGCCTTGAATAATTTATGGCGTTGTCTCTATACTGACGCAAAGTGTCCTCATCTTTACACAAGGATAGAATCGCTTGAACGACTGCATCTTTATTATATTCCACAATAAACCCGCATTTCTTATTTTGAATTTCTTGAGCATTATGGGGGATATTGGTAAGTAAAATGGGCAAGCCAGCCGACAAATAATCCTTTAATTTGGTAGGGTCAGCATAATAAGTCAACATTTTTACCTCTCCGTTATACATTGCAATAGCCATAGCGCTGTCTGCCATTATTTCATCAAGCCGGTTTCTGTCTTTAATCCAGCCAGTAAAAGTGATATATTGCTCCAAATTAAGCGTTACTACTTGATCTCTTAATTTTTTCTCGTATTCGCCTCCTCCGACAACCAAAAAATGAAAATCCGGCAGTTCTTTAACTATTTCACAGATAGCATCTAAAACCAAATGCACTCCGGAATTTTCTGATAAATTACCCAAGAAAAAAAGCTGACGCTTATTAATCTGATCAAATGGCAACCGCTTCACCTTATCAAACCAAACTCCAATGGGTACTATTTTTTGCCTATTATAAATCTTTTGATTCAACCCCCTTATTTTTTCCCTGCCCTCGGCCATTCTTTGAGATAAATTCCAGGTTTCATCTGCATATTTAACACAAATCTTATCCAGCCAATGATAGAAATTATTCAAAAACTTATTTCTAAATCTTTCGGGCACATAATCAATGGTATAGAAAATAGTTTTTTTCACTTTACCAATTTTTTTTAAAATTATACCGACTAAACAATTTAAACAATCAACCCCCACAAATAAATCAAAATGGTCTTTTTGCAAAATAATCCAAAAAAAAGTTGAAAAAACATCCAAAAAATAATTAAAAAATGATATTCGACTCCTGATTTTGAAATTTTTCTTGCTTAAAACAACACCGTCAATTATTATCTCAATATATGATTTGCTTCCATCAATTTGCAATGGATGAGCAATGAATAATAACTTTTTAATTTTATTATTCATCAAATAATCTCTCAATGCTTGGGGCGCTCCATACACCAGATAATGAGTGGCAATAATTATCTTCCTATTTATAATTTCCATATTTTTTTAAAAATTCTTCAAAAAACCCAATCACATAATCCATCATGTCATTATTCAAGCCTGGATAAACGCCGATCCAAAAAGTTCTATTCATGATCTCATCTGTATTTTTCAAATCTCCGACAACCCTATATTCTATTTTTCTATCCACAAAAAATGGCTGTTTAACGATATTGCCGGCAAATAATAATCTGGTGCCTATTTTTCTATCATTTAAATATCTTAACAGTTCTTCCCTTAAAAATCCAGCCTCGGGATTAACTGTTAATAAGAAACCAAACCAACTCGGATCTGCTCTACTGCTCCAACTGGGCAAGATAAAATATTTATCTAATTTTTTAAACGCCTCATAAAGATAAAAAAAATTATCTTTTCTTTTTTGGATAAACCCCGAAAGCTTATCAAGCTGGGCCAAACCTAAGGCTCCGGAGATATCTGTCATTTTGAAATTATAACCGGTTTCACTATAAGTATATTTATGGTCATATCCTTTTGGCAAGTTGCCCAATTGCCACTCAAAACGGCAATTGCAAGAGTCATCATGGCCTGTCGGACACCAACAATCCCTTCCCCAATCGCGCATGGATCTAATTATCTTATTAAGAAGAGGGTCACTAGTGAGTACCGCACCGCCCTCGGCAGTGGTAATATGATGAGCCGGATAGAAACTAAGTGTTGAAATATGACCGAATGATCCCGTATATCTGCCATCATATTTTGATCCAAGGGCATCACAATTATCCTCAATTAGCCAAAGATTATTTTTCTGGCAAAAATCCACTACGGCCGATAATTCATATGGATTACCAAGCGTATGGGCGATAAAGACTGCTTTGGTTTTTTTTGATAAAGCCGCCTCAATACTAATAATCAACGGATTATAAGTACCCAATTCAACATCAATAAAAACCGGCACCAAATTATTCTGAATAATGGGGTTGACCGTAGTAGGAAACCCTGCCGCCACAGTTATGACCTCATCACCGGGATTTAATCTTTTTTCTGTCGGCAACTTCATTGATGTAAGACAAGAAATAGCCAATAAATTGGCGCTGGATCCAGAATTTACCACTGAACAAAATTCCACTCCGATAAACTCTGATAACTTTTTTTCAAATTCTTGGCAATACTCACCCTCAGTCCACCAACCGTCCAAAACTGAAGCAGTCATAGCCACCAGATCTCTTTCATTAAAAATCTTGCCGGAAACCGGTACTGGCGATACGCCAGGGATAAACCTTTTTTTAGGAAACCTCTGGCTATATTCTTCGCTTATAGCTTGAATGGTTTCTTTATTTAATTCCATATTTTTTAATTTTTTGCAATTTATACCATAATTCTCTATGCTCTTTAATAATATCCTTGGGCATCTTTCTAAAAAACTTACCGTCAACTGGAGCCATACTAGTAGAACATAAAAAAATAAAGGAGATGCAATGGCCGCGAGAACCTTTAATATAATTTATAGTAAATAAAAATTTATGTTTATTCAATTTGATACCTAATTCTTTATCGGCTACTTTCTTGATGCGGTCTTCAAAACTTTCTCTAAATCTCAATAATCCTCCAGGAAAATGCCAGCCCTTAAACCATTTATCATCTCGCCATGTCAGCAAGATACCTTCTTTGCTGACAATGACCAACTCACAAGCCACAAATGGCACAATATTTACTAAGGCATCAAAAACCGGCTGAGGTAACCCTTTGTTTGGACTATCTATCTTTTTTAACAGAAAAGATAATCTTTCAATTTCTTTTTTATTTAGAGCCATATTTTTATCCTTTAAAATTTCCGGCCACCCATCTGCCGAGCATTGGCTGGTTTGGATCGAGCATTAGTTCACAGACAATAGGGCCGTCATGTTCCATGACCTTTTTAAGTTTATCCAATTCATTGTCATTATTTATTCTTTCATAGGCCAATCCCCAAGCCGGGATAAGCCGGCTGAAATCCGGCAAAGTAACCCCCGAAGAAGGATCCGAAGCAGAAATCTTATCAAAAAATCTCAAGTGAGTGCCGCGAATAGAATAATAACCGTTATTATTAAAAATAAATATTTTTATAGGCATTTTATGACACGCTACTGTTTGCAACTCTTGAATATTAAGCATTATGGAACCATCTCCCTCCATACAAATAACTGACTTCTTGCCATCAGCGATACAAGCGCCCAAAGCCATGGGCAAGCCTGAACCCATGTGGCCTAATCCCGCATTGGTCATAAATCTCTGTCCATGAACTATTTTGAGCGCTTGATGCGGAGCAACGCTGGCCATGCCGTTGGCAGTAGCAACAGTCATCTGGCCAGAAAATTTGCCGAGTTCATTTATAAATTTATAAACATTAAGAAAATGTTTTTCGACTGGATATTCATCTGAACTGACTAATTTAACCTGAACATCCCACCTATTCAACCTTATATCTTGTTTATATAGTTCTTCCAAAAAAACTTTGGCGTCGCAATTTACCGGCACATCTATATTCACCGTTTTTTTAATCATTTCATGGGCGTCAATATCAACCATAATTTTCTTTGCACCAATGGCAAATTTATCATAGTCAAAAGAAGTTTGAGTCAGTTGTAGTCGTTCTCCTATTACCAATAATAAATCACAATTATCAACAGCATAATTAGCCGACTCATTTCCGGGCATGCCTTGTCTGCCCAAATAATAAGGATAATCATAAGTAACTAAATCATCCGCGGTAAAAATTGGAGTGACTACATTGATTTTTATTTTTTCAAGCACCTGCCATAGTATTTCTTCACCACCAGCAAGACGGATGCCGTTGCCGGCCATAAGCAAGGGTCTTTTTGCCTCTTGCAAAAGCTTAACAATTTTCAATATTAATTCTGAGTCAAGCGTGAGTTGTTTTTCTTCCAATTCAGCAGGATCAAATAACTTCAAATTATCCGGCTCTATTTCTGCCGCTTGAACATCCAAAGGAATCTCCACAAAAACCGGGCCTGGACGGCCATGAGTCGCGAGATACAAAGCTTTTTCCAAATGATAGCGTATTTCATTTTCATTCTCAACGGTCACAGCATATTTAGTTACCGGCCTGACAATATCAATAACATTTAATTCTTGGAAACCAATTTGCCGAACTTGCAAAATGCCATTTTCCCTTGGCGTGATATTATCGCGTTTTACTTGTCCGCCAATAACCATTATAGAGATACTGTCCAACCAAGCGCCGGCCATACCAGTGACAGCATTAGTGCCTCCGGGGCCGGTAGTGACAATAGCAACTCCTGGATAATTTTTAATTCTGCTATAACCTTCAGCGGCAATAACCGCGGCCTGTTCATGATGGCAACAAACAACCCTTAAATTAGATTTAGAAACTGAATCAACTAGATGCATAATGCCACCACCGGACAATAAAAAAACAGAATCGCCAATTCCTTCCAAAAACTTTGCTACATAATCACTCAGCTTCATAATTATAAATTTATTTATGAAATCAAATAATCTATGGCCTTATGGACTCTAGCTACTGGCGATAAATCATCATTTAATAAAATATAAGGCGGGGATTGTAAGTCTTCTTTCACCTTAACAAACTCATCTAAATTAGTAAAACTATAAGGAAAACTCAATAGTCCAATATCATTGCCACAGGGCATATCACCAAATGTCGCCACCTCATTCTCTTTCAATCCCATAACATTTAATATGGTTTTAATAGCTACGGCCTTGCCATCCTCTTCCGATCTTCTAGTGATATGGACATAGGTGTCGTCACCGGCCACAGCGTGATAATACCCACCCAGTTCAACATTTAATGCTGTTACAACTTTCCCATGCAAGGATTTATCTTTGGGCAAAACAAAAGTAACCTTGGCCTCCTCAGTAAAAAACTCTCCATTATACGGCCGGCAAACATCAATAATTTCATTGGGAATATAGCCACCCCAATCATCCTGCAAAAATTTTCTGAAAGTTTCTAATCCTTTTTCCGCTAGATCGCCTACACCAATTCCTAAATCATCACATACTTTCCGACCAGCTTCTACAACGCGTAAAATATGCTCTAACTTGAAACCATTATTATAAATCAAGCGCGGTCCATATTTTTTTATTTCATATAAAGTAGCGCCATTGCCACCTGCCACAAAACAAGGAATAGACAAATTATTAGTAATAAGTAAATCCATAAGTGGCGGAACCAACATCTTCAGCGCCGTAGCTGCTCTGGCCGTGATAAATGCAACTGATTTGCCATTGGCCAAAATTCTCTCTACTAATTCAAATACCTGGGGTTGCTTGAATTGATCGCCATCACTGACAGTGCCATCATAATCCAGGCCGAATAACCTTATAAGTGATTTTGCTTCATCTAATTTTTGAACTGTTAGAAATTGGTTGCCCGGCATAAAAAATAAAAATTAAATGATCCAATAAGTCAAAACCGTTTTGCGATTTTTATTTCGGGTAATCTCTTCATCTATATAATATGAGTCATTGGGATAATGGGTGGTGGAAATTTCCTCAAAAATACAACCGTCTTTGGAAGAAAAAGAATGTGGCACTCCCCTTTCCAGGGTTATAATATCTCCCGCTTTCGATTCAATCGATTTATCACCGACAATAAATGTCGCATTCCCATATAATATATGGAATGTTTCTTCTTTGACTCGATGGCAATGAGCCGGATGCTGCTGACCAGGCAAAAGAACGATTAATTTTTTGCAGTATTCGCGATTTATGCAAGTAATCAAACTAGCTCCAATCTCATAAAATTTATCTATGCCATAATGATGAGACAATTCAAAATCCCATTCATTAGATATGGCAATATTAGCCTTTTTAAGCAACTCATTTATCTTATTCACTGCTACATATACTTTTTCACGAATATCCAAACGCTCAACATCGGCCGTTAAAATCGATTCATTTTTATTAAAATCACGGCAAGCAGTAAAAATTGTGTACTTAGACATCTCATTGGCCAAAATTTGTCCTGCTTGATTGGGAAAAGCGAAAAAAGCATTTTTTATTTCTACATGATCGCCTTTTTTAATATCACCAGCCGCAAAAACCCCTCTTTGAAATTGGCGAATATCCGCCAGTTCTTCTTTTGAAAAATCATGTCGGCGACCAGACACACCGCAAGCAGCTAATGCCTCCTTGGCCGATTCTAACCAACTTCTAACCTGTGTTGGAGTAGCTGAATAGGCATTTTTTGGGTATTTGTCGGTTTCAACCGCCACATGCTTTTCAAGAATTATGGATCCCTTGGCAATCGCTAATTTTACGGCTTCAAAATTATCGGGTGACTCATGAGTCGAATAACCAATAGTTACACCGGGATATCTTTCCTCAAGCAGAGTAATCTGATTAAGTTGCAAGTTATTATTGCTGGTCGGATACTGCCCAACGCAATGCATAATGGCGAATTTCTTATTGCGGTGTTTAAAAAAACTGACTACCTTATCAATCTCTTCGAATGTTACCCCGCCCGTGGAAATTATTATCGGCTTATCCTGTTTAGCGATTGTTTCCAGTAGCGGCCAATCATTAAAAGAAGCACTCGCCACTTTGATTATATCGTAATCATGTTTGACTATATTTTCGACCGATTTCTCATCAAACGGAGTACAAATAGAAATAAAACCTAACTTTTGAGCTTCATTCTTTAGAATCAAAAATTCTTCCCCATTCAATCGCGTCTCCGAAAATCGCTTAATATATTTAAGATCTATGCGCTCCTTGAAATCAGGGTGAATAAAGGTATCCAAATCCCGATATTGAAATTTAAAAGCGAACAAAAAATCAAAATCCTTACTCACTTCATGAATTTCCCGGATAATCTTAAGGCCATGCTCCACATCGCCCATGTGGTTGTTGGCCATTTCAAAAATAAATAACGGTTTAACTTCTTCCCCCTCCTGCTCGAAAATCTGATTGATGTTTTCCATATTATCTTTTAGTTATTTAAAATGTATTTTGATTCTTGAACAATTGCATCCATGGAACTGAAAGATGGCTTATAGCCGACTGTCTTGGCATTATCATATTTTGAATAATAGACATTTTTTATCCCCGTCGAACTTGTCGATTCCATCGTTTCCGATATTTGATACTCCAAGCCATAAACGGATGAAAAATAATCCAGCATCTCTTTTTTGGTCACTGGTTTAGAGCTATTAACATCAAAGGAGCTATTAATTTTTCCAATATTGAAACATTTCAAAATCATTGAATATAAATCTTGCGGATGCAGGTAATCACGGATGAAATCTTGACTACTGATGGTTAAAATTTTTTTATCCTTAATGGATTCCATGATATCAGTGATAAAGTATCCGTCGCTTAAATCTATAAATCTGCTAAAATAGGAAAAAATTCTCAAATCTACAATATTTAATTTATCTAATGATCTATGTTTAGCTTCTGAATTTAATCTGGCTATTGAATAGTAATCCTCAATGGAAACATGATTAACCTTAATATTATTGGTCGTATTTTCTCCTGCAGGCTCTGAAAATCCTCTGCCATAAACGGACCCACTGCTAAAGTCTATATAAAGAGCTTTAGTATTCCTTAATAAATACTCAATTACTAGATTATCACACTTTTCTGTGATCGTAAAATAGCTAGAATAGTCGCCATGCATTCTTTTCATCGTTCCCGTACCAACGCAATTTATAACAACATCATAGGAAAGCTTTAAAAAATCTTCATAACCTTCATGAATAATATAATCGCCGCCAGACAACCTTCCAATGCTCTCTAAAAAATCAGCAACTTTTTGATGTGAACGAGTAAATAAATGCAGGATGACATTACCATCATTTAGAAAATTATTTATCAGGCCCTTGGCAATATGAGAAGTGGCTCCCAAAATAGCAATATTCTTTTTAATCATAACTTATTTGTCTTTATAAATTTCCTTCAACCTACCCACGGCTTCATTTAAAACATCCTCCGGTGACATCCTATATTTTATAATATTGCAATTAGAACATATTTTACAAACATTTTCAGCCCCATCCAGCATTCGACTTCTAAATTTACGAAACTTTTCTCCATTCCAAATATCATAAATCGACTCATTATTGCAATCGCCGATAATTTCCGGATAATCCAAAGAAAAGCAAGGCACCACCTTTCCATCGGGATTTATTTGAAAAGTAAAAAATGGCTGAGGACAAATTTTTACCTCAGAAACGGGTAATCCAAATTGGGTGACTGACAAATCCTTGCCCTCTAACACCTTATCATAATCAACCCCAGGATAAATGGGAACCGTATGCTCAATAGCCATACTGTCACAAATATCTCCAAATATTTCATAAAATTTTTGCTCCTCATCTTTTCCATCAAGTACCGTGTCCATAATTTTTATATACAAATGCGAATTTTCTTTCTTATGTTCGAAATAATACTTAATATTTTGGACAAATTTTTCAAAATCAATATTAATCTGTGAAACCTCCTGATATTTCTTACTATTTATTCCCTGCAAAGATACTATTAATCTACTAAGTCCGGCATCTATGAGCGCTTCGGAAATTTCCGGAGTTAATAACGATCCATTGCTGATAATCTCAACAACGCCAGCAACATCTTTTGTAATGGCATATTTAACCATCTCCGCAATATTCTTATGAAGCAATGGCTCTCCCATCCCTACAAAACGCAAAACCTTTAACTTATTCGGAAATTTAGCGACCTCATCAATACACCTCTTATACAAGTCAAAATCCATTAAAATCTTATCAGAAATAAATCCGCGTTTTTCTGGATTAACTGAAAAGATACAATATCTGCATTTAAAATTACAAGCATACACTGGAAAAATATATAATAAAAACGGCGTATCCAAAGGGAGGGCTTCAGCAAGCTTAACTCTCTTGCCTCCAGGCACTTGACCGCTAAGATCCTTGGCTTTCATTTTGTTTATTTTATTTATTTCTCATATTCATTAAACGGCGTTATGGTCTTATCCTCTTCTGTAAAAACTTCACTACAAGGAACCGGCAATGGCTTATTATATATTCTTCCAACGACATATTTATCTATAAACTCTCGGTCTTGGGCGATTAAACAAGTATTCACGTGTTCGCCAAAATATTTGATATCCAAACCTCTTTGAATAATATCTTTCAGTGGCTCATTTAAAATATTACCTATGGAAGTGTGAATATATGGGCAAGGCAAAACGTCGCCATATTGGGTCACAGATATCATTCCTTTAACTGCAATACAGCCCATGTCCAATCCGTAAGCTGGAGTTAAATGCGTGCACAAATTATGCTTCTTTTCTAATTCTCTCATATAGTTAATATCATCCATATCCACCAAACAATCAAAATTACCCTCCCACGCTCCTACTGGCTTAGCATAAGTGACGAAAACTGTTATTCCCTTATCATTAAAAAATTTTACAAACTCCATAAATTCATCCGAATGGAGCCTTTGTTTCGTAACCACGGTTTGTATAAAAATACCAAGGCCGGCGTTTAAAGAAGCATCCAATGCTCGCATTGCCCTTCCATGCGATCCTGGTGCTTTTCTGAAAGCATCATGCTCTTCCGGATCAAGACTATCTATACTTAATTGAATTCTGTCCACTCCAATACTCTTCAAGTGCTTAGCCTTTTCTTCATCCAAAAACCAACCATTAGTATCACAATTAATATAAAATTTTTGAGGGTCAATGGTGGCTACCAAATCATCAAAGTCCTTAAAAATCAATGGTTCTCCACCGGTTATTACAAAACGCGCCAAACCCATTTCATCGGCCTGCTTAGCCAAATTTCTAACATCATCCATATTTAATTGCCTGGCATCATTCCTGCCCTGGAACCTTTTTACTGAACAATGTTCACAACGAAAATTACAATCATAATTATATTGGAATTGAATAATGGCAATGCTTTCGCCTTTTTTAATTTTGTCTTCAAATTTTATAATTTTTTCATAAACATATGGCTTTTCCTGCTTGAGACGATTTCTCTTGTCAACTTCTGATTGTGTTTGTTGGCTTGACATAAATAATAATTAATTTATTAAAAACATTTAATTTTCAAAATATAATTCAATTTGCTTATTGGTAAAATCAGTTATTCCTCCAGAATTTTCATAATAACTTTTATACCAATCAAAGGTCATTTTAATGCTTTGATTAAAATTAATCTTGGGACGCCATTTGAGCAATAAATCGGCCTTACTAACATCTAAAGTCAAAAAATTATCTTCATGCTTGGTCGTATCAGCTTCTATCCTATAGTTACCGCAACCCAAAATATCGACGGCGTTTTTTACCAGTTCTTCAACCGAAACGAAGCTTTCCTGATGAGGCCCGAAATTCCAAGCACCAACAAGGGTAACATTTCTCTCATAAAGTCTTTGGGCTAATTTCAAATAGCCCGACAGCGGTTCGAAAACATGTTGCCATGGCCTAATAGACTGGGGATTTCTCAGCACAACATCCTCTTTCTTATCATATATAGCCCTAATAATATCTGGCACTAAACGATAACGCGACCAATCTCCGCCACCGATAACATTACCGGCACGGGCAATAGCAACCAATGTATTGTGTTTCTGTCCAAAATCATTAACATTAAAAAATGATTGAATATAAGAATTGGCAATAATATCCGCGGCCGCTTTGCTGGCACTATAAGGATCATAACCACCCAAAGCATCGGTTTCTCGATATGGATAAATCCATTCATTATTCTTATACACTTTATCTGTAGTGATAATTACTGCCGATTTAACGCAACCAACATCCCTTACAGCTTGCAAAACATTAGCCGTGCCCAAAGTATTAACTGAAAAAGTTTTAAGCGGGTCATCGTAGCTATCCCTGACAATCGCTTGAGCGGCTAAGTGAAACACTGCCTCTGGTTGTTCACCCTTAACTATTTCCTGCAGAGCATCAAAATTTCTGACATCACAATAATAGGTCTTCATTTTTTTATCCAAGCCAAGAGCATTAAATAAAGACGGGTTTGTGTTCGGTAGCAAGGATACCCCAATCACTTCTGCGCCAAATTCTAAAAGGATCTGAGACAACCAAGACCCCTTAAAGCCGGTATTGCCGGTAATTAATATTTTTTTACCCTTAAAAAATTCCTTCATAAATTTATATAATTACTTCCAAACTTTCCAAAATGGATCTTTTCTCCAAAATTCATTCATTTCTTCAACTTCCTTATAATTATCCATACATTTCCAATTGCCATCATGCACAAAAACAGACAACTCACCTTTTTCCGACAAAGGAGAAAAAACTTTTTCAATCATGGTGTCTTTTTCTATTTGATCAAAAACTTCTTTTTTAAAAACCATAAACCCGCCATTAATATAATCCTTAGAATGCTCTTCCATCTCTATATCACTAATCTTGTGCTGATAAAATTTATTTATTTTATTGGTGGCCGGATCAATATTTAATAAACCAAAACGAGTTGCTGTTTTTACGCCTGTTATTGTACCAACGGTATTTTGCTTTTTGTGGAATTCTATAAGCTCATTAATATTAATATCGGCAACGCCATCGCCATAAGTAATCATAAATTCTTCATCATCACCAATGTAATCCTTTAGGCGCCTTACCCTTTCTCCTGTCAAACTTTCAAGTCCGGTTTCAACAAAAGTTATTTTAAAATCATCGCAATCATTATTATGAAAAATTATTTCGTTCCCTTTGGTATTTAAAGTAAAATTATTAGCAAAAGTACGCCAATGCAAAAAATATTCCTTGATCATATCACCACGATAGCCCAAAGCCAAAATGAATTCATTGTAGCCGAAATGAGCATAAATCTTCATGATATGCCAAATTATAGGCTGACCGCCAACCAAAACCAACGGTTTAGGCTTAAATTCTGTTTCTTCTTTCATTCTCGTACCCTGACCGCCGCAAAGAATTATTGTTTTCATACATTATTACTGAAATATTTTTTAAAATAAAATAAACCATAACTTAAAGTAAAAACAAAGCACACTAAGGGGTGCAAAAACCAAGCGATATCTCTCACAAAAAAATAACCCTTTATCGCCCGTAAAAGCGGTAAAATAAAAGTAAGATTAGCAAATACCATTAAAATAAGACGAACCGTATCCTTTTTTTGAAACACACCATATTCTCTTTTTATTTTATCGGCAGAATATACTTTGGCCCATAACAATCTTCTTTTTAAAAAAGCGATGATACTGATATTAATATAATGAACAACATGCTTATTTTTTACAAAAGCAAAGGAGCTATACCCCTTCTTTATTAAACTAACACACATATCAATATGTGCTCCATTTTCTTTATAATCCATCTCATCTATTAATTCTCTTCTTATTAAAAATCCGTTAGCGCCAATAGTGGGAATTTTGGAAACATCCGATTCAAATTTAACTTTAAAATATTCCCCGCAATCTAGGGCTACGCCGAAAGAGTGCCAGGATCCATTTTTATCGTATGGCCCTCGATCGGCCTTTCCTAAACCCACAGCTATCGGGTCACACCCGCCAATAAGAGCAAAATAACGAGATAAAGCCGGATCTGTTTTTCTATATCCATATCTCAAGGTTTCGCAAGCCACTACTTCTTGGTCGTCAAATGTCTTTACCATCTCAGATAAAGCATCTTTTTCCTGAAAACGATTATCAGCGGAAAAGAAAATAACCAAATCGGCTCGTGATGCCTGAAACCCTATTGCCGTTCTAATATCGGGCTGATTTTTCAATTCCGGATGAGAAATTATTGTTGCTCCATATTTTTGAGCAATTCTTAAAGTTCCATCACTAGATCCGCCGTCCATAAGGAAAATATTGATTAAGCTTTGATCATAATTTTGATTCCTTATGGACATTAAACAATCTTCCAAAATTGATTCATCATTATATGAAAGCATTAGGACGCCTATAGAATAATCTTGTTTAAACATTGCAAATTTATATTATGTCAATTAAAAAAATATTTCTTGTAATACTCACTTTTTAAAATCCGTTAAATGCCCCAGCAACTTCCCGCCGGCTTTGAACAAAAATCTTAAATCCTCAAAGCTTCTGACTGCTAAAACTTTGTTCAAAATAAACTTCGGCGTCATAAATGATTTATACAATCCTTGGGTCATTTCTTTGACATCAGCTGTGGTCAAAGCGCATTTCATCACTTGCTCCCTTTGATCAAATCTATCATAATCAGTAAAATTTAACAAATTATTTTCCTGGCAGTATTTATATAGTGGCGTACCCGGATAGGGAATCAAAACCGTAGCCTGCAAAGTATCCACATATCCCTTTTTGAATAAAGTTTTGGCTAAATCAACCGTTTTTTGTGCCTCTTCCTTGGTCTCCCA
>JBAZBX010000020.1:0-13340 GCA_041671305.1 Patescibacteria group bacterium
TTGTTAAGATATAAATTGATTTTTGGCCCTATCGTCTAGTGGTAGGACACCGCCTTCTCAAGGCGAGAACCGGGGTTCAATTCCCCGTGGGGCTACCAACTAGTGAGAGGTTTCTGGCGACCGAGAGGGGTCAGGATCCTTAAACGAATAAAACAACCAGCATTAAGTGCCGGTTGTTTTATTTGATTGAAATTATATTAAATTATTTTGATGCCCTTCCTTTAGTCTTTTTTCTATTATTTGACAATATTCTTTATTATTATCAATAGCAACAAACCTTCTTTCTAGTATTTTCGCTGCAACGGCGGTTGTTCCACTGCCAGCAAATGGATCAATAATTATATCATTTTTTTTAGATCCTCCAATTATTAATCTTTCTAATACTGCAATTGGTTTCTGTGAAGGGTGTTTGCCATGACTTCTTTCTTTCCCGGGAGTCGATGGTATATCCCAAAGATTTCTTAGCTGGAGTCTTTTGACTTCAAAAATATTATTGCCACAATATGGACAATACTTATATTCAATATCCATCACTTTTTTACATTTTTTACAATTTTTTATTATATTAAATTTTTTTAATTCTTGATAATTAAATATCCAATTTTTTGCTTTTTCATTACTCTCATTGACTGCCCATATAATGTGTTCAGTGCTTTCGCACAGCATTCTTTGTGTTATATTAGGAAAGGCATTTCTTTTATACCAAACGACAGAGTTAATAATTTTTTTATCATCTCTCTGTAATAAATATCCTATTTTATAAATATTATGATAGCTACCAAATATTATTATATTTCCATTCGGTTTAACAATTCTATAAATTTCATTTAACCAAAGTTGAGTGAATTTTTCATAATCTGAATTAGAAAATTTATCCCATTTCTCTTCTATTTTTTTAAAGTTTTTTTCTTCACTCCAATATTTGTTGGATTTAAGCCAGCCAACCTCTTTTTTAAAATCGTAGCCGGAAATATTGTATGGAGGATCGGTTATGCAGTGATCGGCATAGTTATCTGGTATTTGAGATAATACCTTAAAGGCATCGTCACAGATTAGACTATTATTGCCTTTACTAAACTTATTTGATATTCTTATATTATAATTACTTGTCATATGAGTGAAGTTACCAATATTCCTAATAAATCCTTAGATAGTTTAATTTTGCGTCTGAAAGATATTCAGGACGATTTTTTTAAGCATTTTGGGGTTACAGATATTATATCAAATTCTAAGATATTTGAAATTGTTATTGCTAATGATTTGGGCCACATCTTAATACCGGGTCATTCTGGATCAAGGGATGCTAAAAATGAGAATGGAGGCGAATTTGAGTATAAGCACTATAAGGAGAGTAGCTCCAATCATACTTGGACATTCAATGATTTCACTGATACTACTATTGTGAAATTAGCTAGCATTGAATCTGTCATATTCGCTCATATTGATGATAGTGATCTATTTCCTAAGTTTGACTGGTATTATAATGTTCCCGGCAAGCTTATCTCCAAGTATCTTGAAGAAAAGACCAAGGCCATCAAGAATCATAGAAAAATGATTAACGTGGGTTCTAAGCAGATTGAAGAAAATTTTCACCTTCAAAAAACTTTTAATAGTTACGACTGTAAGTGTGGCAATTATTATAATTGGCTTAATGAAATATGCAATATAGCTAAGAAAATTGAAGAAATAACTGGAACGAAAGAGGTTTTGACGAGTAACAAATTCTGGGAAATACTCGTGGCATTAATTTTGAATCATAGAGCATTATCTGAGCAGTTAGGGCATGATGCAGTTGACGATCAGGGAAGATTCTATGAGTATAAAGTTTCAAAAAGTAATTCATGGAATTTTCAGGACATCTCGGATAAGGTTTTAGATAAATATAAAAATGATTACAAAATAATTTTGGCCGTGGTCGATAAAGATGAATTTAAAATCAAGAAGATTTACGAGGTTAATTCATTATTAACAATCAAGAAATTGAAGAAGAAACTATCTGACAAGAAGGCGAAATATAAACAGATGGGGAAAGTTCTAAGAAGATTGCAGATCTCTTTGTCCATGGGCGATTTAAAGGAATTAAAAACTAAACAAATTTATCCGCTATAGTAAATTTATCCGCTATAGTAATGGAGTGGGAGTTTCTCCCAATCTTTCTAGTGATTCTTTGTGATATTTTTTATCAATTTCAAATCCCATATAGTTTCTGCCAGTTTTGATGCATGCTACGGCCGTACTGCCACTTCCCATAAAGGGGTCTAATACTAGGCCTCCTTTTTTTGTTGTTAATAATATTAATTCTTCCATTAATCCAATTGGCTTTTGGGTTGGATGTATTCTATTTTTACCTTTAGGAGCTTGATATTTGAAAATATTATGTTGGCATCGACCATTAAAGTCAGCCCCGGCCTTTTTACCTATAATTGCCGCTTCCCATGCATTTAACATTTTTGTTTTACCATTTAATGGTATTGGATCTGGTTTTTGCCAAACAATAACGTCTATGGCCTTGAAATCATTTTTTTCTAATATTTCCCAGTAAAAGCCAATATCTTTTTTAGCACAAAAACTTATTATCCAACCCCTCGTTTTTTTAATTGCAATATCAAACCATTCTTTGTTAAATTTATCCCACTCTCCAAAATTAAAATTTAATTTTGCTGTTGTGCCTAATCTTTTATTTTTGCAGTTTAGCTCTCGACTAATGCCATATGGTGGGTCAGTTAAAATTAGGTCGACAAAATTGTTAGGTATTTTTTTAAGTCCTATTACACAATCCATGTTTTGTATTGTATTTATCCAATTTTTCATTTTTTTAGTATATTAATTTTATCATTAAATTAATGTTTTGGCTAATTATTTGTCTGATATCAGTATTTCTTTATTTTTCAAAATTAAGCTATTTTTAAAACAGGATAGCACATCTCTTTTTTCAAAAGTAGACCCTTCTTTCAGGAGGTATTTCACATAATTTTTAAAATCAACATCTTTGATTTTTCTGTTGCTTTTTTGATCACCAAGAATATTTTGAAATTTGTGATAACGTTCGATTTCTTGCTTCAGCTTCTCTTTTATGCCAAGTTCATCTAAAGTTAATTGATCCACGATCAGTAGCAGTTGTTCAATTAATTCCTCCTCCCTGATGTAGGTTTCTCGGCAATTTCTATCCTTACTTTTCGAACAGCCATAATAAATATAGTGATGCACATTGCCATTCTGTTGTTTCTTGAATTTTTCTTGAGCGGTTATGCCTGATCCGCATAACCCACAAGTTATGAGCTTGGTGAAAGCGAACTCTTTAACGCCCCAGTCCTTAATTATTAAATGCTCTTTCAGTCTTTCTTGTGTTTTATCAAACAGTTCTTCGCTGATTATGGGTGTATGCTTACCTGTATACCAATTACCACTATTTTTCGGATATTCAAACATTCCAAAGTAGTAGCTATTTCTCAGGAGAAGGTAGATATTGGCCAATGCCAATGGTTTATTGTTTTTAGTCGTAAATTTTATCTCATCTTTAAGCCAGAAATACACCTTTCTGCCACTATATCCTTCGTAGGCGACTTTTTCAAACATTTTTTTAATTGTAGTAGCCCTAATGGGATCAATTATGGAGGAACTTCCCTTAGGCGCATTTTTATTATGCAGGTATCCGGTAGGTGCTATGCATGGGTATAGTCCTAATTGCGCTCTAGCCTTTAGTCCTCTTTTTACGTTTAAACTTTTATTATCATTTTCTAATTTTGCTTGAGAGCATAATATCATCAGTAAAAACTTTTCGTTAGGGGAGTTGGCAAATTTCTGATTATAGGTCTTAATTTCTACTAGTAACCCTTGATCCATTAAATCCACTAAACTGCCAAGATCCCCGGCGTTACGACTTAGTCTATCTGGTGCCCAAGTAAGGATGCCATTAAATATTCCTTTTCTTATGTCTTCAATCAGATGATTATAGACCGGCCTTTGTCCTGATGCTTTGGCTGAATGTGATTCTTTTCTTATTTCCGCTACCGTGACATTCTCTCTTTGGGCTACGGTCAGCATCTCTTTTATCTGAGCATCTATGGAGAGGGCCTGTTTTTCGTCGGATTCGGTGCTTTTACGGGCATATAGGCAGTATTTAAGGGGAATGGCTGCTAATTCAGCCCTAGAGGCCTCTAATTCTCTTGTTTTTGCCATTATATCCATATATCTTACTTCTTTATTTACTTCTTATATACATTAATGACGCAACCCCTCCAATGAGTCCAGGAGGGGTGAGTAGGTAAACTGTCGATAACTCTGCTTCGCGGATTGACGTATTTAAGCTATTATAGTGGACAAAGTCGAACATAAATAGTACAATAAAAATACAATTAGTGCGTAAGCGCGAAGCCTAAAATCATCATTTGATGGTCATGGTTCCTAAACTCATAGAAAATACTGATCCCCACGATCAGCAACTTTTCTATGAGTCATGCCCGGAAACGGGTATGGGGCCGTAAGGCCTAGCTGGCGTGGGGTTTTGTGATTCCACAAATTCTCTCAAGCCAGCTACTCAATTAGTTGGTTTTATTATTATTAATAACAATATGGAGACAGACCAAAACAATGAAGTCGTCAAAGAGGTCACCAAGAAATGCCCCTTTTGCGCAGAAGAGATTAAGGCAGAAGCCATTAAATGCAAACATTGCGGAGCGATCGTGGATGCCAAAGTCAGGAAGTTAGAAGACAAAAAACAGAATAAGCCCAAGGAAGGATTGTTCCTGCAAGGTATGAATCTCGGGTGTGGCATAATTATGGTAATTATAATCGTTATTATTGTAATAGTTATCATCGCTGTCTCCATGCCTCACTAGTCATGAGGCATTTTTAAATCAAATTTATGTCCATAATTATTTCCCAGAACGGTAAGAAAGCTTTAAAGGTAGACAAGTCTAATTTTGAAAAAGAAGGATATCTTCAAAACTATATTCATGAGAATCCAGAGTCCATTCCTGTCTATGAAATAGAAGAAGATAAAAAACTATTTGTGGTGGCCAGAGAATTTCAAACTGAATCCGGTCCCATTGACGCCTTAGCCATAGACAGAGATGGCGATATATATGTCGTAGAAACCAAACTCTACAAAAATCCGGATAAAAGAACAGTCGTGGCTCAAGCCCTTGATTATGGTGCCTCTCTCTGGCGACATAGTGATTACAACGAATTTATAGCTAAAATCAATATTGCCATAAATCAGAAATTCAAAATGAGCTTGGAAGAAAAGGCCAAAGAATTTTTCAATCTTGATTATGACGGAGTTATTGCTATGCTTGAAAATATCAAAGGCAACTTTTCCCAGGGCAATATCAAATTCGTCATCCTCATGGATTTCATCGAAGACAGATTAAAAGATTTGATTATCTACATTAATCAAAATAGCCATTTCGATATTTATGCCGTGCAGATGGAATATTACAAATATGAGCAGTATGAGATTATGATTCCCAAACTATTCGGGCTGGAAGTTAAGAAGAATATTTCAAACACTTCCAATAGTCCCAGGAAAAAGTGGGATGAAGAAGGTTTCTTTGAAGAAGCTAAAAAAGTTCTTTCCGGAAATGATTTGGAAACTATTATAAAACTATTCAACTTCTCCAAAGAATCAGCTGATGAGATTAAGTGGGGGACAGGGGTAAATCAGAGTTCCTTTTCCGTCAGATTCCATAAGCTGGGCAATAAACCATTATTCGTCATTTCTTCTGACGGCAAGTTGAAAATATCAACGGAATATCCCAAGCGGGAAGCCAGCCCAGAACAGATTAATAGATTGGATAGATTAAATCTCGCCTTCAAGAATATTGGCATGGTTATCAACTCTGAATCGGAGAGAACGACTTTTGAAACAGAGAAATGGATTGATAATGTCGATGGTATTATAAATAATATCAGTGATGCTATAGTATAATTAAGGCAAAGGGATATCGCCATTTTTATAATTATTCCAATCCCTGATGTATCCTATATAATCGGGAAGATCATCAAGATCAATTTCACTTCCATCAAGTTTTGGTGGTATTTCAAAACCAAATTCTTCCCAATTCTTTTTTAGCCTCAAAGCATCCTTATGATTATACATTTCATAAAGCGCATTTAATCCAAATCCATTAAGCGTAACATATTTACCCGTGCCGGCCATCGTACGATCAGTCACCATTCTTTTTTCCTTTTCTTTTTCTTTATACCTTGGCGAGTTATGACTAAGTAGATACTTAATTGCGCCCAAGTCCTTGTCTTTGATTTTAAGCATTAAGCTGTGCTCAGCAATATCACAATTACTTTCTATTCCAATCTCAGCGGCTCTGTCGGCCTTTTCCTTAAACTCTTTTTGTTCCTCCTTCCACCTGTAGAAAGTAGCTCGGCTGATACCAGTTCTTGAACAGGCAGTAAAAACATTGCCGGTTTTTTCCAGCTCAACGAGCAACTTCCTTTTGGTAGAACTCCTAATCATACAATTACTTCAAGTTCATTAGTTTATTTTCACGGGCTTTTTGCCAGTTTCTATCTCCCATCTGCGAAGAATAACCTGAGCATAAATTACTTGTCTTTCCATTAAATAACAACGACGATTCATCTTAATGGCGGCAATTAGGGTGCTGCCACTTCCTCCAAAGGGCTCAACTATCAAATCGTCTCTCTTGGTTAGAACTTTTATGTAGGGAATGAGAATCTCAATCGGCTTGGTACCAAAGATAATACCTTGACCGCTCGATTTCTCGTCAGCGGCCTTGAAATCAATAAAATCAGTCGGACAAATTTTTTTGCCGGCTTCGTAGCTCTCCCAGTGGGGTTTTCCCGAGGTGGCGAATAGAGCATTTTCATACTCTTGCTCTAGTAAGTTATCTTCATCTTCTAAATTCAATTCTACTTCACCAGAAGTTCCCAGCAGAGCTATGTCACTTTTGTTAAAAAATTTGTATTTAGCCGAAAATCCTTGGACTCTATTTGGGAGTCTCCATGTGATGGTATTTCGATATTTCCAGTGTTTTTCTAGCTCATTCCACATTATCCTAAGATTTTTAGGATTCTCAAAGGCGATAATGGAAAAATCAGGTTTCTGGATTTTAGCAATATTACTCATCCACAATTCAGTGAAATTCTCTGGAAGCACCTCTGTTCCTATATAAACCCGATTTTTTTTCGCACCAAATCCTTCAGTGATCCCATCTTTATTTTTTGTCTTTCCAGTTAAGTAATCTAGCAAATATGGGCTATCCGTGAAGCACATGTCTGCTTTCTCACCGCCCATAAGTTTAAGCATATCTGCTTCAACAGTTGAATCACCAACCAATATTCTTGAACCATCCAACTCATAGATATCTCCGGTCTGGACTGTTATTGCCTCGATGCTTAATTTTTGCAATTCTCTCTTTAGATCAAACATCACTGTATTTTCTTCGGCAGGAAAGATGTTATCTAACTCTTCACTACTGAAACCGATGTCAGTCAAAAAGGACTCATCAAACTGGGCAAGGAGATCTAGATTAAATTCTCCAACGTTCCTGTTAAGTCTTAAATTCAATTCCTTCTCACGCTCCAAATCGGGAATATTTATAAAAACAATGGGAACTTCCTTTATGCCAAGCTCTTTGGCCATCTCCAGACGGAAATTACCCCCTATTAACACACACTCTCGACCTTTGGCTGAATTCAGGATAAGCGGATCCCAAAATCCGAAGCGAGTCAGACTCTCTTTTAGTTGGATTCTGGCGTCCTTATCCCATTTTCTTGCGTTGTATTCGCAAGGGATGATTGACTCGACTGACACATATTGGAGCTTTAAGCCCTCCGTGGCTTTCACATTTTCCATACTTATGAAAAATTATTAATAAATTTAAAATAAAAAAAGGCCTCGAAGCAAAATAATCCAATTTAATGGTTTACTTTGCTTCGAGGCCTCTAATTTGCTTAGAAACCGTCCGAGGATATCCTTGACCGCGGCTTTATAGCTTTACCGCGCCGATATGCGTATTAAGATCGAGAGGCTCTGGGGTTAAATCAGAGCTTGGATCGCCCTTTTGTAACTGGGTGGCATTTATAGAATGTTAAAAAAAATTTGCGATAGGCATAAACCCTATCTATACTGATCATACACCATTTTGACAATTTTGTCAAATAAATTTTCAAACTGTAGGGCAGTTTTTTGTCCTAGGAATTATCGGCTGGCCATTGTTTTAAAAAATTTGACAACAATCGTTAACTAGTGTAAGCTTACATATATGAATAGTATAAATACAACCCTTGGATCTTTCATCAGGAATTCCAGAGAAAAACAGGATCTTTCTTTGCGTGAATTAGCAAAAAAAATTGATTGCTCCGCAGCTTTTCTTTCCGATGTAGAGCTCAATCGACGTTTTCCAACGGATGGTATGTTAATAAGAATAGCTGAGGCATTGAAAATTCCAATTTCCAAATTGAAAGAGAATGATACGAGGCCACCAGTAGAAGATATCAGGAAAAAATCGCAATTGGATCCAAATTATGCGTTTATGTTAAGAAAGCTTAACGATTCTGGCATTACTCCTAACGAATTTCTGAATCTTATTGAGCAGTCAGAAAAAAAGAAAAAGAAAAAGAAATGAAATATTTCAAAGCAAAAAAGGGACCAGTAAAAAAACAACCATTTTTTTCTTTAGATGAAATAGAAGAAATATGTACCACAGAACTCAGAAAGGTTGAGTTATTGCCAATGGATCCAGAATCCATTAGGATCGATAGATTTATCGAAAAAAGATTTGGTAATATTCTTGAATATGAAGATTTGGGAGATAAAATTCTTGGCTACTCTCATTTTGGGCCTAGCGGTGTAAATAAGATAGCCATTTCAAAATTATTAGACGAGGATGGCAATATTCCGGCTGAGCGTCGCCTAAGAACAACTCTAGCTCATGAATGTGGCCATTGTTTGCTTCATGCGCATCTCTTTGTTGATGGTCTCCCGGCCAAGAATCTTTTTGGCGAAGATTCCAATGGGGAAGCAAAAATATTTTGTCGAGATATAGTCGGGGTTAGTTCTGATGCAGAAAATAAGGGTTATAAAGGAAATTGGTGGGAATATCAAGCAAATAAGGCTATGAGCGCTCTGTTAATGCCTAGGGTTTTGGTATATAAGGCCATCCAACCGTACTTGGTTAAGAGTGGTTTTTTACAGGCGCCAAAACTTAAAGAAAGTGAACGAGTACGGGCAGAGAAAGAGCTTGCAAATATATTCAATGTAAATCCGATTGTTGTCCGTATAAAATTGACTGAATTGTTTCCTGTAATTGTTGATGCACAAATGACTTTCTAATTTTTTTTGCTTGACAATTCAGCTAAGTCAGCTTACAATGGTTAATATATGATTAATTAACTGTTTGGTAATAAGTACATACCAATATTGAAAGGGAAAAAATATGACTTAAATTCAAAAAAGATGCGTTTCGGCTTTGTCAGCTATGGCGCATCTTTTCTGTGGATAAAAGTATCCCAAGCAATACTATTATAACAGTTTTTTAATCAGCTGGCAATTAATTCATAAGACAATAAATATATGGCAGACCGCCAAATCACCTGTATTATTAAGCCAAACACGTTAAGCCCTCATGAACACATTACTCATGTTGGAAACCCCACTCTTAATTGGCTTTTTACTAGAGAAGAAACCATAAGAAGAATAGAAGATAAAATTGATACATTTTATGTTTTAGATCCGGCATCAGGAAGAAGGGCTGATGTTGGGATTAGGAGACCGATTGGTAGACCCCCATTTATTCAAACTTATTCTGATGGTGACTGGAATAACAATTTACTCTCATTGAGTCAGTGCCCTCTAAGAAGATAAGTAATTAATCAGCTGGCCTGGGTAGTATTTTACCCAGGCCAAAACAACTCTAATTAAATTAATTTTAGCAAATATGGCAAATTATCATGTTACCAAAGATGTAAAAACCGGTGATTGGAAAGCAAAAAAAGAAGGGGCAAATAGAGCGGCCGGTTATTTTAATACTCAGGCTAAGGCGGAAAAAGCAGCAAAAGAATTTTCTGCGAATAGTGGAGGGGGAGAAGTAAGAATTCATAGGCCCGATGGCCCCATACGAGATAGCGATACAGTTCCTCCGGGCAATGACCCTCATCCGCCTATTGATAAAAAATATTAATTAATTTTTATATGACATTCAAAGAAAAATATTCTATAATTCCTGATTATATAGCTCCCAATACTAAGCGTCGTTCGGGGCAACAAATTTACCCAGCGGTGAAGTTTATCGTTGCGCACGATACTGGAAATCCTCAATCAACTGCGGCCAATAACGTTAATTATTTTAAGCGATCAGCAAAGGAACAGGAGGCCTCAGCCCATATTTTTGTGGATGATAAGCAAATTTTGGAATGTGTCCCGGCATTAACCGGCAAGACGGAAAAGGCTTGGCATGTCTTATACAATCTTCCGACTGACAATAAAATGTTTGGCTATAATGCTAATGATGCTGCCATTGGGGTTGAGTATTGTTATGGGACTAATATAAATGCCGATGAAGCATATAAGAGATATGTGTGGGTTTTGGCATATATATGCTATAAATTTAAATTAGATCCAAACAAATCAATAGTTGGTCATCATATTTTAAATCCGGGAAGAAAATTTGATCCCGTAAGCGGGCTTAAGGCAAGTGGAAGAACCTATGAAAGACTCCTTACTGATATTGTTGCAGAATATGCAGATTGTCTCAAGCAAGTTGAAGTAGAAAATGTTATTGTTAATAGATCTGGTAGCGTTAAAACAACTTCGGCTGTTAAACTTAGAGCCGGACAGCCAAATACTAAAGCAACATGTCTTAAGGTGATACCTGCGAATACTAAGTTGGAATATATTGATTGGACAGATAGCGGTGAGAGCGTAGGTGGCATTTCTAAATGGTTTAAGGATAAAGATGGAAATTACTTTTGGTCTGGGGCAACTATATAGTTGAAGAAATTTTATTAAATATAAGAAAAATGTCCTTTTTATGGGGCATTTTTCTTACTTTATTAAAAAAAATGGTATCTTGTTTCTACTGTCTTATTTGTCTTGTTTTGACCCTACCGAAAGGGGTTGTGCAGCTTCAATATATAACTTGAAAAATCCCTTACAATGCTCCATAATAACAGGTACTAGACCGACACGGCCTACACGGTAAAACAAATATCCCAGACATTGGTCTGGGATATTTGTTTTTTTTGCGCATAGTACTAAGGAATCTAATTATGCCGTAATTTTTTACAAATAAAATAACGCCGGAACATCCCTGTTCTCGGCGTTGGTTAGTTGCTCTAATTGTGTTCGCGGTCATTGTTATGCCGCGAGGTTCATGGCTTTCATCAGCGGATCCCAATCGTTCTTGGGTTTGGTAACCAGATTGCCCTTGGCGATATCGTCCGCGACGAACTGATCGTCCTGAGTCCATTCGTCAATCTGCTTCCGTACCAGGCTGATGACCGGCAATTTGACGCCGTCCAGTTTGGACGTATAGACCGAGTCAACGAAGGGTGAGCGATTGAGCAGGGCGACGATGCCGATGACAATGCCACCAGCGCTGGTAATCAATCGGATGAGGTCGTCGGTGCTCGTGAAGTTGTTGACGACGTCCTCGAAGATGACTACGCGTTCGCCCTTGATGATTCCGTGACGGCTGAATGCGAAATGCGCCTCCTCGCGTTTCCCTTCCTCTTTCGCCTTGGTGACGATTTTCTCGGGGAAAGCGTAACGACAGCACAGACGTGCCGACAGAAGCGTGGCCGAGGCCAGGCCTCCCAACGGGGCACCACAGACGCAGTCAATTTCCAGACCGCCCAGCTTTTCTTTGACGAGCAGGTAGAGGTAATGCTTGAGAATGAACGGCCACTCCTCCATCTTGGCGAAGTTGGCGTAAATCTCTCCCACCATCTGGACGCCTTTACTGTCCTTGCCCGCATAGCCTACAAGCGGTCCGATCCGGTTACCCTGTGTGTCTTTGGGACAGGCGTAATACCCCCCCAAACGGCGCAAGGCTTCCAGAGGATCTGTAGCACATTCATGCGGAATTGCGAGTATCCCTTTGTTAACCATGGTTATTCATTCCTTTTCCGGTTATGCCGCGATTTGCTGTGTGACGGCCAATGCCGCCGCAATTTGCTCCTCCGCGGTTACCTTTTTGTAGATGGCGCTGCCTACGATGGCATGCCACCTGTCGCCCGCTGCTTGGCCGCATGCCGAAATTTCACCGCCTTGAGTGATGAAGCCGGGGGCGTAGAGCGTAAAATTGCCCTCGCCGAGCTCTTCTGTAATCCAAGCGCGGATGCGCTCAACCCAGGGCAACTTATTGCCGGGCACGACGAAATCGGTGACGCCGAATTGGCAGGCCATCCGGTAAATCCGCTCGGGCGCGTCGTCTACGATGTAGCCGCCTTCACCCGCCAGAAATTTCGGATGCGTCATCATGCCACCGACGATGATTCCCAACTCCGCTTCCCGGCAGGCTTGCATCCATGCTTCCTGGGTTTTAGGACCCGTAAACGGGAACAGGATGGCCGCGTCAACGCCCGCTTCTTTCAGCTTATTGGCGAACGGCTTGCCCATGTCAGGGATGTCATTGCCCGCCTTCTGGTGATCGTAGATGGTCTTCACAATTCCGAAATAGTCCTTGACCGCTTTGACGGACCGCTTGAGACCATCCAGTCCCGCCGTGATTCCCAGCTTGAATGCGCTGATGCCGTTGACGGACGCCATGTTCTTTGCCAGAAACCGAAGGGCTTCTTCATTGGCCACATCCGCTGCCACTACCACACTCCGCTTCACTTCGATGATCGGTGCCATAACTTTCTTGTGCTCCTCATTTGTGTATGGTACGTTGAATAGATGGGTCGGACACTCTGCCCAGCCTCTTATCTACTGGCGCTACTTTACAATAAATATAGCGTTTTTGTCAATATCAAACGATATTATAAAAACAAGGAAATCGCTACATTCAAGGGCTTAAATATAGCTTGGTCAAGGGTTACAAATCCATTAAAAAGCCAACCATATTTAAAAATAGCCTTTCTTTCTTTTTATATTAGTTAATTTAGGCTATAATTTAGTAATTAGAAAAGAGAAATTATACCAAGATGAAATTAAAGATAAAATTGAGAAAAGTTAAGACATCGGATAAGAAATATTTTGCTAAATGGTGGAGGGATAAAGAACTGCTTAGGGTCACTAGTGGAATTTTGGAAAGAATAGATGATGTGGAAGTGGATAGATATTTCTCAAAAATTATTTTGAGTAATAATTACCATTATTTAATCTTGGCTGGAGACAATGTCATTGGCCATATATCATTGGT
>JBAZBX010000021.1:0-13302 GCA_041671305.1 Patescibacteria group bacterium
TTTGCCGGCGATAACAAGAAATGCGCCGCAGTCGTTTTGGTGTGCGAGACAGATTTTGTTTCTCGCGGTGAAGATTTTCAAAATGTGGCCACAGAAATGGCTCAAAAACTTTTGACCTCCGATGAATCTGAATTCAAATCTTGGGCTGACACTAAGGTCAAGGAATTAGTTTTGAAGATTGGTGAAAATATTCAATTGGCTGATTTTGGCATTGTTGAAGGTGAAATGCTCGGCAGATATGTCCATCATAACAAAAAGGTGGCAGCTATTGTCGCTCTTGATGGCGGAAGCGAGCAAGTGGCCAATGACGTAGCGATGCAGGCTGTAGCTATGGCTCCTAAATATCTCACTCCAGAAGATATTCCGGTTGAAGTAATAGAAAAAGAAAAAGAGATCTACAAAGAATTGCTTCAAAAAGAGGGCAAGCCGGAAGCGATTTGGGACAAGATTATGGAAGGGAAATTGGCTAAGTTTTATGAAGAAAACTGTCTAAATAATCAAGTCTATATCAAGGATGATGCCAAAAAAATAAAGGATATTCTTGACGGAGCCGTGATAAAAAAGTTTGTCAGATATCAAGTTTAATTTAAATTTATTTAATAGAGTAAATGAGAATTGCCATCGCACAATTAGTTTCCTGGGACAGGTATTACGCTTTTGACTTGGGAGGATTGGAAGTGAAGTCGGGTGACTACATCATAGTCAACTCAGAATTTGGCGTGGATGCGGTTAGAGTTAGCGAAATCAAAGAAATAGAAAATGATGGCAAAGAAGAATATGGTGAGATTGGCACAGTAGAACGCTTGGCTAGCAGAGACGATCTGGATTCCATAGCCAGCGATAACAAACAGAAAGAGGTCACAATTAATTACTGTCATAAATTAGTCAAAAAACAAGAATTGGAAATGAAAGTAGTAGATTGCTATTTTTCTTTTGATGGCCAAAGACTTACTTTTGCTTTTATTGCCGATGGTAGGGTTGATTTCAGAAATTTAGTCAAAGAATTAAACAGGCATTTTCAGAAATCAATCAGATTATTCCAGTTGGGCGTCCGTGATGAGGCTAAAATTGCCGGAGATGTGGGTTGTTGCGGGCTTAATCAATGTTGCAGAAGTCATTTGAAAAAATTAGGAAATGTCACTTCTGAGTTTGCCGAGCATCAGCAGATTGCGCATAGAGGATCGGAAAGGCTTTCTGGAATTTGTGGCCGGCTTAAATGCTGTTTGGCATACGAAAATGATTTGTATTTGGAATTAGCCAAAGAACTTCCACCCGTCGGAACAAGAGTCAGAACCAAGCACGGCAGGGGAGAAGTTATCGGTTGGCATGTGCTCAACAAGAGTGTAACCGTAAAGATTGATCCAGACAAAGAAGGCGATAAAAATTTAATTGTGGAAGTGCCCATAAATCCGGATAAAAAAGAAGAAGAAAAAGAATAAAATTATAAAAATATATTTGAGAATAAATCCCGCTATCAGGCGGGATTTATTGACTATTTTTATTTTTTGTGGTATTATCTGGGGGCGTACATTTTGTGTTTCAACCGGCAAGAAAGCCAATGGAGGGTTCCGTGTATGTCTATTGCATCCACAAATTATTTGTGTGTTGCCGTGTTTTTCCCCGAGGGTAGTAATGGATCGTTCCTTGAAAATATAAAAGGGGTGATTCGGACATTATTGGAAGACACGTTAACCGGCGTTGTTGTGGAAATTGAAGATGTTGAAGCGTCGGTGGACACCCTCGGTATTTGGATTGAAGGCTTCGTGGAAAGGTTACCGGGGGACCCCGTTGCCTTCCAAAATTTACTCGCTCAGAATATCGTGAATGTCTTAACGAGCAAAGCGAGCATTCTGCCCGATGGATGTAACCTCATCGCTTCCGTGGGGGTGCGCAGTAAATTCTTGGGTTGGGCGGAAGGTCAGAAGAGGAGCTGAATTCCTCGGTCTCATATATTGTTGGTTATATTCTAGGGTCTGGAGTGCATGTTCGCATTCCAGCCCGTTTTTTATTTATACAAATAAATTTAAAAATAAGACAGGAGTTACTCAGCTTTGAGTAGCCCCTGGTTTTGGTGTGCGTTATTTCTCTTTGACGTCGGCGGCCGTCGGAGTGCCTGGCATTTTATCATGTTCTATGGTGACATTGAACATCACTGTTTTGCCGAGAGCCATTTGGCAAAA
This sequence comes from Patescibacteria group bacterium, assembly GCA_041671305.1. Classification (GTDB taxonomy): domain Bacteria; phylum Patescibacteriota; class Patescibacteriia; order 2-01-FULL-39-33; family 2-01-FULL-39-33; genus CAIPBY01. The sequence goes on from JBAZBX010000021.1 coordinate 2,181, forward strand.
GAAGCTAGTCACGGGCAATATATGTCCAATTAACATGCTACCTTCTGGCCCTTTTTCTACTCTTACTGCCGATATTGTTGAGATACTAGTCGCCAATATCTCTTCTGTGGGGTTGATTTGGACTATGACACCAGAATACTCGTGTTTCATGCTATTGCCTCCAATCATGGTTGGTATCCGTGTGATCGCACTTCTCTGATTTTGTACTATTTAAATGACAGCTTAATAAATTTTACAGTTTTTGTCAATTAACATAAAAGGGTTTCCTATCGTTTTTATTTTGAACAGATTTAGTGTTATAATTAATACAAATAAATATTTAAAGAATAATCCTAAAAAATATTATGACAAAAATTGCTATCAACGGCTTTGGCAGAATTGGCCGAGCCGCTTTCAAAATCGCCTTGGACAAGAAGAATGTCCAGATAGTTGCCATCAATGATCTTACTGATCCGGCAACCTTGGCTTATTTACTTAAATATGATTCGGTCTATGGCCGATATAGTAAAAAAGTGGCTCATGATGATAAAAATATAATTATCAATGGCAGAAAATATCCGGTTTTCGCTGAGAAGGATCCGTCCAAATTGCCTTGGAAAAAGTTGGGCGTAGATACAGTTCTGGAATGCACAGGCGTATTTGAAAAACAAGCAGAATTGGAGATGCATCTCAAAGCCGGCGCCAAAAAAGTAATTCTTTCTTCTCCGGCCAAAGACGCCGAAACTCCTACCTTGGTATTCGGTACAGAATATAGTAAATCTCAGATGGGCAAAAACAAAGTTATTTCTAACGCCTCTTGCACGACCAATTGCATTGCGCCGGTTGTTCAGGTCTTGCAATCCAAATTTGGCATTGAGAAGTCGCTCATGACTACCATTCATGCTTATACCGGCACTCAGAAATTAGTGGATAGTCCAGATTCCAAAGATCATAGAAGAGGTCGAGCCGGAGCCGTCAATATGGCGCCATCAACAACAGGCGCTGCCAAAGCGACGACTTTGGTCGTTCCTGAGCTCAAGGATAAATTTGATGGCATTGCCGTGCGTGTGCCAGTAATTTGTGGTTCTCTTTCAGATATCACGGCTGTCTTGAATAGGGAAGTGACGGTGGAGGAAATAAACAAGGCTTTTGTTTCAGCTTCCAAGACTCCTATGTATGCCAAAGTTTTGGCTGTGACCGGTCCAGATGATGATTTGGTTTCCAGTGATATAATCGGCACAACTCACTCCACCATCGTTGATTTGAAATTTACCAAAGTTATAGGTAATATGGTCAAAGTTTTGGCTTGGTATGATAATGAATGGGGCTATTCTAATCGGTTGGTAGAAATGGCCATAGAGAATAAATAAATTTGATTTATATGAAGAGAAACCCAGAAAATTTTTCAAAGCAGCGAGAATCAGAAGAGGAATCACTACCAAAGATGGAAATTGAAAAAGAGCCTCATTATATTATCATGATAACTAGGCACGCTGAGCGTTTACCGTCTGGTGAATTGAGTCCCGAAGGTATTGCTCATGGAAAAGTTAAAGGTGAAAAATTAAATGATGTTGAAGTATTGAAATCTTACGCCAGCGATCATCCAAGCAAAAGAACATATGAAACCGCAGAAAATATTAGTGAGGGAGCAAACATTAAATCACCTTTAACGGGAGAGCGTTATAAAACTAGAACCGTTAAGGGAATACAATATGATGTTCTTGAGCCAACAATTCTAAAAACCGCTAAATTACTAATTGAGGAAAAAACTTTGGATGAAATTAATGAAAAATATCCAGAATTAGCAAAATTAATAAGCTCTGCCCTAGAGGAAGACACAAGTGGCCTTTTGACTAAAACCAATTCCCAAGGAGAGTCGATGGTAGATATTGAAAAATTATCAAAAGATATCCAGAGGCAAATTGCACCCATTAGACAAAAAAATCAAAAAATAGGTTTTGAAAAAATACTTGATAATCCCAATACTGTGAGAAATATGGCCGTTGGTCTATCTCACCAACTGATTGATAAAGAAAAAATATTAACAAGATATTCAAATGATAGAAATAAAAAAAATGTTCCAGTCAAAAAAGATGTAGTTATTAATATTAACACTCATGGGCTATTTGTTGAGTCGTTGCTTAGAAGCTCTGGCATATTTGTCAAACCAGATGGCGAGATAATTCATGGCATTGATAATATGGATAATGACGATTTAGGCGGATATATTCAGCCGGCAGAATCTATTTATTTAGATATCGGAACTGACCCCAACAATATTCCAGAGCAAATACCGGTAGTATTTGAAAGCGGAAGGAATATCAATGGCAAAGTATATCTAGATCGCTCTAAATTAGAACAACTTAATAGGGATTATAGTGTCGGTAAAAACATGGAACAAAAATAGAAATTATGGCTAAAAATTCCAAGATCAACCAAATAATCAACAAGACTGTCAGTAATGAATGGTTTTTTTTGACTAAGCGTTCGGACATACCGCCCTTGCCCGCTTGGTATAAAATAAAATACAGCGCGCTAAGCCAAGAAAACAAGAAAATTTATGGCGTTGGCATTCCATGGGCCTGTTTTTGGTATGATAATAACACAGAATTTTATCTTCACGGAAAGGAATATCGTTTGGCTATCCAAAGAGCTACTAAAATACTATATTCAAAACATAATTTCAATAAGCATTTAGTAAAAATAAAGCAGACATGTCGTGATGCCCAGAAATCGGCTCTGGCACTTAAAAATAAACATTGGAAAAATTTTGACGATAGACAAATTCAAGAAATATATGCTCATTCCATCAAAAAATATGTCTTATCTTACGTCTATGGATTTATAACATGGTGTACTCCCGTATTGCAAAATGATGCAAAAATTATTATCAATAATTACAGTGTGGCGCTCAAAAAGATAGGCATTTCTCCCGATCAAGCGTTGGGCATGCTGATCATTCCTGATGACACTACTGCTTATCAGCAAAAAGAGAAGGCAATTGTCAAATTGTCAAAAAAATATAAAAACGTTCTGGATAAATATGAAAGTGAAAAGTTTTTATTGGATAATCATCCTCAGTTGCACTCGGAAATAAAAAAATTTCTTGATAAATACTGTTGGGTTGGCTTTAATTATAGCGGACCGGTTTTGGATTATAAAGCTGTCGTGAAGGAATTGTTGCAGTCACAGGATAGTATTAAATCAGAAAAACTGCCAACGAAAGAAGAAATCTGTAAATTTTGTAAATTTAAAGCAAAGGAAAAACATATTTTTTACGCTTTGGGGATGATTTCTTATACCAAAGACCTCAGAAATGTCACCGACGATTACGTTCACCATTGTTTTGTTAATTTTTATGATGAAGTGTCAAAACGAGTTGGCTTGAGAAAACAGGATATCCAATTCCTATGGGATGATGAATTAAACGAATTATTAGCTGGAGGGAAAAAAATTACTCGGAAATATATCCAAGAAAAAGAAAAATTTTGCGCGGCTTTTGCTTCACCCGAATCCGTGGGAGTAAGACAATATTATATTGGAGATGAAGCGCGTAATCAAAGAGAACATATTTCCAAAAATAGCAATCAATCATTAATATTAAAAGGATCGCCTAGTGATATTATTAAAGGTACAGTAGCATCAACTGGCACGGCAATTGGAATAGTAAAAATTATACACAATCTCAGAGAGGCGGATAAGGTGAAAAAGGGAGATATTTTAGTTGCAGGAATGACTAGCCCAAAATATATGCCAGCTATCTTAAACTCTGGCGCTATTATTACTGATGATGGCGGATTAACCTGTCATGCGGCAATTATTGCCAGAGAATTAAAAAAGCCCTGCATCATTGGAACCAAGATAGCGACCGATATTTTAAGCGATGGTGATTTAGTGGAAGTAAACGCCAATAGTGGCGTTATAAAAATTATTAAAAAAAAGACCAGCGACACTAAGAAAACACATCTTGCCAACTCCGAATAACTTTGCTAAAATAAAACGGTATTAAATTTCTTAAAATTTCTAATTTAAAAATGGCTAATAAATCCACGAAAATCACAAAAGCAAACCCAAGGAAAGTCCTGAGATGGGCTATTTTTGGTATAATTGTCCTATTTGTAGTGACATTATTTGTAGACTTGCTCGGTACCAATAATTTAGTAACAAATGCCATAGATCAGGGAATAACCTCTATTCCAGTGGTAAATACTTTGAAAATTTGGCCAAGCATAGAGAAAAATCCAACTGACGGAAGCAATCTTCTCGCTTGGAAAAATATCAAGGAGATTGATTTACGTAGTTATGGACCTTATTTTCATCTAGGATTGGATCTTCAAGGCGGAAGCGACCTCGTCTATAATGCTGATGTGAGCAAAATTCCGCAGTCAGGTCGGGCAGATGCTTTGGCCGGAGTTAGAGATGTTATTGAGAGAAGGGTTAATTCTTTTGGAGTCTCCGAGCCTTTGGTTCAAACCAATCAAGTCGGCAATCAATGGAGAGTATTAGTTGAGCTGGCCGGAGTTTACGATGTCAATCAAGCCATCAAGATGATTGGAGAAACTCCGCTTTTGGAATTCAAAACCGAAAATCCTAACGCCAATACCAAGCTTACGGCGGATCAGCAAAAACAGCTTGATGATTTAAACGCTCAAGTCAAAACAACTGCTGATGATGTGCTTAAACAAGCTCAGTCTGGTTCTGATTTTGCTGAGTTAGCCAAAAAATATTCAGAAGATCCAGGAAGCAAGGATGATGGCGGTTTGTATAAAGCGGTAAAAAAAGGCGACATGGTGACGGAATTTGACAAGGTTATTTTTGATGAAAATTTTAAAGTGGGAACTGTCTGGTCGCAATTAGTTCAGACGCAATACGGATATCATATAATAAAATTAGAAGCCAAAAATGGTTCTGGCGATGGCGAAACGGTTGACATACGCCATATTCTTGTCACCATCAAAGGCTCGGCCGATATTGGCGTTCAGTTGCAATCGGAATGGATTGCTACTGAATTAACCGGTAAACAACTCAAAAAGGCAAGCGTTGAATTTGATCCTAATACCAGCATGCCCCAAGTCTCTTTGGAATTTGATTCAGAAGGCGCCAAGCTTTTTGGAGAGATTACCAAAGCTAATGTTGGCAAATTGGTAGCTATTTTTCTGGATGGAGAAGCAATTAGTATTCCTAGAGTAGAGACTCAAATTTTGGATGGCAAGGCCGTTATAAACGGAACGTTTACTTTGGAAGAGGCGAAATTGCTATCACAAAGATTAAACGCTGGCGCTTTGCCAGTGCCGATATCACTGGTTTCTCAGACGACTGTCGGCGCATCGTTGGGCAACGATTCCATACACAAAAGCTTGATTGCCGGCATTTATGGCTTGCTTCTTATTGCTTTATTCATGATTTTATATTATAGATTGCCTGGCGTGATTTCTGTTGTCGCCTTGATAATTTATACCACCATTGCCTTGGCTTTGTTTAAGCTTATTCCCGTTACCATGACTTTGGCTGGTATCGCCGGTTTTATACTTTCTATTGGTATGGCCGTGGATGCAAATGTGCTTATTTTTGCTCGTCTCAAAGAAGAGCTTAAGTCCGGAAGAGATTTGGGCGTGGCTGTTGACGAAGGTTTCCATAGGGCTTGGGCATCAATAAGAGATTCAAACATTTCCTCCTTGATTACTTGCGCTATTTTGTACTGGTTTGGTTCAAGTATTATCAAAGGATTTGCTTTTACCCTAGCACTAGGCATCATTATTTCTATGTTCTCAGCCATTACTATTACACGACAGCTGTTGAAGCTTATCGTAAAATGGAAATGGTGCCAGAATAGATGGCTTTATGCCGTAAAAGAAAATACTAAAGTTCAATAAACTAAACTATGAAACTAAGAATTATACAAAACAGAAAGTATTATTATTTAGCATCTGGAATTCTATTTTTAGTAGCCGTTTTTGCCTTGATCGCCTGGGGACTTAAGCCAGGATTGGATTTTACCGGAGGAAGCTTATTGGAAGTTAATTTCAGCGCCAATCGTCCCGATGTTGTAGCCGTTGGCGATGCCTTGAAGCCGCTTGACTTGGGTGACGTAAAAGTTCAATCGGCAGGGGAACAGGAAATGATGCTCAGATTCAAGACGGTTGATCAGGCGACACATCAAAAAATCCTTGATACGCTAAGCGCTAAGTTTGAGGCTAAGCCGGGTGATGGCACGGTCAAAGAATTAAGATATGAATCAGTTGGTCCGACTATTGGCAAAGAATTAACCAATAAAGCTTGGATGGCCATACTCATTGCTTCACTCGCAATTGTTTTATATATTGCTTATGCTTTCAGAAAAGTTTCCAGGCCGGTTGTTTCTTGGAAATATGGCATCTCCGCTATTGTCGCCTTGATTCATGACATAACTATTGTGGCCGGTTTGTTTGCAATACTCGGACATTTTGCCGGGATTGAAGTTGATGCTTTGTTTATAACGGCGCTTCTTACTATTCTTGGTTTCTCCGTTCACGATACTATTGTGGTTTTTGACAGGACTAGGGAGAATCTTTCCAAACATTATACGGCTGATTTTGAAGAGGTGGTTAATGATAGTGTAAATCAGACCATGTCCAGATCAATTAATACTTCAGTCGCCACGTTGTTGGTTCTAATCGCTTTATTTTTCTTTGGCGGTGAAAGCATCAGATATTTTGTTCTGGCTTTGATTGTGGGCATATCAGTAGGAACATATTCTTCCATTTTTGTGGCTAGTCCTATTGTTGTAGATTGGCACAAATTTGACCAAAAAAGGAAGCTTTCCACAAAGTAATAATATATTGATTTTTATTGACCTGCCTTGACATAATATGCCAGGGTAGGTTTTTTGTTTGACAAAAAAGATTATTTTTGCTATAATTTAGTTATTAAAAATTAAATAGATAAATATTGCTTAAATTTAGCTAATATTTTGATGTTATTATATGGCAATTTTGGATCAAGTTAGAAAAAATCAATTTCAAGAGAGTATCTCCGTATTTAATCCGGTAGAAACTTTGAATACTTTATTTTCTTATTTAAGCGATAAAGAACGTGATATTATCAAAAAGAGATTTGGGCTTACCGTTGATAAAAAATACACTTTGGAGGAAATCGGAGGCGCTTATGGCATTACCCGTGAAAGAGTCAGGCAGATTGAGAACTTGAGTATTACCAAATTAAAGCAGTTGCAGGAGCTAAAAGACGAGATTAGGGAGGCAGAGTTGGTTATTAGCCGTTTATTGGAGCAGTATGGCGGTATTATGGAAGAGAATTTTTTCTTGGAAAATTTATTGAACTATCTCAATTCTCATTCAGACAGTGAAAATTCATTGCTATTTTTGGCTGAACATATCTTTTCTGAAAATATTACCAAAGTAAAACAGGATAAGGATTTTAATCATCTTTGGAAATTAGGATCAAGTGATATTGATTTTATCAAAGAAATAATCGGCGAAATGGTAAGAATAATTGAAGGCAATGAAAAACCACTTAGTTTGGAAGAATTGCTTTCCAGTTTCAAGGAGTCTGAATTTTATAAAAATAACAAAGAAAAAGTATTGTCCAATACCTTGCTTTTGGAAGCTACTGAGGAAGATATCAATAAGATTTTGGAAAGCTACCTTCGCGCCAGCAGAAAAATTAAACAGGATTTATTTAATGAGTGGGGTTTGGTTTCTTGGGGAATAGTAATGCCCAAGAAAATTAATGATAAGATCTATATCACTCTCAAAAAGCATGGCAAACCACTTCATTTTGTGGATATTGCAAATATAATCAACGATACTAAGTTTGATGAGAAGGTTGCTTATCCGCCTACAGTGCACAATGAATTAATTCTTGATGATAAATATGTTTTGGTCGGACGTGGCATATATGCCCTCAAAGAATGGGGATATAAGCCTGGCAATGTGGCCGATGTCATTGAAGAATTGCTTCTTGAGAATGGCCCCATGTCCAAGGATAAGATTATTGAACAGGTTCTTGACCGCAGAAATGTCAAAAAATCAACCATCTATCTATCCTTGATGAACAATCATAAAATTAAAAAGCTTTCCGACGGCAGATATACCATAAAAATAGACCCAGCCTCCACTTCTGCTGAAGCTACGGCGGGCGAGAAAGAATAAAATAGACTCAATAAAACTCCTATCCGCTATTGCGGGTGGGAGTTTGTTTTTGTATTAGATAATATGTTATAATAAACACAATAAATGTGTAAAAGTATTTTATTTGTTTTTGTCTAAATTAATATATATGGGATTTGATATAAATATAGATTTAACTTCAGTCTATTTGGGAATATTAAATTTTGCCTCGCAAGATCCTCTTGCTATGACTTGGCAACTTTTTTCCAGGGGAGGTTGGGTTATTATTTTGATTGTAATGGTTGTGGAAATGTATAAGGTTTGGTTGGATGCCAGGCAGGGGCAATTCAAATCCAAATGGAAATATTCGTATCTGGCCATTGATGTTCCAAGAAACAATGAACTGACGCCAAAAGCTGTGGAAAATATTTTTTCTACCATTGCCGGCGCGCAATCCAATGCTAATATTATTGATAAATATTGGCATGGTAAAACTCAGGAATCGTTTTCCTTTGAACTGGTCAGTTTGGAAGGCTATACTCAGTTTATAATTCGTACGCCTAGCCATTTTCGTGACTTGGTAGAGGCAGCGCTTTATGCTCAATATCCGGATGCTGAAATTACTGAAGTGGATGATTATACCAAAGATTATGCCAATCTCAGATTTCCCAATGAAAATTATAATCTTTGGGGTACCGAATTGATATTTACCAAAGACTATCCTTATCCCATCAAAACATATCCGGAATTTGAACATACACTTAGCCAATCTTTTATAGATCCCATGGCTTCTATTTTGGAAATAATGAGCCGTTTATCCGAAGGCGAGCAATTATGGCTTCAGATCGTAGTTACTCCACTTAAGCCTCCGGGCTGGGGGGAAACTGCTAAGAAGGTTGTCAATGAACTGATGGGCAAAAAATATGAGGCGCCAAAAACATTTTCTGATACTCTAGAAAAACCATTTGATTTTTTTAGCGGTATTTCCAAGGAATTTCAAAATCAAATCCTCGGCCCTAGCACCGTAGAAGAAAAGAAAAAAGAAGACCCTGCAGTTAAGATGCAGAGCTTGTCTCCAGGAGAAAGATCTGTCCTTGAAAGAGTTCAAACTAAACTAGGCAAGCCGGCTTTTGGCTTCAAATTTAGAGTTATTTATCTTGGTAAAAAAGAAGTATTCAATAAGGGTAAAGGTGTAACTGGTATTATGGGTTCTTTGCAGCAATTTAGTACCACAGATGCTAATGGCTTCAAAGGCGGACCTCGCACCAAAACGGGCGCCGATTATTTTCGGGTTGGTAAGAGAGTTGCCGTCAAGCAAAATAAGATACTAAGATATTATTGCTCAAGAACCAATTATCACGGTGAGGATAATAAAAATTTGCTAATTAATTCAGAAGAGCTGGCTTCTATTTGGCATTTCCCGATAATTACTGTCAAAGCGACTCAAGTAGAGATGATTCAAGCCAAAAAAGCGGCTCCTCCTACGCATTTGCCGTATCATCGTAAAATCAGTCCCGAACTACCAACTCACGAACCAGTCAGAAGAGAATCTCAAGTGCCGACGGCTCCTAGTCTAGGTACAATTCCTCAGGCACCAACATCACCTGAAGTTATCGTAAAAAAGCAATCGGCTCCACCATCAAATTTACCAACTTTATAAAACTATGTCAGAAGACCAGGATTATATCACAATTTTTGGAGAAACTAATTTTCGAAATGCGAAAAGAAGTTTTGGCATTAAACGCGATGACCGGAGAAAGCATATGTATATTGTGGGAAAAACCGGTATGGGCAAGACGACTCTTTTGGAGAATATGATCATTTCTGACATTATACATGGAGAAGGATGTTGCTATATTGATCCCCACGGCGATACAGCTGAGAAAATTCTCAACTATGTGCCTTCCTCTCGCGTCAATGATGTTATTTATATGAATCCGGCAGACATGGATTTTCCAATCGCTTTCAATATTTTGGAAGCAGTTGACGAAAGTCAAAAGCATCTTATCGCCTCCGGTATCGTTGGTGTTTTCAAGAAGCAATTCGCGGAAAGTTGGGGACCTCGTTTGGAATATATTCTTCGTAATGCAATTTTGGCATTACTGGATTATCCAGGAAGCACACTTTTGGGTATTATGAGAATATTGGTAGATAAAGAATATAGGGATAAAGTAATTGAGAAAATTACTGATCCGGTGGTGAGATCGTTCTGGACCAATGAATATTCCAAATGGAATGACAGGGTGCTTCAAGAAGTTATTTCTCCTATTCAGAATAAAGTTGGTCAATTTTTGTCTAATTTTCTGATTCGTAATGTGGTTGGTCAAGTCAAATCCACTATTGATCTTCGTGACATAATGGACAATAAGAAAATTTTAATCCTTAATTTATCAAAAGGAAGAATTGGTGAAGATACTATGCAATTGCTCGGTTCTATGATCGTGACTAAGCTGTATCTGGCCGCCATGAGCAGAGTAAATATTCCCGAGAAAGAAAGACAGGATTTCTATTTGTATGTAGATGAGTTCCAAAATTTTGCGACGGATAGTTTTTCAGATATTCTCTCTGAAGCTAGAAAATATAGATTTAATCTTATTGTGGCTCATCAATACATTGAGCAACTGCCTGAGCTTGTTTCTGCGGCTATATTTGGTAATGTGGGCACTTTGATCTGTTTTCGGGTTGGTGCTGGTGATGCGGAAATTCTAGTAAAGGAATTTACGCCATTTTTTCTTGAAGAAGACTTAGTCAATTTGCCAGCTTTTAATATTTATCTTAAATTAATGATAGACGGCATTGCTTCTGATCCATTTTCTGCCGCCACTCTGCCGCCACTGTTTGAAGATATGCTTTCCGGTAATAGTGACAAGGTCATCAAGGTTTCCCGGGAAAGATATGCGCATCCGAGAGCTGTGGTTGAAGATAAAATAAACAGATGGAGTGGTATAGATCTTAGCGATAAGATGGTTGAAGCCGTAGGTGGAACGGAAAACAAGCACATGGGTGGTGCTTTTGTTACAAAGTCCATGGCAAATCCA
>JBAZBX010000022.1:0-12610 GCA_041671305.1 Patescibacteria group bacterium
TCTAAATCCTCCAAAGCATACTTTTTGCTAATTTCCTGCTTGAGATTATTTTTATTTATAAACAAAATATTGTTGCTGGGGAATAAATACCAAGTCCAATGATTAAGCTCGCTCATGACTACTTGTTTTAACTCATCCGGAGAAATCAGATCTGTCCCCTGCACGTCTATAGATTTGACGCGGAAACAATCGCTGTAGAAAATAGCGTACACCAAAAATATTACCAAAAATATCTGCAGATATAACTTGGTATTGAAGCCCTTGGAGAATCTATCAAAATAAGGATTGATAAATCGCTTCTTTTGATAGTCCTTTTTGACCTGAATTTTTGACTCCCCTTCCGGATTAAAAGAATAATCCTCAATCATTTTTGAAAATTAATTTTATGTAATAATTATAACATTTTTTTCAGTACTTGTGGATAACCCATTGACAAATACGAGCTTTTATAGTAACATATAAAGGTAGTGTTTACTATCACATTGGGTGATTGTAAGCGACTAGAACGAGAAATTGAGGAGAATGTGGGATGAGTGGAGCGAGGACGAACGGAACGAGTGCATTGAAGCTTGAGGATTGGCAGGAACAAATGCGGGAGGAGAGGCAACAACGTCAGTGCGAGACACTGACGGCCATACAGGACCTTATGCTTGCCATATTCATCGGCAGCAAGCAGGATATTATCGAGGCCAACATTTCCGAACAGCTCTCAAAGATTGCCAAGGCTGTCAAGGAGTATTACATCACCGATGCACAAATTGCGGAGGTGGTGACACGCGTACGCAAAGAACTTGGCCTTCTGTCGGCGGAGGACAACGACGAAGAATATTTGCAGTCGCAAACGCCTTGCGTCTTGCCGTTTGAACAGCACGATCCGTCGCCTGAAACCAATAACATGCGGACAAAGACGACCAGAAGCGCAGCGGCCGGTCGAGCGACTATGTACAAAGATGCCGAGCGTCGGGTACAAAAAGCCCAGACCGACGTCGTCAACGCCTGACCTCACCCCGAACACACAAACGCCGCACCCCAACGAACACGGGGTGCGGCGTATTAAATTTCTTAAAATTTTATTTCCTTGTAATTTTTTTAAACCCACAATACTTCTGAAGAGCCTTGGGAATTATTATAGAGCCATCTTTCTGCTGATTATTCTCCATAATAGCGATTAGAGCCCTTCCCACGGCAATGGCCGTACCATTGAGCATATGCAAGTAATCCACCTTGCCCTCTTTGGATTTATATTTAATATTTAATCCCCTCGCCTGGTAGTCCGTGCAATTTGAGGTGGAAGTAATCTCGGCCCAATCACCCATTTTTTCCTCTTTATTTGGCTTACCTGGCATCCAAGCTTCCAAATCATATGTACGAATAGACGGCCCGCCCAAATCAGCTGTGCAATGATCTACAATTCTGTATGGCACTTCTAAACCATTAAATATCTCTTTTTCAATTGACAAAATTTCTTGATGTGCTTTTTCAGAAGTTTCCGGAGTCACATATTGAAACATTTCAATCTTGGTAAATTGATGGACGCGAAACATGCCCTTGGAAAATTTGGAATACGATCCGGCCTCTGTACGGAAACAATGAGACACAGCGATATACTTCTTGGGTAAATCAGCTTCATCAAGCAATTCATTCATGTGATAACCGCCCATGGAAATTTCCGCCGTACCGATAAGCGACAAATCCGAATTTTCCACATTATATATCTGCGTTGACTCTCCACGAGGATTAAATCCCAAACCTTCCAACACTTCTCTCTTGGCCAAGTCAGGTGTAGAAAATGGAATAAACTTGTGCTTCATGGCAGTGGCCAGAGCATATTGAATCAAGGCAAATTCCAAAACCGCTAATTCGTTCTTGAGATAGTAGAACTTAGCGCCGGAAACCTTGGTCGCCCGATCAAAATCAATCAAATCCATTTTTTCTCCTAATTGCACGTGATCCAAAGGCTCAAAATCCATTTTCTTGGGCTTTTTGACAATTTCCACGACGGGATTATCTTCTTCATTCTGGCTGACGAATACATCGGGATGCGTCAGATTGGGCACTCGCAAAAGCAGTTCTTTGAATTCTGATTCAATGGGCTCAACTTTTTCTTCTAATTTTTTTATTTCTTCACCAACACTTTTCATTTCGACAATAATCTCCGGCGTGGGCTTGGTCTTGGACGAAGCATTTCTCTTGGCTCTAAGATCGTCAATTTTGGCCAACACTTCCCTTCTCTGTTCATCCAACGCCAACAATTTATCAATATCTATCTCTGCCAATCTGTTCTGGCAATTTTGTTTAATCAAATCCGGGTTTTCTCGGATTATTTTTATGTCTAACATATATTTATCATTAATTATTGCTGTGGGACTGTACTAGTCATATTCTGAAAGCTTTCAACTAATATTTCTTGATACTTCTTACTAATATCATCACTGCATTTGGTTTCATTTTTGGTGACTGCATTACAACCGAAAGTATATCCCAGCATATATCCAGTTCCATATATATTACCACCCTTGGCTGAATTAGTTATTAGAACCTTGTCCATTTCAGATTGAATCTTTCCATCACTCATCCCCTTCTTGATAGCATCCTTTAATTTCTGATTATCTTGGGGATCAGTTCCCTGATAATTCATCATCTTTACGATATTATTGATATTTGATTCTGAATCAACAGTATTTGCATTCTGGCTATCTTGAGCGATGCTATTGGCTGTAGCAACTTGATCAATAGCGGTTATAGGGTTATTATTTGATTTTTGAGCGCCGCAACCGGCCAAAATGATGGCGACCAGAACTACTGAAGAAACGATAAGTAATTTTTTCATATTATTTTTCGATTAATAATTACTATAAATTTTTAAAATTGACCATAATTTTATTTTGCACAAATATGTTCCCCATAGAATATGCAATCCAAATAAATAAACTAAAAAAATACATAGTTATCTTAAAAGCATCTGGAATGATTTGCTTATTTAATAAAGAAAAAATCATATTAAAACTAAGCAAAAAAAGACCTAGCAATAAATAACCAACTAACATTCTAACTCTCCAACCATCTATTAATATCTTTTTTAAATTAGCATCTTGAATATTTCTGATAAACGATATGAATCTATCTGCGCCCTTTGCCCGACTAGCAATCCAATAAACAAATTTATCATTATATGTTAAAAAGCTGGAAACAATTAATACAATAAAGCTTATAATTACAAAGATATAAGTGACTATAATCTTTTCTATTGTGCCTACACTTAAAATATCAGGTATATACTTTTGTAAAGATGGCAGATTATATTGATATAAATAAGTACTCAGGACAATATTTATTATTACCAATATAATTTGAAGTAATAATAAATATAGTTTTTTCATATTATTTTTCAGTTATAATAACCGATTTAATTTTTACCGGAGTAACTGGCTTACTCATAGCGCCGTCACTGCCAAGAGTCGTCTGAGCGGTAGCAATCTTATCCACCACATCCAATCCCTTGGTTACGTGGCCAAAAATTACATAATCTTTTTGTAATGGCACATCGGCGTGCATGATGAAAAATTGCGAACCATTTGTATTTGGTCCGGCATTAGCCATAGCAACCGTACCGCGAGTATATTCTCCGGTGAAAGGCTCATCATCAAATTTATATCCTGGTCCGCCTGCTCCACTTCCCGTGGGATCACCGCCTTGAATCATAAATCCCTTGAGAACACGATGAAAAATAGTATTATCGTAGAAATTTTTCTTGGCCAAAGTTACAAAATTATTGACCGTAATCGGCGTAGCGCTAGCCGTCAAAGCAATTTCAATATCGCCATCTTCCGTGTGCAACACTGCGGTATAATTTTTTGTCTTGTCAAAAGTTGATTGTTCCATAGTTGAAGTTGAGTTAGTATTTATTTGCGAAGTAGATGTTGATTGATCTTGCGCGCCAGTTGAAGTTGCCAATTTATCATCCGTTGGATTAAGGTCTCCGGCAGTCGTATCATCAGTCAAATTTTCGTCTACAATATTTGCATTTCCTCCAGAAACAGCATTGGTACTTTGCTGAGCTCCGCAACCGACAAGAGTCATGCCCATAACACCAATAATTAGAGTAAATAAGAGTTTATTTTTCATGGTTTTATTCTTTTTTTATTTATAATCCTAATTTATCTGATATCTTCTGCAAAGCCCTAAGTCCTAAATCCAAAAATTCATCCAGTGGAATTCCAGCTTGCTCACATTCACTAATCATTTCACGACTGCAATTGCCGGCAAATTTCAAATTCTTGAATTTCTTTTTTAAAGATTCCACTGACAGGCTAGCTAATTTCTTGTCTGGTTGAATAAGTGCTGAAGCAATAATTAATCCAGTTAAAGTCTCCGACGCGGCCAAACTATATTGAACTCTAGTTTCTCGTTTTAAATCTTTCAATTTTTCATTGAATTGAAATCCGTAGCAATGCGACACAATAGTTTCAATCAAATAATCACTAGCACCCGCCTGCTTAAGAATATCCTGGGCTTTCAAACAATGTTGTGATGGATCGCTTTTGGTGAGATCCCAATCAATGTCATGGAGCAAACCGATTATCCCCCATTTCTCTTCATCTTGGCCGAAATGCTTAGCCAAATCACGCATTATATATTCAGATTCTACGCAGTGCAACTTGACAATCGGATCTTTAATGTATTGATCTAGTAATTGAACAGCTTGTTTATAATCCAATCCTAATTCACCGTCTTCTTTTGGTTTAATTTTTGACTTACCATCAGATAATGGGCGTAGTAATGGAAATAATACCACGTCCCTCAAATTATTCTGTCCCGTCAAAATTGCCACAACCCTATCAATTCCCATACCCCAGCCAGAAATTGGCGGTGCGCCATGCTCTAGTGCGGTAATAAATTCATCATCTCCTTCCATAACTTCACCCTCACCCTTGTCCTTGGCTTGTTTCTGGACATCAAATCTTTCTTTTTGATCAAGTGGATCAACCAACTCAGAATACGCCTTGAGCATTTCCCAGCCGTTTACCACTATTTGGAATTGATCAACGAGCTTGTCATTCTTATCATTAATTCTCGCAAGAGGTTGAAGATATTTTGGATAATTAAAAAGCACAATTGGACCGACAATTTTTGAACGAGAAACTTTTTTGTATAAATTATCGACGAGTCCAGCCAAACTCATATTTTCCATATCCTCAAATTCAATCTTCTTTTTCTTTATATCTTTAAGTAATTCTTTACTATCATCATATTTCATAACATCGAGACCAGTATCCTTCTTAAGCATGTCTACAAAATCAACTCGTTTCCATGGTGTCGCAAAATCCACCATCTTCTTCTCACCATCACGGTTTTCTACTTCTATTTTTTTATCAATTCCTAACTTATTAAAAAAGTAATCAAACATTTTCTCAGTAAATCGGATATTATCTTCAAAATTCCAATAAGCACAATAATGTTCTACTGATGTATGCTCCGGCAAATGAGATGGGTCAACGCCTTCATTTCTAAACGCTTTACCGATTTCAAAAATCTTTTCCATACCGCCGACAATCAACTCCTTGAGTGGTAATTCAAGGGAAATACGCAAAACCAAATCAATATCCAAAGCATTGTTGTGAGTCTTATATGGTGTAGCAGTTGCGCCGGTTGCTTGGTGCAAGAAAGTTGCTGTTTCTACTTCATTGAATCCTTCCTGCCAATAGAATTCTCGAAGAGCGCGGATAAAATTACTTCTGAATTGAAATCGCTTTTTGGAATCTTCATTCATCAATAAATCCAAATATCTTTGACGATAAATTGTATCTACATCTTTGATGCCATGCCATTTCTCCGGCAAAGGTAAAAGCGCTTTTCCTAAGAACTGATAATCCTTAACTAAAATAGAAATTTCCCCTGTCTGAGTTTTGAACACTTCACCCTCTACACCGACAAAATCCCCCATGTCAAAATTATCATTGAAAAATTTAAATTTCTCTTTGCCGATTTCATCTTCTTTGAGCACAACCTGCATTTTTCCAGACCAATCTTGTACGTGACAAAAAACAATCTTGCCCATCAAACGAATAGTCATGATACGTCCAGCCGTTTGAATCTTTGTCCCCTCTTCCGCAGACTTAGCCTCAAGAAGAGATTGTTTTTTATCAAATTTCTCAGGATATGGATTTATCTTAGCATTTTTAATATTTTCTAGACGCTTGAGACGCATCTTTTTCTCATCTAATTCGCTTACTTTGGGTTTATTTGAAATCATAAAAATTGTCATTGCGAGCGAACCCTCAAGGGTGAAGCGTGGCAATCCCGCGGGATCCCCACGTCGTCCCGACAGTAGTCGGAACTCCTCGGGATGACACTCAATAATTATGCTTTAATTTTACTAGATTACCTTGATTTTGACAAGTTGAGTAATAAAAAAACAGCCCCAAAAGGCTGCTTATATAAACTGACTTAAAATCCAAGTAAAATTGATAATCCCATAATTCCATGAATCAAGGCAATAATTATAACCAGCCAAGCCAAAATCATATGCAACTTAAGCTTGGCCTTTCCCTTGAGCACCAGCTTGCCAACAATAGCCGTGATAAATAAAAGCACAAAGGCAGTAATCCCGCCATACATGATAGCCGGATAACCAAGAATTGGCATAAGAGCGATTGAAGAAAGCATAATTATTTTTATTTTTTCTTGCTCTTAGCTTTAGTGGCTTTTCTCTTTTCCCGGAAAGCTTCCATCAACTTTTCTGCGCCTTCAATAAGCGGTGGTAGAAAGCTGGCGGTGCTTTCCACTCTCTTGCGAACAATGGAGATAATCTGATCAATGAGTTCCAGTTTTTTCTTGGCGCTGGTAATAATCTGCCTGACATCCCTGATAGCGAGCATAAAATAAAAAGCGCAAAAACCCAGACAAATTCCTATCCACAAGATTACAAAGGCCAGAGACAGCCAAAGAATATCTAATGATGATGTGACAAGCATGGTATTAAAATATTTAAGAATTAAAATTAAAAAATTATTATCTTAATTTTTATTATAACACTTAAAAAATATTTCAACAAATAAAATAATTAATTTATATGCTTAACCCTCAAACCTTCCACCATCTTGGATAATTTTTTACTAACGGTGACTTTATATTTAACCGGCTTCTTGATTGCCTTAAAAGCAGTTGGGAGCGTCTTCAATTCTTTTTTAATATTTTCTCTGATTTCTTCCAAAGTCTTCGCCTTTCCCACCCTCTTACCGCGAGATATTGCTTTATGCAACATCGGCACGCCTAATTTCTCACTCTCTATTCCAATTATATCTTCCTTTATTTTGCCATTTTTATCATATACTCTAAATATTTGTTTTCTGCCAGGATAACTTTCTTTGCCCTTGGTCAGCTTAGCTTTCTGCTCAATAGTTCCGTCTTCATGAATTAACTCAGCCATCTTGTATACTGCCTCAAATCTAGGATTATCCACCACATTTATAAGCGCCGTAGCGGAAACGTAGCAATCAACCGGAGTTTTATCCTTGGCCATATCATCTATAATATACTCATCCAAATTGCTCATGGCCTGAATCTTTATGTCTCTTAAGCCGTTTTTATCCAACGTCTTTCTGACATAAAAAGCCAACTCCTTCACATTACCGCTATCAATCGTAATCATAAATCTTTTGTAATCAACCTTGGGGGTAGCTTTTATTTCTTCAATAAAAATATCCAAGCCCTTTTTGATTTCATATGTATCAATCATAACCCAAAACAGCATTTTCTTCTCTAGTAGCACATCCAAAACATATCTAAACGCTTCTCTTTCTGTGCCAAAAGACTTAATAAAAGCATGATTGATGTTGGTAAAAATTTTATCTACAGAAACGTTCTTTTTGAACTTTCTAAAAAACATTGGAACAGCGCCAAGATTAGCTTCAAGTAAATATGCCGCTCTGGCAACTTCAACTCCCTGCTCAAATCCAGGCAATCTTACTATAGACGCCGCAATAAAAGTAGTTCCTTCGGTGGCAAATTTCAGTCTCGCCGTCTTGCTAAGTATTCTTATGGGATAGCCAAAGACATTAGTCACAAAAGCAGTTAGTAGATTAGCCTCAACCAGAGGAGCGGTTATTCTGACTATAGGCTCTCCGGGAAAAAATATGGCGCCATCTTTCATGGCCCAAACATCCCCAGAGAATTTAAAATTGCGATAAAAACTTTCCGTCTTTTTGGAATCAATTAGCCCCATCTTTTTCATGAGCTTAATAGCCTCTTCGTCATATTTGAAATTAAGAAGCATGTCAATAAATTTTTCCAACCCATTAAACAGATAAAAATTCCAATATTCCGGCATATCTCTGACCACAAGATCAAAAGTGGCAATATCCTTGTCTATGCCTCTATTGATCCAAGTTAAATTACTAATAAAAATATTGGTGTATTCCAAAAGAGGAATATCCGAAATGTCTATTTCATAATCTTTCGTTTTACAATTCATAATAAATTTTACCTCACTCTAATTCCGTATTCTTTTTGCAAAAGTGTCACAACTTTTTCATGCACGGATTGAGCCTCGGATAGCTCAAGAGTTTTTTCAGAGTTTCTATATGTAAGTCTGATAGCTAAAGCTTTTTTGCCGGTTTCAATCTTATCGCCTTCATAGACAGACAAAAATTCCACGTTTTCTATCAAATCACTCACCTGTTTCGCGTGAAGAGAGACATCAGCAAACAAAACATTGGAGGCAATTTCCATGGACAGGTCAAGTTCAATGGCTGGATATTTGGGAAGCGGCATATAAGCTGGAGTAGTCTTGGCAAACTTGATCAATTTTTCAAAATTAATTTCACAAATAGCAATCTCTTTCTTGATTCCAATTGCGGATTTAGCGTTTTTGCTAATTATCATAATCAAACCGACTTCTTCACCAGAAACCGACAAGATAAATGAATTATCCTTTTCTTCTAATTTCCAATCGCTGATATGCATTTTTTCCAGCAAATCTTCCAATGCTCCCTTGAGATTGGAGAAGGCGGAATCAGCGCTATCATCAGAATTCAAAAATGATAAATATGAAATTTCTTCCGGCAGGCTATTGCCTTTTTTGATATAAATCCTGCTCAATTCAAAAGTTTTGATTTTCTTGGCCATGGCTTCGTTTTCTGATTCCATTTGCAATAAAGACGGTATCAAAGAAGTGCGCATATATTGAAAATCAGAGCTTAAAGGATTATCAATTTCCACATGGTCTTCCAATTTCAAACCACATGCCTTGATTAATTTCTCGGAAATAAAAGAATAACTGTAACTTTCAAAATACCCGATGCCGGAGAAAATATTTTTGACTTTCCATTCCCAGAAAAATTGATCCGATGATTTATAATCGGCGGGAATTTCTCCAGTCATCAAATTAGTTGGTAAATTATGATAGCCATAAATTCTGGCAATTTCTTCAACCAAATCATGTTCCCCTTCTACATCCTTCACTCTCCACCAAGGCACTTCAACTGTAAACTCTTTGACCTTGGCCGACACCTTGAATCCCAGCGATTCCAAAATTTCTTTCATCTTTGGCAATTTCAATTCCACGCCAAGCGCATTATTTACATTTGTTGGATTTAATTTTATGAATTTGCCCTCAAACTTGTAATGTTTCACGTCAATAATCTCACTAGCCACTTTAGCATTGGCAAATTGCTGTGCTAACTCTATGGCTCGCAGAAGCGCCATGGTGGTATTTTCCGGACTAATTCCCTTCTCATACAAATCAGAGCTCTCTGAATGCAAATTCAAGGCTCTAGCAGTCTTCCTTACGCTAACTGAATCAAAGGTGGCACATTCAAAAACAATCGTCTTGGTTTGCGCGCTGGCAGCAGAAAGTTCTCCGCCCATTACTCCGGCCACAGCGACAGGAACTTCTTTGTCGGCAATCACTAAATTATTCTCAGTCAGTTCATATTCTTTGCCATCAAGCGCTAGAATCTTCTCACCAGACTTAGCTAATCGCACAATTATTTCTGCACCTTTTAATTTCTCATAATCAAACACATGCATGGGTTGGCCATATTCAATCAAAATATAATTTGTAATATCAACTAGGTTACTGATTGGCCTAATTCCCACTGAAATGAGTCTCTGTTGCATCCAAAGTGGAGATGGACCGACCTCTACATCCGTCATCACAATCGCAGAATATCGTGGACAAATACTTGGTTCTTTGACGCTGACTTTGAGTGTCATTGCGAGGGAGTCTGCCTTAGCAGACGACCGTGGCAATCCCGCGGGATCCTCACGCTTCGCTTTGCTACGCTCAGGATGACAGATGGCGAGATTTGGTTTTGGTTCTTTTTTTGTTGCCTTGGCGCCGGTGATAGCAACCGCTTCACGAGCAATTCCCACAATACTCATGGCATCCGGCCTGTTGGAAGTCACTTCCATGTCAAAAACAACATCATCAAGAGGCATGACTTTCTCTAATGGCTCACCGATCTTGGTATTGCTTGGGAGAATAAATATTCCCGTGTGATCTTCGCCTAGTCCCAGCTCTCTCTGAGAACACATCATACCGAAACTTTCTACGCCACGAAGTTTGGCGGATTTGATTTCAAAGTCTCCAACCTTACCGCCGACAAGTACAACCGGAACTTTCTGACCGACGAGGATGTTTGGCGCACCACAAACGATTTGCAATTTCTCCTTGCCGACATTTACTTCACAGACATGCAATTTATCTGCATCAGGATGTTGATCAATTTTCAAAATTTCTCCAACCACAACCTTAGTGAAGTTGGGCTTCATTTCATGTATTCGATCAACCGATGGACCATGCAAAGACATAGTCTTGGCAAACTCCTGAGGAGTCAAATCAGTCTTGATGTATTCTTTGAGCCAATTGTAAGATATGTTGAAATTCATAACGGTAAAATTTTCAATTTTGTAATTTTTAAATTATTGTTCCGTCCTTTTTAGCTAGATTAATTAATCTATCTAAATCTTCCTTCGGTATGATTGGACAAGACTCACCCCATGTCCACTTATTTATTTTATTACCATTTTTACCAACCATATAATATCCAAATCTATATTCAATTTCTCCAATTTTTAATTTTTTGTGAGTGACTGGTTGTTTAATGCTAATTCTTTTAAATCTTTCTATAATAAATATCTTTTCGTGGATATTATGTTGTCCCATAAATGTCCATGCCTCTTTTAGAAAAAAATATCCGCCCTTTCTATTAATATCAGAAAAATATTTTAAATATCTACTAAGGCCAGTTTTATTATAATTTAATAAATTCTCCTTAAATTTTTTATCTGTTCTCCTTATAAAATCATTAGCGGTTTCTATCTTATACATATTTTTTGTATCTGCATTCCTGCGAGCATTAGAAAATCTTGTGCTGATTTTATGTGGGAACGACCAAAAATTTTCGCAAGCTTTGTAATCAAAGCGTCAGAGAATTTTTGGATAAGTGAAGCATAAAATCTAGCCATGATTTGTCTACGCTCGCGACTTTTGCGCCACTTTTCTAGAAAAGTGGCTTTGAGATAAAGACTAGAACTGCTTATTAAACCTCAAATCATTCTTATACAACAATCTTATATCATCAATATTTAATCCTGACTTCATCATATAGCATCTTTCCACACCCCAACCGAATGCGAAACCGCTGTAGACTTTCGGATCAATTCCACCGGCCTTGAGTACATTGGGATGCACCATGCCTGATCCGGCTAATTCCAACCAACCGTCTTTGCAGATTCTACATTTCTGACCATCCACATTTCCCGAACCACCGCAATACCCGCAAGAGATATCTACTTCAAAACTTGGCTCAGTAAATTTGAAATGATGTGGTCTGAGTCTGATTTCTCTATCAGCACCAAAAAACTTCTTTACGAAATAATCAATCGTACCCTTGAGATGAGTAATATTTATTCCTTTATCAATCACCAAACCTTCAAATTGATGAAACATAGGGGCATGTGAAGTATCTGATTGTCTTCTGTAGCACTTGGAAATATTCATCATACGAATTGGCAGTTTCCCCTTCTCCATTTCTCTGATTTGTCCAGATGAAGTGTGAGGAGTGAGAATTCTTCTACCCTCACTGACCAATTTCAAAGAATTATCTGCCAAATCCATCTTGATTGGTTCTTTGTCAATGAAAAAAGTTTCCCAATCATCACGAGCAGGATGATCACCAGGCATATTCAAAGTTTCAAAAGCATAATAATCCCATTCAACTTCCGGATATCTTTGTCTCTGAAATCCTATGCCTTTGAAAATATCGGCAATTTCTTCAATCGCTTGAGAGACTAAGTGCAAGTGTCCTTGTTCAGGTTTATTGCCTGGTAAAGTGTAATCAAAGAAGTTTCCTTCTTCACTTCCTGATAATTTATCTTTTATTGATTCTAATTCGCCTACAATATAATTCTTTGTTTCATTGGCTAAGATGCCGATTTCTGCCACTTCTTCGCGGGCAACCTCTTTTAGGCCTTTCATAATTTCAGTCAGTAAGCCGGATTTCCTGCCCAAATACTTGTTTTCCGCCGATTCTAAATCAGCCGGGATCTTAATGGACTCTTTTTCGGCATCAAATTGTTCTTTTAAATTGGATAGTTTTTGTTTCAT
>JBAZBX010000023.1:0-11237 GCA_041671305.1 Patescibacteria group bacterium
CGGGTGATCCGCGGGAGGGTATTGTTTTTGCTGATACGGTAAATGGATTAGATATGGCTATAAGCCAAGCATGGACTCATGCATCTATATATACGGTTGGATCTGCCGGTTGGAATGGTGATTTGCTTTTTGCAACTGATGGCAATAATGCTAAATCTACTGGTTTAACAGAAAAAATGCGGATAACCCACGATGGCTATATTGGTATTGGGACTGCTACTCCCGATGTCAAATTGGTTGTTGGCGGTGGCGTTGGCGATGGCAATATTATGGGCATCAATGGTGCTGATAATCAGTATACTGGCTTGCGTCTAAGTGTAGCCAACATTGAAAAATGGTTTGTTGGTATGGATAGTACGGTTAACGAAAATGATTTAATGATATCCAGAAATGGTCATGCGACTAATACTGATAATAATATAAGAATTGTAAATACAGCAGGCGCTCCAAGTTTTGTTCAAATAATGAATAAAAACAATGCTGCCGGCTTTTCAGTTATAGACATGGCTTCTGGCTATTCCGCTTCTAATCAAAGAGCAATTTCTGGCCGTTCTCTCAGTGGTTGGTCTGGGTATTTTAATGGTGGTAAGGGTTTTTACGTGGATAAGCTATGTATCGGCGCACAAGCCAGTACTTCCATTTGCCAAACTTCTTGGCCGACCAACGCCACTCCGACTTTGGCACAGGTCATAAATGAAAACCCGAATGCAAGCAGTGTAGTCAAGGATGTCGCAGTTGGCAAGAATTTTTATGCCAATGGCGGTGAAATAAAAGGAGGTTGGTTGCATGCTTCATCGTCATCCGGTTTTAGTAGTATTAAGAGTAAATTAAGTGTTGGAATTAATACTGAAGCCGCTTCAACTTTTTATGCTTATAATAGTAAAAATTATACTATTGCAAATCCTAACGATTCAGCAGCTATTTGGGGAAAGTCAGATAAGGGTAGTGCTGCTAACTTTGTAAATGGTAGTCCTTCTGTGTCGTCTTGGGGGTTCCAACAGCCAACAGTCGTTGCTCAACATTTGGGAAGTAATAATGTGGCTAGTGCTATTTATGCCGAGAATTATTCTACTCTTGCTAGTAGTCAAGCTGTTTATGCTAGCTCAACTGGCGGTTGGGCAGGGTATTTTACTGGCGGTACTGGCAAATTATTTGCCAAGCAGATTTGTTTAGGCGATGAAGATAATTGTCTAACAACTTGGCCGACTTCTTCTAGTACGAGTAGTTCGCAGTGGGTTTCAACCACCAATCCAGTTGGTATTGCCTATACTGTTACTGGTGGCCATGTTGGCATAGGAACAACTAAAGCTGGCGGTGCTTTGCATGTAAATAGTGGCACTAATGGCAAGACAGCTTTATTTGAAAGAAGTAGTATAGGTAATAATAATACATTAAATGAAGCTATAAGATTGATGGCTACCAAAACAACACCCGCGGGTGATGGCTTGGGCTCGTCTGTTGGTTTTTATATAAATGACAACGAAACCCCATCTCCTTCTCCACTTGGAGCTATTGGAGCAGTTATGGCTAATAATGATAAAAACACTGGCAACTTAGTTTTTAGACCATCAAATAATGGCTATCAGCCAGTTTCTATGATAATCAATTATTTAGGTGATGTGGGTGTTGGTACTGTTAGTCCAAATAGCACTGCCGGAACAGTTTTGCATGTTAAAAGCACTGGTAATGCTGAAATTGATTTGCAATCAGGAACCACCAATACTCATTGGGGCATCTATGCAACCAATGACACTAACGACGATTTAGTCGTTTGGAAAGGAGGCAATGATTTATTGAGATTAAGCAATGATGGCGGCGTGGCTAGCTTGAATAATTTACGAATAAATAGTAATGGCAATGTGGGGATTAATAGAATCATTGATAGTGAGTCTGTCTTGTCAGTAAATGCAACCGGAAAAAGAAATGGCATACTTATAGAGAAAAACAGCAACGTATCTTCTAACGGAAGCGACTCAGTTTTGAATTTAATCGGATCAAATGTTGATGACGTTATTAGAGTGACAAATTATAATACTGTCGATACTAGTGATAAAACTATTCATTCAGTTGCGTCTGCCGGTTGGTCCGGATATTTTACTGGCGGTAGGGGTTTATATGCCAGCCAGCTTTGTCTGGGTGGAGAAACGGCAGCTGATTGCAAAACTTCTTGGCCGACTGGTTCCGGCTCTTATACCACTTCAACTTTGGCGCAAATTTTGACTGCCGGAGCTAATGCCAGCAGTTATACTGGTGGTGTTATATTGGGAAGCGGAACTAGCAATTCACTTGATGTAGGAGGAGCAATTACAGGTAGCTGGATTCATGCCACCGGTTTTGGTAACAATACTATTACTGGAAAATTAGGCATAGGTTATGCTAACGGTTATGCCCCGACGGAGAGTTTAGAGGTTTTTGGAACCTACTTTGGCTCCGGTGCTCGTATTGCTAACGCTTTCATCGGAGTTGATCCCAATAGTACTGGAACGGCTAGTTTTATGAATTATAATATGAAGGATGATCTTACTGCTTATGCCATATCACAAGGCAATGATGGGACAACCTATATTAATTCCAGACTTAATTATTCCATTAAATTCAGGAATAATAATTTAGATACTATGATATTGACAAATGCGGGTAGGCTGGGAATCGGAACTGTAACTCCGGATTCGGATTTAAAATTACATGTCGTTGGCAACATTGGCGCAACAAGTTATTGCGACACTAATGGTGAAAATTGTAAAAGTATCACTGATTTGAGCTTATGGGCTACTAGCAGTAGTAATATTTATAGAAATTCGGGTAATGTTGGTATCGGTTCGTCTACGCCATCAACCAAGCTGGTAGTTCAGGGTAGTAGTGCATCAGGAGATGGTATTGTAGTAAAAACTGATGGTACGGCCTCTGGTTTTGTTAAGGTTTTTAATAGTTCCAATAAAGGAGGTGGGATGATCGCTTATTCTCCTGTCGCCGCCTCACCTAATACAAACAGAGTTGGATTTGTTTCATATGCTGGTTCCGCTGGTGTCAACATTGCAGCACAAGACACTAATGGCACCATAAATCTTCTGACAGGTGGCAATAATATCAGGATGTCTATAGGCTCTGCCGGTGTGGTTTCTATTGGTGGTCCTTCATCTGGTAGCGGTGACGCTTTGGTTGTTGGTGATGGCTCCGGTGAAGGGGATATTGTTGGTATTAGGGGCGCAAACGATCAATATGTCGGAACTAAAATCGTTACTCTTTCCACGGAAAGATGGTTTTCCGGTAGAAATAACGTTGGAGATTTTGTCATAAGAGCTGATGGTTCTGATTCTGTTAACGCTAAAGATGTTTTAACTTTAAAAGAGGATGGTATTGTTAAACTTTCATATATAGCTGATAATAACAATCCTAGCAATCCAACTGGCATAAAGCTTTGTTCAGCTTACAATAATGATTGCAATGAAGAGAATGAGGGTGGTATGATTTACTGCATGGGTCTGTTAAATACTGAGTTTAAGGGATGTCGCAGACGAATAGATGGCGGAAGTCCTAGCGGGTTTAGTTTTGAATGGGTAAAATTAAGTCCTTAATTAGTTGCTTTTAAATATCTCATCATTTGACTTGTAGGGTTTTAATGTTTGTTTACCTTCAATAATTTTTTTATAATGATTCATCATACTTTCCACAAAGCGGTTAAATACAGCTCGTTGATAATGATAGCTATAATTTTAATTCTGGCTGGATTGCTATTTTGGAATTTTCAAAGTACCAAAGCGAACAGCGTGGATGATTATCAGCTGACTGGCTGGATTTGGTCCAAATATTATTCCTGGGTTTCGTTAAATTCTAAGAATTGTCAGAATAATCCGAGTTGCAGCGAGAATCAATCTTATGCGGTTAGAAAAGCCACCACGGGAGAAATTTACGGTTGGGGCTGGTCGGCATATCTTGGTTGGGTTTGTTTCGGTTCAACTTGTATTACTGATGCCACCAACATTTGCAATGACCAACCCGGTTGTAATCCCAGCGCATTTGGCACGGTAACGCCTTTAGGAGGATGGAAAATTTCTGTAGATAACAATGAAGCCATGTTCGGCTGGGCCAAGATATTATCCATGGGTGATCAGGGATGGATATCGTTTGGTGGCGTTCCTTCCTCATCTCTCTCTGTTTATCCGGTTTGTTATAATTGTTCCCCGGCTTGCGTTTCTTGGAAGCCGAGCAGTACTCCTCCATTGTGCTTGAAATTTTCTACCAGCACTTATGATAATTGCAAAACTTGTTTTTCCACAGGTAAGTTGGATGGCATTCCACTGCCGCTTGGCACTTCGCCTGACTTGGCAGTAGTGGGCGGAAGCGGAAAGTTATCCTTTAATTGTAAAGGGACGGCGGGCTCGGTTTGCAGAACAGTAGAATCTTCAATTAGCGGGGCCAAAAGAATAGAATGTGATGTTTGTTCTTCAACGAATGCTTTTGGCTCGGGAATAAATACCGAGGACGGCTCGCTTATTGGTTGGGCCTGGAATGCCAATGCCGAAAGCAAAGATATCGGCGGTGGTTGGTTCCATTTGAATGTGGATTATGGCAATGCCGGAATACTTTATCCCTGGCTGGAAACTAATTACGGCTCAATATATGGAAAGAACGATATTAGGCAGAAAGGAACATTGGGAAAGACCAATGCCACTTATTGCATCTTTGCCAAAGATATTTCTGGAGTTAATTCTGGCAACTGTGATGTGATCGGAGTCAATTTGGATTTTCCAATTTCTTCGTCTACAAATGTCTATCGCAACGCCTTGGGGAAAATTGATGTCAAAGGATTGGAAAATGTATTGTCTTGTACGGGCAAGACATGTTATAATAAATATGGAAATGAAATTGTTTCCGCAACTAAGTTAGGGGGACAACTTTCTTTGGACAATAAAGTGTATGTTTCTGCCAGTGATTTGACTATAGGCAGCGGATTGGTTTTTGATAACGGAGCCAAATATGGCAATGGCACGATTATTGTAAATGGCAACTTGATAATAAATAATAATTTTTCATACGTTCCTTTGGGTGGCATTACGGATTTGAATAGATTGGCTTCGGCGGCTTGGATTGTAAAAGGGGATGTGATTATAAATGGCAATGTGACTAGCACAGTTGGAGCATTTGTAGTCTTGGGCAAAGACGGGGCAGTTCTTCAAGCTGAAAGTGGAAGTTTGACTGATGATTATCCTAAGTACAAGAAAACAGATTATGGAGTAGTTTTTTCCAGTTCTTCCAATAACCCATTGACTGTTTATGGACTGTTGGTCGCCAGAGCGTTTGATTTTAGAAGAACATTTGCGGATCCTATTCAGGGATCAGAGAGAATAATCTATGACGGCAGAATTATTGCCAATCCACCTCCGGGGTTCAAAGGTTTTGTGGAAGGGTTGCCAGTGATGAAAGATTTTTAAGCAGATACAAAGTGTCATTCCGACCGAGCGCAACAAGCGCGAGTGGAGGAATCCCTTTCATTTAATAAAACCATTTAATTAAAAGTTAAAATTTAAAATAGTCTATGTCCATTTTTTCATCAAAAAACGAAAGCTACTTGGGGATAGATTTGGGAACTTCATCAATTAAGATTTGCGAGCTGGCAAACGTTGGAGGACGTCCCAGGTTAGTAACTTATGGTTTTAGCGAGAAAAATATCGGATCAAACGGCAATGATAATTTGCTCAATCAAACCGAGGAAACGGCTTCAGCCATCAAGAGCATTTGTGAGAAATCTTCCGCGACCAGCAAAAAGGTGGTGACTGCCTTGCCTAATTTTTCTGTTTTTACTTCAATCTTGAATTTGCCTAATTTACCCAAAAAAGAACTAGCTTCAGCTATCAGCTGGGAAGCCAAAAAAATTATTCCGACTCCTTTGGAAGAAGTGATATTGGATTGGAAAATAGTAGATGAGATAGAGAGTACAAGTGGCGCGGACGTATCCTCAACTCCGGGTAATCCCCAGCAGACCACATCATTCAAAAGAATATTTTCCAAGCCGCACAAGAATTTGAGAATCTTACTTACTGGAGCCAATAAAACATTGGTTAAGAAATATATTGATATTTTTGGCAAAGCGGATTTGAATTTGTTGAGTTTGGAGACTGAGAATTTTGCTCTCATCAGATCTTTGGTCGGCAATGATAAATCAAATATTTTGCTCATAGATTTGGGAGCGACCACTTCAAGCATTACGGTAGTAGAAAAGGGCATACCGGTACTAAGCAGGAGCTTGGAATTGGGCGGACAGATGATTACCAAGGCTATTTCAGTTAGCTTAAATATTAATTTAGATAGAGCAGAACAGTTCAAACAGGATATGTCGCTGGACAATGAAACGGCAGATAACTCACTCCCTCAAACCGTAGAAAAATCTTTTTCGGCTATACTTCATGAAATCAAATACACCATGAGCCTTTATGAAAGCCAGAATAAGCACAAAATAGAGAAGATAATTCTTTCTGGCGGTTCTTCTCTTTTGGGTCATCTTCCCAAATATTTATCCGATACCCTGGGAGTCAATACTTACATTGGAGATCCTTGGGCGAGAATCGTCTTTCCGATGGAGCTTAAGCCGATTTTGGATAGAATTGGAGCCAGATTTGCGGTGGCGGTAGGACTCGCCATGAGAGATATTAACTAAATTTTTAATAATTTATATAATGTCAAACATCAATTTATTACCTGATGACTTGAAGAAACAAGAAGAGAAAGAACTTCAGAGATTATCCAGAAAGCCAAAAGAGAATAGAGTGGAATGGAATAACCCTGTTTCGGACAAGCCAGCCGATTTGTATAGTGATGTGCCCAAAGAATCCCTTTGGTCTAATATTTTTGGCACCAAGAACGCAATTACCCCTTCCAGTCGTCCATCAAATGCAAGTGTTGCACCGGAAGCAGTATTGCCAATTAGCAAAGAGCCGAAAATTCAAACTCCGGAAAATTATTCTGACATTCCGAAAGCTCCCAAAAATGAAAACAAGAAAAATTTTTCCTTTTCTGATCTGTTCGGTCCAGCCACGTCTCCAATGAAGGCTTCCTCCGATGTTTCCGAGTCCTATGCCAAGCCTTATACCAAACAAAAACAGCCTATTACCATAGATTATTCAAAAATGAATAATGTAATTACAGACAAAACAAAGCCAATCAAACAAAAATCCGGCAATAGTTGGCTTGATATTTTGGGATCTTTATTTGCCCCTCATCCCAAAAAGGTTTCCTGGAAAATGGCCGGAGATGATGCCTCCAGAGATAAATTAATCAAAGAATCACTCAGCTTATCCAAAGACAAAACTTGGGAAAATTATTCCAAGCCGAATAATTCATCTCAGCCCAAGGGACATCCGGCTGTTAGTCGTGATGCCAAGAGCGCGGGCGCACATCAGGTAGTTTCAAATGACAAAAATAAAGAAAAGAAAGCTGGCGCCAAATCGCAACCAGGCAAATATCATTTGGCGGACAAAAGAGAGGCTTCCGGAATCAATATTAACCTTATTCCCGAGGAATTGATTTCTATGCGTAAGCCTAATTTTACCAGACAGATAGTTGCTTTGCTTGCGGTAATTATTCTCTCAGGATTAGTAGTCGGAGGCATGTATTATTTTATTGATTTTAATCAAAGCCAGTTGAATAAAAAAATCGCAGTAGAAAAGGTAAAATTAGATCAGCTCAATTCTGAATTATCTCAGTATCATCAAATACGAATAGAAAATTATGATGCCTCAAAGAAAATTTTGGCTATTGACAGCATATTGAAAAATCATGTTTATTGGACAAAGTTTTTCTCTCTTTTGGAACAAAATACTTTGGATAGCACTTATTATTCCGGTTTTTCTGCCAGCGTCACGGGAAAATTCTCCTTGCCAGTCACGACCAAAAGCTACGGGTCAGCGCTTTCACAAGTTGCCGCTCTTAATTCCGCCAAGGATTTTGCCAAAGAAGTAAATGTAGAGAGCATGCATATCGTATCCAATGACAAAAAAGGCGCTTACGGCGTAGGATTTGATCTCAAAATTAATTTAGCCGACGGGGTTTTCAAAAAGTAATCATCCTTTATGACGAAAGAAATAAAAAACGGAGAAAAGATAATTTATATTATGGAGCGTTATTTCAAGTGGATCGCTTTGATTCTTTTTATTGTCGTTTTAGTCACTGGATATTTTATTGTCTTGAAAGATAAATACGGCGCTTATATGGAATCCAAAAATATCACTTTGGCGGGAATGGAGGAATCCATAAAAAATGCAGGCAATGATAAAATTGCGATGCAAAATGTCAAAAAATCTAGCATTTCAGCTGATGAGGAAAATCTTATGTATATGGCCGTGCCCAAGACTTTTGATTTTAATTCCATAGTCAGCCAGTTGACCGCGCTTTCTTCAGCTTATAATTTTAGTGTCAATAACATAGAAGTGGCTAAGGGCGATGAAACCGAAGATGCGGTCTCAGGACAGAACATCAAGTCAGCTAGAATTTCCATGTCCATATCCGGTGGCAATTATGAGGAATTCAAAAGATTTTTATCGGCTATTGAAACCAGTTCCATGATTTTTGATGTGCTTTCGGTCAACTTCAGCTCCGGGCAGTCCTATGATTTGGTTATTAAATCTTATTATTTGAATTAAATGAATCGTAAAAATGACAAATTAGAGCTTTTGCTTTTGCTAATCTTAATCATTGGTTTGGGAGCCGGATTGTATTTTTATTTTTATAATAGCATGATAACCAGTCAATATTCTTCTGTGGTAACGTCGTCAGAACCAAGAGTCAACACGGAATATGAAAAACAAAAGACAATTATAATGCCGATTCTTTCTTCATTCAAAAAATATGGAGATTGGCCTCAAATACCATATCAATTAAGCCAGTCCCGAGGCAATCCATTCCAGGAAAAACCACAGGACAATACCAAAGACAACAAATAGAGCTATGGCAAATAAGAATATACCACAGAAAATAAAAAATTATCTTTTGGAAAATAAGATTTTGGACGAAGATAAATTGATCATGTTGGAGAAAAGCGATCATAATTGGGAGGATTATTTAGTTGGTGAGAAAATGATGGTTCCAGCAGACACGGCATCCATTAAATCCAAAATTTATGATGTGCCGATGGTTGATCTATCTGATGTCAGCGTGCCTGCTGACGTTTTGAATTCTCTAAACCAGAAGGCGGCGTTGAATTATGAGATGGTTGTTTTTGGAAAAAGCCAGCATGGAATCAAAGTGGGCATGGTTAATCCCGAGGATTTTCAAGCCCATGATGCTATGGAATTTTTGGCCAAACAAGCGGGATTAACTCCTGAATATTTTGTTATCTCTTATTCTGATTTTAGGAAAGTTTTTTCTCAATATAGCGGTTTTACCAAAGAAATAGGATCGGCTTTGAAATCCGCCCAGGAAAAATTTGCCAGAAAAGAAGAGACCATTGAAATTTCCAATTCTGATGATTTGGGCGAAATAGTCAAGAATGCGCCGGTGGCCAAGATAGTTTCCGTTATTATTGAACATGCTGTAGATGGCAGGGCTTCGGATATTCATATTGAACCGGAGCACAATGAGAGCCGGGTTAGATATCGTGTGGATGGTATGCTTCATACCTCCATTACCATTCCTAATTATCTTCATTCTTCCATCGTATCCAGAATAAAAGTTTTGGCTAATTTAAAGCTGGACGAAACCAGAATACCCCAAGATGGTCGTATCAGAGTCAATGTCAACGGACAAGAAATAGATCTTAGAGTCTCCGTCTTGCCCATGCTTGATGCGGAGAAAGTGGTTATGAGAGTTTTGGATACTTCTGCCGGGGTTCCTACCCTGGAGGAATTGGGATTTTCCGACTATCATATTGAAATTATAAAACGCAATATCACCAGACCTTTTGGTTTATTTTTGCTCACCGGCCCTACCGGGTCAGGTAAAACTACCACGCTGTATTCAATTTTAAATTCTCTTACCAGTGATGAATTCAATATTACCACTTTGGAGGATCCAATTGAATACTACATCAATGCCATTAACCAGTCACAGGTAAACCCCGAAGTCGGTTATACGTTTTCCAACGGACTTAGAGCCATACTCAGACAAGACCCCAATATCATTATGGTTGGTGAAATCAGAGACAATGAAACGGCTGAATTGGTGGTTCATGCCGCTTTGACGGGTCATTTGGTTTTTTCTACTCTCCATACCAATAATGCCTGGGGCGCTATTCCGAGAATGATTGATATGAAAGTAGAGCCGTTTTTGATGTCATCCATTCTTAATTTGGTCATGGCTCAAAGGCTAGTGAGAAAAATTTGTCCTGCTTGCAAAAAAGAAGAGAAATTGCCTCCCAAGCTGGAAGCCAAAATAGCGGAAGAAATCAAAGAAATACATCCGGACTTTTTGAAAGAATTCGGAGGCAAGATGGTATTTTACAAAGGCGCCGGTTGTTCTAATTGTGGCAATACCGGTTATGTGGGAAGATCGGTTATCGGCGAGATATTGGAACTGGGCAATGAACTCAAGGATTTGATTGCCAAAGATTTTACCATGGAAGAAATAAGAGAGCAATTGAAGAAGCAGAAATTTGTCGGATTATTGCAAGACGGAATTATCAAAGGCTTGCAAGGGATAACTACCATAGAAGAAGTTATGAGGATTTCACAGGAACAAGAGATGAGTTGATAGCTTAAGCATGTTTGATTAAATAAATAATTAAAGGATTATAATTTATGAAAAATTCCAGTAAGAAAGAAATTATTTTAATCGTAGAGGACGATATATTTTTATCTGATCTTTATAAGACCAAGATGGAACTGGAGGGATTCAAGGTTTTGGCTGCTTATGATGGCGAGAAAGGCTTGGAATTAGCGCAAAAAAATTCTCCGAATATAATTTTGCTTGACCTAATTCTTCCCAAATTGAGCGGGTTCGGAGTCTTGGAAAAATTAAAGGCCAACAAAGCGACTCAAAATATTCCTGTAATTATTTTGACTAATTTAAGCCAAAAAAGTGATGTTGAAAAGGGTCTTAAGATAGGAGCCAATGACTACTTGATCAAAGCGCATTTTATGCCATCTGAAGTGGTAGAAAAAATCAAGAGATTGATGTCTGCTAAAAGTTAATATCCAATATGCAGTCCAATCAATCTTTGTTAATAAAAGATATCCTTATTGAGGGCATAAAAATGGGAGCTTCCGATCTGCATTTTTCTGTTGGCAATAAACCGGTTTTGCGAGTAA
>JBAZBX010000024.1:0-10851 GCA_041671305.1 Patescibacteria group bacterium
CCTCGTTTTTAATGTTA
The DNA here is from genome assembly GCA_041671305.1 of Patescibacteria group bacterium. Lineage (GTDB taxonomy): Bacteria > Patescibacteriota > Patescibacteriia > 2-01-FULL-39-33 > 2-01-FULL-39-33 > CAIPBY01. Next base: position 18 of record JBAZBX010000024.1, read on the forward strand.
TATTAATGGCAATATTTTGAATATGCACCTTGATCAGAAACAAGCGAGCTATGAAGGATCTTCCAGGCATAGCGGTGAATACGAGGGCGATGCCGTGGAACGCGAAGCCCAAAGAATACAGGGGATCATTGAGAAGCTGGAAGAAGAAATGGATGAGAGAATCAATGAAGAATTATCTGACAAACCAAGAGGTTTTTTCTCAAAATTATTTGGAAAAAAAGAATAAAATTAATTTTTATGAGACAATCAAAATTATTTACTAAGACGCTTAAACAATCTCCGAAGGATGCGGTTAGCGCTTCACATAAATTTTTGGTTCAGGGCGGATATGTGGATATGCTAATGGCTGGAGTTTATACTTATCTACCGATGGGTTGGAATGTTATCCGCAAAATTTCTGATATTGTGAGAGTTGAGATGAATAAGTGTGAGGCTCAAGAAATGTTGATGCCGGCATTGCAATCAAGAGGTATTTGGGATGAAACTGGAAGATGGGACGGTGCTCTTAGCGATGTTATGTATCAATTCAAAGATCGTTCTGGAAAAGATATGGGTCTTGCCGCTACCCATGAAGAAGTTATTTATGATATTGTGAGACGTAATATAATGTCTTACAAAGATTTACCATTTGCAATTTATCAAATACAAAATAAATTTAGAAATGAGCTTCGTGCCAAAGGCGGTCTCATGCGTGGTAGAGAATTTATGATGAAAGATTTGTATAGCTTTCATTTGAGTCAAGAAGATTTGGATGTTTATTATGACAAGATGATTCAGGCGTATAAGAACGTTTATGCCAAGTGTGGCTTAGATTCTAAGGTAGTTGAAGCTTCTGGTGGAATGTTTACCGAAAAATATTCTCATGAGTTTCAGGTAATCTCCGATGCTGGAGAGGATAATATAATTTATTGCGATACATGTGATTATGCTCAGAACTCTGAGATTTCAAAATTTAAAGTAGGAGATAAATGTCCAAAATGTTCAGCTTCGCTTAAAGAAGGAAAAAGCATTGAGGTCGGAAATATTTTTCAATTCGGCGATAAGTATGCCAAGGATATGAAAGGATATGCGACTGATTCTGATGGAGTGAAAAAACCAATTCTGATGGCATCTTATGGAATTGGCATTTCTCGTTTAGTTGCCACTATCGTAGAAAAGTATCATGATGATCAGGGAATAATCTGGCCGGAGGCGGTAGCACCGTTTAAAGTTCATTTGCTTTCTCTGAAGCAAAATGAAGAGGCAGAAAAATATTATAAAATATTAAGAGAAGAGGGGATTGAGGTGCTATATGATGATAGAGATATTTCAGCAGGAGAAAAGTTTACTGATGCAGATTTGATTGGTATCCCATTTAGATTGGTGGTAAGTAGTAAGACGGGAGATAAGGTTGAAATAAAGAAGCGTGATAATGATAAGGCAGAATTAATGAGCATTGAGGAATTTATAAAGAAAATAAAAGAATAATTTTAGTGGGATGTTCAAAAAATTTTTTGGAAAATTTAACAAAGGTTTGGGCATTGACTTAGGTAGTGCCCATACTTTGATTTATCAGCAGGATAGGGGAATTATAATCAGCGAGTCCTCGGTTGTCTCCGTCAATACTAGAACTGATCAAATTTTGGCTGTAGGTGATGAGGCTAGAAAAATGCTTGGCAAAACACCCCCTCATATTGTGGCGACTAAGCCATTGGAATATGGCATTATTTCTGATTTTGAAATAACAGAGAAAATGCTTAAATATTTTTTCAATAAAGTGAGAGCTTCAGAGAAATCATATTTTTCTTCTTCGCCTAGATCTGTTGTCGGAGTCCCTCTGGATGTGACTGCAGTGGAGAAGAAGGCGGTTGAAGATGTGGTGATGTCCGCAGGATCATCAAAGGTATATCTCGTAGAAAATATTATGGCTTCCGCGGTCGGCGCCAGAATTCCTATTCAGGATCCATCAGGAAATATGATCGTGAATCTGGGTGGCGGTTTGACGGAAGTGGCGGTTATCTCGCTTAGCGGTATTGTAAATTGGAAAGTATCGCGCATTGCTGGAGCAACGTTGGATAAAGATATTATTAATTTTGCCAGAGAAGAATATGGCTTGGTGCTTGGTGAAATGGTAGCTGAAGACATCAAGAAAAAAATTGGTTCGGCTACTGAATTGCCCGAAGCAGTGGAGATGGCCATGAGAGGACGAGATGTCTTGACTGGACTTCCCAGAGAAGTGATGATCAACGATTTTCAAATAAGAAAAGCTATCAATAAATCAGTACAGAAAATGCTTGATGCCATCAAATCAACGCTTGAGACAACGCCACCGGAATTAGTGGCGGATATTTATCAAAAAGGAATTGTGCTCACTGGTGGAACTGCCCAACTCAAGGGTTTGGATAGGTTTATTGCGGAAGGAATCCAGATCCCAGTTCATATTGCCGACGACCCTCAAACCTGCTCAGTTCGTGGTATGGGAATGTTCTTGGATAATGAGCCATTGCTAATAGATATCTCAGTGCCTTCATCTCAATAATTTAATAGCAAATATATGACTAAATGGTTAAAGCCAACCGTTATAGGATTAATTGCTATTTTTTTTATAGCCGTTTTTCATTACATCGGTTGGATCAAGCCAGTAGAAAATATTTTGATTAGAGTCGTTTCCCCGATTCAAGAAAAGGTTTATTCTTTGTCGTCAGGAATAATTTCTTTCAAGGAAAATTGGCTGACCAAAAGGGATTTATTGGGAGAAAATAAAGCACTCCAAGATCAGCTCAAGAATTATCAAATGGATTTGTCCAGAATTAACAGTTTGCAGGAAGAAAATGATTTGCTCAAACAGGAGTTGAAGTTTGTCAAAGAATCAGGGCGTAAATATCTTTCTGCCCAAATTATTACCGGCGTATCCGATCCTCTTTCTGAGTCCGTTATTATTAATCGCGGTTCAGCTGACGGGATAGCCAAGGGATATGCCGTGGTGGCGGGAGAAGGAATCATGGTGGGAAAAATTTCTGAAGTGCAGAATAATTTCAGCAAGGTGTTACTTCTGACGGACAACAAAAGCAAGGTGGCCGCCACTATCCAAAATACCGACCATACGGCAGGGTTGGTGGAGGGTCAGTTTGGATTAAGTTTTTCTATGACCAATATTCCCCAAGATGAACCGATAAAAATTGGAGACTTAGTTGTTACCTCTGGATTGGAGGGCCAGATTCCCAAAAATTTGCTTATTGCCAAAATAGAAAGAGTAGATAAAACTGAAAGTGAAATTTTCAAAACGGCCATACTCACGCCCATTATTTCCCTGGATAATTTAAGCGATGTTTTGGTTATAATCCCATAACCATGAAATATAGTATTGCTACTTATATATTATTTTTTATTTTAGTTATTTTCCAAATTACTTTTTTGGGAAGCTTTTCTTTTGTTCTTCTAAAATTCAATCTGGTCATAGTCGGTTTGGTTTTATTGTTGAATCTTTTGCCGTTTGAAAAATTTCTTCCCGTTGCCTTATTTTGCGGGGTTATTTTGGATATATATTCAAGTTTGCCGTTTGGCATATATTCCTTCACCATGATGTTGACTTTTTTTATTCTAGAAATTTTATTTATTAATTTTTTTACCAATCATTCGCTTTATTCCATGGTGCTTCTGGGAATAATCGCTACTTTTGTCTATAATTTGGCATTTCTAATTCTCAATAGCTTTATGTATCTATTGAATTTCAGTAATTACATTTCCGGCCAGGCGTATTTTATAGATTTTATTTTTCAACTCTTTGATAATGTGTTGGTTTTGATAATTTGTTTTTATATAATTAATTCTATTTCCAAAAAGTTTAAGCCTATATTTATTAAATCATGAACAAACCGGGACCATTTTATATAGCCGAGAATATTAATAGCGGACGTCGCAGTTCTCTTCGTTGGGTTGAAGAAAGCGGTGACTCCGCTTGGTTTGGCAGTGATTCAAATAATTCTGATTTTCTCAGCTTGTCTTTGTCGGGAAAAAAAATAAGAATATTTTTTATTATTATTTTGATTGGCTTAACGGCTCTTTTGGGCAAAGGGTTTTTTCTTCAGATTATAAAAGGAAATTATTATTTCTCTCAGGCTGAAGGAAATAGAATAAAGACTCAATATGTGAAAGCCAATAGAGGGATGATTTATGATATAAGCGGGAAGCCCTTGGTTCAAAATATTTCTGGTTTTTCCCTGGTTATAACTCCGGCGTATCTTCCGACTGGCAGTGATGAAAAATCGTCTGTTTTGTCTAGGGTCGCTTTTTTGGCAAATATGCCTTTGGAAGACGTAACAAATATCTTAAGCCAGGAGGAAAAATATTTTTATCAGCCCGTAATTATCAAAACGGGAATTAATTATGATCAAGCCATGGCCATCAAAATCGCCAGCGCTGATTTACCTGGCGTCAGCCTGGATGTGGATTCCTGGAGAAAATATTTTGACGGCACTAATTATTCGCATCTTTTGGGTTATGTAGGAAAGATTAATGCCGAAGAATATGAAGCTCAGAAGAATAATTATTTACTTACTGATAATATCGGAAAAACTGGATTAGAAAAAATTTATGAAAAATATTTAAAAGGGCAATATGGAGAAAAAAAGTCAGAAGTGGATGCCTTGGGCAGAGAGAAGAAAATAATTTCCCAAACTTCTGCTCAACCGGGTGATGATTTGGTTTTGACCATTGATGCTGATTTGCAGAGTTTTATTTATAAAGAAGTAGATGCAAAAATAAAAAATAAGCTCGGCGCAGTGGTTATTGTTTCCAATCCTCAAAATGGAGAAATTATGGCCATGGTGGATTATCCTAGCTATGACAATAATTTATTTACGCAAGGAATTTCCAAAACGGATTATAAAAAATTATTGGAGGATCCTCTTAATCCGTTGTTTCCGCGGTCTTACCAAGGCGAATATCCGTCTGGTTCAACGGTAAAAATTGTGGAAGCGGCAGCAGCTTTGCAGGAAAAAATAATTACTAGAAATACCTCAGTTCTTAGCAATGGCGGAATTCGTGTACAGCAGTGGTTTTTTCCTGATTGGAAGGCGGGCGGTCATGGAACGACCAATGTCATCAAGGCGATAGCCCAATCAGTCAATACTTTTTTCTATTATATCGGTGGCGGTTATGGCGATTTTAAGGGTATGGGGCCGACAGTATTAGGAAAATATTTTTCTATTTTTGGTTTAGGACTCAAGACGGGAATTGACTTACCTGGAGAAAAAAGTGGTTTTGTTCCCACTATAGATTGGAAAAATAAAGTAAAAAATGAGCCTTGGTATATTGGTGATACTTATCATTTATCAATCGGCCAAGGTGATTTGCTGGTGACGCCACTGCAGGTTAATTTATATACTTTAATTGTGGCTAACGGCGGAAAGATATTTAAACCTCATTTGGTGCATCAGATAAACTTCCATGATGGTAGAGTTGATCCGGTTCAGCTTGAGCTAGTCGGTACGGTGGCAGTCAGTCCGGAAAATTTAGCCATAGTTCGCGAAGGCATGCGAGAAACTATTGTATCCGGATCCGCGCGCAGTTTGTCTGCTTTACCAGTGGAAGTGGCTGGCAAGACTGGAACCGCTCAATGGAACACCACAAAACCCAATCATGCCTGGTTTACTGCTTTCGCTCCATATAATAACCCCAACTTCTGTATTACGGTTTTGGTGGAGCAGGGAGGAGAGGGCAGTAGCATTGCCGCTCCTATCGCCAAGGATATAATTAATTATTGGTTTACCCGCAAGAAATAAGGCCAAAGTCTTGACAGTAATTACGGCATATGGTATCCTTTTATCTATAATAAAAATAAAATATTTTATCAGAGGGGTAATTTTTAATTTCATTAAATAAAATTAAAACATGAAAGATAGCTATATTTCCAAAGAAGGTTTGGAAAAAATAAAAATTGAATTAGAGCAGCTAATCAAGGTTGAAAGGCCTGATGTGATTGAAAGGATTGCTAGAGCTAGAGAATTGGGTGACCTGTCAGAAAATGCCGAATATCATGACGCTAGAGAAAAACAAAGTTTTATTGAGGGTAGAATTCAGGAACTTGAATATTTAATTAAAAACGCTTTGATTATAAAGGCGAGTAAAAAGACAGATGCCGTTTCCATCGGCTCTACTGTTCACGCGTCTTGTGATAATGGCATGAAATTAAAATATACCATCGTTGGCCATAGCGAAGCTAATCCAGGAGAGGGTAAAATATCCAATGATTCTCCTTTGGGTCAGGCGTTTATTGGCAAGGGGCTTGGCCATGAATTTGAATTGAATGTTCCTGCTGGCAAGCTTAAATGCAAGATTATACATATTGAATAGGATATTAAATCAAAATATGAAAATCTATTTTGCTGGTTCAATTCGTGGCGGAAGAGATGATAAAAAGTTATATCTTCAATTGATTCAACATCTTGCAAAATATGGCCAAGTTTTGACAGAACATATAGGCGACCAAAATCTCAGCTATCTTGGCGAAAACGGTTTGGCGGAAAAAATATATAATCGGGATATTTCTTGGATTAGGGAGTCCACTGTTATAGTCGCAGAAGTTTCTACTCCGTCACTTGGTGTCGGATATGAAATTTGTAAAGCAGAAAACATAGGCAAAAAGATATTGTGCCTATATAGAAAACAGGAAAATAAAAAGTTATCAGCCATGATTAGTGGTAATACGAATTTCAAAAATAGTAGTTATAAAACATTAGAGGAGGCAAAAAAATGCATTGATTCTTTTTTTGAAAAACTAAAATCATAATTAAAACCTCAAAATAAAAAAATAATCCGCAATTGCGGATTATTTTTTTATTCTATTTTAGATATCTAAATTCTTTACGTTCTTGGCATGAGTTTGAATAAATCTCTTACGAGGAGCCACATCGCTTCCCATCAAAATATCAAAAGTTTCATCGGCCTTCTCAACATCTTCAACGGTAATTCTTTTCATTTTACGCTTGGTTGGATCCATGGTGGTATCCCAAAGTTGGTCAGGATTCATTTCACCAAGACCTTTGTATCTTTGAATATTAATTTTGATTCCCCCAAATTCTTCCACGACAGCCACCCCGGCTTCGCTGTCTTCGCTAGATTCTGCATCTTCTGCTTCGGCCGCCTCTTCTTTGGCCTTGCCCGTCGTAGCCTTGGCGGAGGAGGGTTTGTTCTTTTGGGCAATTTCAACCATAATTTCTCTAGTGCTATTTAATTCCTCATCTGTATATATCCAACGCACATCCTTGCCAATCTGGATACGGTATAGCGGTGGTTGAGCCACATAGATATGTCCTTGCTTCACTAATTCAGGGAAATGTCTGTAGAATATGGTTAGAAGTAGGGTGCTGATATGAGATCCGTCTACGTCAGCATCAGTCATAATAATAATCTTGTCATACCTAAGATCGCCGATAGTGAACTGTTCTCCAATATTGGTGCCCATGGCGATAATTAACGACTTAACTTCATTGTTGGCAAGCATTTTGTCTAATCTGGCTCGCTCTACATTTAAAATTTTACCTCTGAGTGGCAATATGGCTTGAAATTCTCTATCGCGTCCTTGTTTGGCACTACCGCCGGCAGAATCTCCCTCAACAATAAATAACTCGGAAAGCAGGGGATCTTTGGAGGAGCAATCGGCTAATTTTCCAGGCAAAGCAAATCCATCAAGCACGCCTTTGCGGAGAACGGTTTCTCTGGCGGCTCTAGCAGCCACTCTGGCTCTAGCAGCCAAAATACACTTTCCCATAATAGCCTCGGCATCCCGAGGATTTTCTTCAAGATAGGTGGTAAAGGCATCGGACATAACCTTGTCTACGGCCGATCTAGCTTCTATATTGCCTAATTTAGCCTTGGTTTGGCCCTCAAACTGGGGTTCGCCCAATTTAATGGATATGACACAAGTTAAGCCCTCTCTAACATCCTCGGCAGTAAGATTGGGATCCTTTTCCTTGAGGAAGTTGCCTTTTCGTGCAAAGCTATTGATAGTTCTGGTAAGTGCTGTTCTAAATCCTACCACATGCATCCCGCCCTCTGGATTATAGACATGGTTGGCAAAAGCCATCAAAGTCTCGTTATATTCATTGGTGTATTGCAAAGCAATCTCTACATTAATATCCTCAGCTACCTTCTCAACATAAAAAATATTGGAATGTTTTGGTTCCACTAAATGGTTGATGTGCTTGATGTATGATTTGATTCCGCCTTCAAAATAAAATTGGTAGCAAAGATGTTCAATTTCATTGGATGATCTTTCATCGCAGACAATAATTTTAATTCCCTTGGTTAGGTAGGCTTGTTGCCTCAAATGATCCAAAACTGTTTGTAGATTATATTCAGTTACAGAAAAAATGGATTCATCAGCTTTGAAAGTAATTTTGGTTCCATTGCCCTTGGCCGGACCGACTGCTTTGACTGGCTTCTGAGCCTTTCCGATTTTGTATTCTTGCATCCAGAGTTTATTGTCTCTTTTAACTTCGGCTTTCATATAGGTAGAGAGAGCATTTACCACGGAGACACCTACGCCATGGAGACCGCTAGAAACTTTATACCCACTATCGCCGAATTTGCCTCCGGCATGCAAGGTAGTTAAAACTGTCTCTAAAGCAGATACTCCAGTGGCTTTGTGCTTGTCTACAGGTATGCCACGGCCGTTATCCTCTTCAGAGATTATGCCATCAGGAAGTAGCTTAACTTTAATGACATCACAATATCCGGCCATAGCTTCATCAATACTATTGTCCACTACTTCCCATATTAAATGATGCAATCCGGTTTCGGCGGTATTGCCGATATACATTCCCGGACGCTTTCTGACAGGCTCCAGACCTTCCAGAACTTGAATTTGATCTGCTCCGTAAGCGCCCTCATTTTTCTTGGCTTTATTGGTGCTAGTTTTTGCCATATTTTAGCTAATTTATAATAGTTTAAGTTTATTTTAGTTATCCACCAGTTGATACTATTTTATCATTTTTTGGGGTTTTAGGCAAGAGAAATATGGGTGTAAACATGGGTATATTTTAATATTTTCTAACTTTTATCTTTTTATGTTATAATATTTATATATGGATAATACTTCCACAACAAATCTTACCGATAAGCAATTAAAATTTAGTTATTGGTATATAACCCATAAGTTGTCTTTGCGTAAGGCATGGAAAATAATTTTGGCTGTCATCGCCGGTTTGGTGTGGTTGTATGTAATTTGGCAGTTGGTTGTCTTCGTCATCACTTATCAATCAATCCAACAAAGCGTGCAAGCGATGTTATTTACTTCTGATGCGTCTTTGCCGGCCATAGAGCAAATTGCTCCACGACAACTCGCCATATCTGAGATGACGGTGATGAATGCAGGAGAGAAATATGATTATTTAGTGCAAGCCAGCAATCCAAACAATAATTGGCTGACTCAGTTTAAATATAGATTTACCACGCCCAGCTCAACCGAAAACGATTTTCGCAACGGATTTGTTTTGCCTGGAGAAAGCAAGTATCTGATGGATCTTAGCAAGACTTCCTCTCAGGCCAATTTGGAAATGAAAGATTTATCTTTGTTGAAAGTAGAAAATTTTGCTCTTACTCAAAATAAAATGATGCGATTTGTAGTGGATAGCGTAGATATCGCCAAGGCATCTAAGTCTACTGATCCCACAAAAGTCTCGTTTACTATTAAGAACGACTCCGCTTATAGTTACTGGGAAGTTGATTTACAGATTTTACTCATGAATGGCGGTTCTATCTCGGGAATAAATCATATTGTTTTGAATTCATTTAAATCCGGCGAAAACAGAAAAGTGGAAATATTTTGGAATAATCCAATTTCCAATGCCGACTCTGTCAATGTTATTCCTAATCTTAATATTTTGGACAGCGATAACTTGATGTCCCCCAGCTAGTAAAATAATCTAAGCTTGCTATTTTTTTAAATTTACACTACATTAGTCGTAGTGTACTTTTATTATATTTAGATTTTTACAAACATAGGGAGGGTTGACTTATGAAGAAGTCAAAACTAGGAGGAAAGTCCAAGCCCAAGCTTTGTCATCCTCTTTTACGTTCTGATATGAGCGTAGGGGATGTGATGCCTGCCTTGGATGCATTTATGAGTCTGGTGCCATTGAGTGATCAGATAGACATTCTCAGGGCTCATAAAATGCGTCTTCGTATCATAGGAATAATAGAAAAGAGGGGATTACAGGGAATGTTTTTTTCTCTTTTTAAGTATTATTTGGATAGTAATCTGGTAGAAAAAGGGAAAAATAGGGAATATCAGGCAGTGGCCCTGACTCTGCAACAGTTGGATCGTTTAAGTCATTGAGGCCTTTTTGCGGTACGTTTTACGCAAAGAGGTCGTTTTTTTTGTTTATTACTCTTGACAACTAATTTGAAACATTATATATTTATATTAGCACTCAAGTAATGAGAGTGCTAACAAATGATATTAGCTAAATATAGATAAAATGGACGAGCGACAAAAAAAATTATTAATGGTAATTGTTGAGGAATATATCAATTCTGCCGCTCCCGTAGGATCGGGTGTTATTGCGGAAAAATATTTTGGTGATTTGAGTTCGGCCACCATTAGAAATGATATGGCCGAGCTGGAAGAAAATGGATATATTTTTCAGCCCCACACTTCAGCTGGTAGAATTCCGACTTTAGCAGGTTATGCCTTTTATTTGGAAAATTTTGTAGTCTCTGGAGAAATTAATTCCAAGCACAAAAAAATAATTGAAAATACACTTGAGACAATAGGTAAAAACGAAGAGGGCATAAAGACTTTGGCCAAAACTTTGGCGGAATTATCAGATGGCGCAATTCTGATAGGATTTTC
>JBAZBX010000025.1:0-8901 GCA_041671305.1 Patescibacteria group bacterium
CATGAGTTTCAGTACGGCTGGAGTCGCTACATCAGTGTGGCAGCGAGGGTCATAGTTTCTATCGTGAAGCCTGTGCATGTCTATTTCCGTCTCACTCCTTTCTGTTTTTTCTCATCAAGATGACGAGAATTTCTGGTTTGTACAAAAGGTCACAGAGAATATTATAGCGTATTAGTAGTTGTTTGTCAAGGTGGCCAAGGGATTTAATTTAATAATGCAGAATTTAGACAATATTTAGTCTTATGAAAAATAACTATAAATTGGAGCTTCTCGCGCCGGCGGGCTGGCCTCGCCAAAGCCGTATTTAAAAATTTCAAGTAAGTTAAATAAAATAAATGTCTAGGAAATTAAATCTTGAGCTTCTCGCGCCGGCGGGAGATCTCTCAAAACTTAAATATGCTTATGCTTATGGCGCCGATGCCGTGTATTTGGGTTTGCCGGATTTTTCTCTGCGCGCCAAAACCGGTTTTGATCTGCTAACTCTCCGGGAGGGAATTGGTTATGCTCACCAGCTCAAGAAAAAAGTTTATGTGACCGTAAATATTTTTGCGCACAACAAGCAGATTGATTTACTGCCACGATTTCTCAAACATATTAGCAAGATAAGGCCAGATGCCATTATTTTGTCTGACCCGGGAGTGCTTCAACTAGTCAAAAAATATTTGCCGAAAATCGCTATTCATCTCTCCACTCAGGCCAATACTTTAAATTACGAAGCCGTAAAATTTTGGCAGAAAAATGGCGTGAAGAGAATTATCCTGGGTCGGGAAGCGACTTTGGAAGATATCAGGGAGATACATCATCAAGCGCCCAAGATGGAGTTGGAAATTTTTGTCCATGGTGCCATGTGCATGAGTTATTCCGGACGGTGCTATCTCTCGGCTTGGCTCAATAATCGTAGCGCCAATGAAGGCTCGTGCACTCAGCCTTGCCGGTGGAATTATAAACTATATATGGAAGAGCCGCTTCGGCCAGGCGTGATGATTCCTTTGGAAGAAGATGAGAAGGGAATTTATATTTTGAATTCCAAGGACTTATGCCTGATTGATTATTTGGCAGAATTGAAAAAGGCCGGAGTTGTTTCCATAAAAATTGAAGGCCGAACCAAAAGTCATTATTATGTGGCTGTGGTTTCAAAGGCTTATCGTCTGGCCTTGGATAATTTAAATAATAAAGCTAAGCTTAAATCCGCCAAGATTGAGTTGCAGAAAATTGATAATCGCGGATATACCACGGGGTTTTTGCTTGGCAATGAAGGAATTAAAAGGCAGGAGTTCAAGACTTCCAAGCAAGTTAGCGATTGGCAATTTGTGGGAGAAGTGATTGAAGTCAAGAGTAAGACGATTTATTTCAAACCGCACAACATGCTAAGAGCAGGCGATGAATTAGAATTGCTTACGCCCAAAGATTGTTATAGGATAAGGGTAAAGGAATTTGTCAATTCTAAGGGTGAAAAATTGTCGGAAGTTCATGGCGGAACGCAGGAAATTTACAGCTTTGAGTTATCTAGAAAAATTAAAATTGATTGGGGAATAATTAGAAAAAAACAAATATAACATGATTGCTTATCTTCGCGGAAAATTGATTTTTAAATCCAGTCTTATCAAAAAAGATAATTATCTTATTATTGATGTAAATGGTGTGGGATACAAAGTATATGTCCTGGATAAAATTTTTACAGACCAACCCTCCTCCGCCAAGGCTATGGCGGGCAAGCAGGATGATTTGGAATTATATATTTTTACTCAGGTGGCGGAAACAGCTTTGGATTTATACGGATTTTCTTCGCAGGAAGAGCTTAATTTTTTTGAATTATTAATTTCCATTTCTGGCATCGGTCCGAAGTCGGCCATGGACATACTTCGCAAAGCCAAAGTTGAGGATTTGACCAAGGCGGTGCAGACCGGAAATGACGAGGTGTTGAGTAAGGTGTCAGGATTGGGCGCTAAGACGGCGCAGAAAATAGTTTTGGGACTCAAAGATAAATTAGGTGGCGCAGAACTCGGTTCGTCGCAATGGGATGCTCGTTTCGGCGATGCGTTTGAAGCCCTTATCGGACTTGGCTATCAGCCGGCACAGGTCAAGGAAGCTTTGACGCAGTGCCAAGCGGAAGATGTGGGAGAAAGAGTCAAGGAAGCTCTCAAATATTTATCAAAAAATTAAAGAATAAAAATTACCGACTCGCAAAGATGGGCGAGTCGGTAATTTTGTTTTTATATCTTGCTGGATTTTTTCTTGTCTTTGATGTGTTTGAAGATGAAGTAAACAATGCCCAAAGTAATTATGATAACAACAGGCAGAGAAATATATTTGTTGTATCTTTGGAGCAGTTCCCAATGCTTGCCTAGAAGTGTTCCCACATAAATTAAGAAGCCGTTCCAGAGCGTGGCACCGACAACGCTATAAAAAATAAATTTTTTCAAATCCATTCTGCCTACTCCGGCTGGGATGGAGATTAAATGCCTTACGACCGGCACGAATCTGGCGATAAAAATCGTGACTTCGCCTCGTTTCTTAAACCAGTTTTCGGTCTTGATCAGATCAGCCTCATCCAAGAAAACATATTTGCCCCATTTTTTGACTAATTTGTCTCCGCCATAAAGACCCATGTAGTAAGAGATAAGAGAACCCGTTAAACTGCCCAGTGAAGCAAAAAACAAGACAAGCCAAAAATTAAATTTTCCGGTTTGAACTAGGAATCCGGCAAACGGCAAAACTGCTTCCGAGGGAATAGGTATGATCATACTTTCCATTACCATAAGCACAAAAATTCCAGGATATCCTAGGAATGATGTGGTGGCGATGGCGAATTGACCCAGCAGGGCGATTATTTGATGAAGGTATGACATGGAATCATTATATATTTATCTGTAAATTTTGGCAATTGAAGAAAAATGGATAAAATGATAAGATGAATAAAATTTAATGGATATGAAAGCATTAATAAAAAAATTAATTCCCCAATCACTGCTCCAAAATTATCATAAATTTCTGGCTGTTTTGGCAAATATAATTTACGGCCGTCCATCTGAGAAAATGATCGTTATCGGAGTTACCGGTACCAACGGCAAATCCACTACCGCCATTCTGATTGGAAAAATTTTGGAAGAAGCGGGATACAAAGTCGGCATCACTTCCACGGCTATTTTTAAGGTGGCGGATAAGGAGTGGCTCAATGACAAAAAGATGACTATGCTGGGGCGGTTTGCTCTGCAGGGTTTGCTTAGAAGAATGGTCAAGGCGGGATGCAGTTATGCCGTGATTGAGACGTCTTCAGAGGGCATCAGACAGTTTCGTCACCTGGGCATACACTATGATGTGTGCGTTTTCACTAATTTGGCGCCGGAGCATATTGAATCGCACGGCAGTTTTGAAAATTACAAAAAAGCCAAGTTGAAATTGTTTGCCAAACTTGAAACCGACAATCACAAAACGCTTCACAACAGGGAAATCAAGAAAGTTATCGTGGCCAATGCCGATGATGAACATGCCAAGGACTTTTTGGATTTCAAAGTGGATGAAAGGAAAGCATATGGCCTGGGCGAAAATCAGTTATTGGGGAATATGCCATATCTCAGGGCGGAAAATATCAGTTACCATCATGACGGCACTAAGTTTATGGTTCAGGGCAATGATTTTGATCTCAAATTGCTGGGAAAATTCAATATTTATAATTCTTTATCGGCTATATCAGTGGCGTTGTCTCAGGGCATAGATATGGAAACTTGCCAAAAATCTTTGGAAAAAGTGACAAACATGCCTGGAAGAATGGAATTTGTAGAGGAGGCAAAGGATTTCAAGGTTTTGGTGGATTACGCTCCAGAACCCGATAGTATGACCAAAATGTTTGAAAATCTTAAGTTACATAGCGTAGTTTCGGCGGGTAGTAAGATTATTCACGTCCTAGGCTCTTGTGGGGGCGGTAGAGACACATCTAGAAGGCCTGTTTTGGGCCAAATTTCGGCTCAGAATGCCGATTACCTGGTAATTACCAATGAAGACCCATATGACGATAATCCACGCCTTATAATTGATCAAGTGGCCTCAGGAGGCCTCTCTAGTGGCAAGGTTTTGGGCGAAAATTTGTTTAAAATTGAAGATCGGCGGGAAGCCATCAAATTTGCCTTAAGTTTAGCCAAAAAAGGTGATTTGGTGCTTTTGACGGGCAAAGGTTGCGAGCAGGCTATTTGTGTGGCCAACGGCAAAAAGATTGCCTGGGATGAAAGAGAAGTGGTTAGAGAATTATTGAAAAATCAATAAAATCAGGACAATTGGCTATTAAACAAAAAAATAAAAAATTCAAGACCGTTTTTTATTAAGATTTTTAATTATCTGTGGATAAATTTGGGATTACTTGTTTATATTGTTGCCACGAATTTATAGTTAGGGGTAACTTATTTTTGTTATTTTAATTTAAATTTAAACAAAAATTAAATAATATTGACTTTTTAATACTTTTTTCTTTAATTAGTGTTGACTTTGAATTAATTTTCTGTTAATATAATAGCAATCGCTTATTAATTAATCCTGTCATTCGAATACAACAGGATTAAGTAATTTCCTTGCGTACGTGGGCATTAAAGTAATTACAACTTAACTAAAATAATAAACTCATTTCTGGTTTCGTGCCAAAAATACGGAACTAAGGATGAAATGGGAAGTTTTTTTATGTCTAAACAAACAAATTTAGGGGACAATAGAATATTTTTCTCCGATGTTAAGAATTTTTTGGAATTACCTGATTTAATCGAGCTTCAGAAAAAATCATACAAGTGGTTTTGGGATGAAGGCTTGAAAGAATTATTTGACGAAGTATCGCCCATTACTGATTTTATCGGCAGAGATTTGGAAATCCATTTCTGCAACTACTTTTTGGACGAGCCGAAATTTGATGAAGTCTCTAGCAAGGAGAAAAATGTCAGCTTTGAAGCTCCGCTTAGAGTCAACGTGAAGTTGCTCAACAAAAAAACGGATCAGAGCATTGAGCAAGAAATTTATTTGGGAGATTTTCCTCTAATGACAGATAGAGGAACTTTTATTATTAATGGAATTGAAAGAGTTATCGTATCCCAGCTGATTAGATCAGCGGGAATTTTTTTCTCTAGCCAAGAAGGTAATGACAGGAATTTGTACGGCGCCAAGATTATTCCTAATCGTGGGTCTTGGTTGGAATTTGAAACCGACAACAACAAGGTTATCTGGGTGAAGATTGACAGAAAAAGAAAAGTGGCCGCTACGGCGCTTCTTCGCGCTTTCGGCTTTTCTACCGATGAACAAATTTTGGAATTATTCAAAGATTCTGACAATAATCCCAATGCTAAATATATTGAAGCTACGCTCAAGAAAGATGCTTCCCGCAATGAATCAGAAGGCTTGATTGAAGTGTATAAGAGAATCAGACCAGGCGATTTGGCTGCTCCGGATAATGCTAAGCAGTTGATTGATAATATGTTTTTTAATTTTTCCAGATATGATTTCGGTCCTGTCGGAAGATATAAGCTCAATCAAAGATTTGAACAAGATTTGCCTATTAACAAAGAATTCAGAGTCTTGCTTAGGGAAGATATTGTAAATATTTTGAAAGAAATTATCAGATTAAATAATACCCAGGATCCTTCAGATGATATTGATCACTTGGGCAACAGAAGAATTAGGGCCGCCGGAGAATTGGTTCAGAATAAATTCAGAATCGGATTAGCGAGAATGGAAAGAATTATCAGAGATAGAATGAGCACTATGGATATCACATCTCTTACTCCTTCTAAACTTATAAATGCCAGACCAGTGATTTCTGTGGTGAAAGAATTTTTCATGTCATCCCAGTTATCTCAATTCATGGATCAAGTAAATCCATTGGCCGAGTTGGAACACAAGAGAAGATTATCTGCTATGGGTCCTGGTGGCTTGTCACGTGAAAGAGCTGGATTTGAAGTTCGTGATGTGCATCAGACTCACTATGGTAGAATTTGTCCTATTGCTACTCCTGAAGGTCCAAACATTGGTTTGGTTGGACATTTGGCGACTTATGCCAGAGTCAATGATTTTGGATTTATTGAAACGCCATATTACAAAATTATCAAAGAGAAAAACGGCAAAGCCAGAATTTCTGATGAAGTTGTTTATCTTGACGCTTTTGAAGAAAGCAAGGCCACTACCACTCCATATACTACCAGAAAAGACAAAGATGGTTATTTTTTGGATGAAAAATTGCCGGCCAGAGTAAAACTTAATCCAACAGTTACTACCGTAGAAAATATTGATTACATGGACGTGGCTTCCAATCAGATTGTGTCTATTGCTACATCGCTAATTCCTTTCTTGGAACATGATGATGCTGTTCGTGCTCTTATGGGAACAAACATGCAACGTCAAGCTGTTTCCGTGATCAGGCCTCAAGCGCCATTCGTGGGTACTGGCATAGAAGGCAAGGCGGCTCATGATAGTGGTCATGTGGTTTTGGCCAAAGAAAAAGGCAGAATTATCGGAGTTAGTGGCGATAAGATTGAAGTTCTTAATATCAAAAATAAAATTGATACTTATAAATTAAATAAATATGTCAGATCCAATGCTTCTACTTGCATCAATCAGAAGCCGATTGTCAGCAAAGGACAAGACATAGAAAAAGATGAGGTTTTGGCTGACGGACCTTCCACAGATCATGGTGAATTAGCTTTGGGACAAAACATCTTAGTTGCTTTCATGCCTTGGCAGGGATACAACTATGAAGATGCTATTATTATTTCTGAAAGATTAGTTCAGCAAGATAGATATTCTTCAATTCATATAGAAAATTATGTTTGCGAAGTTCGTGAGACAAAGCTTGGCCCTGAAGTGGTTACCTCTGATATCCCAAATGTTAGCGAAGAAAAATTGAAAGATTTGGATGAAGAAGGAGTTGTACGAATTGGCGCTAATGTCAGATCTGGTGATATTCTTTGTGGAAAAATTACGCCGAAAGGAGAAACAGAATTATCCGCTGAAGAAAAATTACTCAGAGCTATTTTTGGTGAAAAGGCTAGAGACGTTAGAGATTCTTCATTGTATTTAGAGCACGGTTCATCCGGCAAAGTTATTGATATCAAAATTTTCTCTCGTGAAAATGGCGATAAACTTCCTGCTGGCATGATCAAGATGATCCAAATTACTGTTGCATCACTTAGAAAAGTCCAGGTTGGAGATAAGATGGCCGGACGTCATGGTAACAAAGGTGTTATTTCCAGGGTTGTTCATGTTGAGGATTTACCTCATTTGGAAGACGGCACTCCGGTTGATATTATTCTTTCTCCATTGGGCGTTGTCTCTCGTATGAATTTGGGACAAATTTTGGAAACTCATTTGGGCTTGGCGGCTCAGGCTTTGGGATACAAAGCAGCCACTCCGGTCTTTAATGGCATCCAAGAAGAAACCATCAGAGAACAATTAGAAAAAGCTGGATTCCCCAGAGATGGAAGAATTCAATTGATTGACGGTAGAACTGGAGATCCTTTTGACAAGAAGACTACGGTAGGATATGTCTATATGCTTAAGTTAAATCATTTGGTTGAAGACAAGATTCATCAGAGATCAATCGGTCCATATTCTCTTATCACTCAGCAACCTCTCGGAGGCAAGGCTCAATTTGGTGGACAAAGATTTGGAGAAATGGAAGTTTGGGCATTGGAAGCTTATGGCGCGGCTCATACTTTGCAGGAAATCTTGACTATCAAATCAGATGATGTGGTTGGTCGTTCCAAAGCCTACGAATCAATTATTAAGGGCGAACCAATTACTAGCCTATATATTCCAGAAAGTTTCAATGTTTTGGTCAGGGAACTCAAGGGCTTGGCTCTCAATGTAGAACTTCTTGACGGCGAAAGAGTTATTGGTGAAGTTGATGATGAAAAAATAGCAAATTCATAAATTCATTGCATCCCATATAAATATATGATTATAGAAAAAGATTTTAATTTTTTCAACGCTATCAGGCTACGTTTAGCCTCGCCGGACGATATCCATAAGTGGTCTCACGGTGAAGTAACCAAGCCGGAAACAATCAACTATAGAACTCAGAAACCTGAGAAAGAGGGTTTATTTTGCGAGAAGATTTTCGGCCCTATCAAGGATTGGGAATGTTATTGCGGAAAATACAAGAAAATCAGATACAAAGGCATTGTTTGCGATAAATGCGGAGTAGAAGTTACTAGATCAATTGTCAGACGTGAAAGAATGGGGCATATTGATTTGTGTGCTCCCGTTTCTCATATTTGGTTTTTGCGAGGCGTGCCTTCCAAAATTGGTTTGGCCTTGGATATCTCCATTCAATCATTGGAAAAGGTTATTTATTTTGCAGATTTTATCATTATTAATGTTAATGAAGAATTAAAAGCTGAAGCCGTCGCTCAAATCAAGGCCGAGTACAAGCAATATCGCAAGCAAATTGAAAGCGAATTTGAGAAAAAAGAAGAGCAACTCAAAGAAAAGGCCAAGGATGATGAATTAGAAAATGGCTTGGAAAATTTGGCCAGACAAAAAGAAGAAAAGATCAAGGAGTTGGAAGCTACTATGCAGTTGGCAGAAGGCGAGCTCAAAGAAATTAGGCCAATGAAAATTATTTCCGAGCATAATTTCCATGAATTGTCTCTTAAATATGGTCATATTTTTGAAGCGGGCATCGGAGCTGAAGCTGTCAGAGAACTGCTTTCCAAAATAAATATAGAAGAGACGGTCAAAGGATTGGAAGCTCAAATCGTGGATGCTACCGTGGCCAAAAAAGAAAAATTAATCCGCAGAGTTAAATTTTTTAATAATTTAATAAAAAATAATCTTAGGCCGGAATGGATGATTTTGACGGTTGTTCCAATAATTCCACCGGATCTGCGACCTATGGTTCCTCTTGATGGAGGTCGTTTTGCCACTTCAGAT
>JBAZBX010000026.1:0-8818 GCA_041671305.1 Patescibacteria group bacterium
GGCTACATTAACCCCATTGAGAATATCACTCCGGACAAAATCAAAATACGAGAACTGCTGGAGAGGATAAAAAAAGATGAAGTAAAAGAAATCATCCTAGCTCTCAATCCTGATATTGAAGGAGAGACCACTTCTATGTACTTGCTTAAATTATTTAAACAAATTCCTAACTTGAAAATTACCCGCCTAGCTCGCGGACTACCTATGGGCGCCGATCTAGAATACGCCGACGAAGCCACACTTGAAAACGCCCTAACCGACAGAAAAGAAATTTAAATAAAAAAATCCTTCACTTCGAAGGATTTTTTTATGAGAGAGTTATATCTTTGCAATTTCAACTTCTGTGAAATATTGTTTATGGCCAAATCTCTTGGATTGCCTGGTTTTCGGCTTATACTTGATGCCAGTAACCTTTCTCAATCTTCCCTGCTTAATGGCAGTGGCAGACACTTTTGTTTCTAGCAATGGAGTACCAATTTCAAGGTTATCGCCATCGGAGATCATCAAAGTCTCAAATTCTACTTTGTCACCAGCCTGAGCCTCTAGTTTTTCAATTTTGAGCTTATCGCTTTCCTTGACTAGATATTGCTTTCCGCCTGTTTTGATTACAGCTAATTTCATAGTTATATGCTTTATTTAACAATTAATGATATTTTAAACTAAAATCCTATTTTTGTCAATATTTCTAACCATGCCCCATCTTAACCTGATTTCCTCGCACAAAACCTACATTTAATTATAATATCTCATGTCATTGTTGTTTTATAATGACTTGGAATCTGTATTTTTGCGAGTTTTGAAATATATCAAAGCAAGCAAAATTATCATAACCACAATAAGTGAAACCAACCCGATCAATTTACTAAATCCTCCATCGCCCACCAGAGCAACGAGCGCAAATACCAGGGAAACCAAATATAAAAAAATAACCGCTCCTCTTTTGGAAAAACCATAATCCACTAATTTATAATGCAAGTGTTTTCTATCAGCATGTGAAAATGGGGATTCTTTGTGCACTAATCTTTGAATAATAACCCACAAGACGTCCAAAGCCGGAATGCCAATAACAAGCAAAGTAGTGATAATTTTGGATCCGGAAATAATGGAAAGCACTCCCAACATAAATCCCAAAAAAACACTGCCTCCTTCGCCTAGAAAAATTTTGGCTGGTGTCCAATTAAATAGGAGAAATCCCATCAAAGCGCCAAATAAAATCAAGGCCCACATGCCGGTTGCAGACATGGCCACATCCCATCTCATGCTGACAAAAAATATTGATAAACTGGCAATAGCCGAAATTCCAGACAATAAACCGTCAAGGCCATCAAGAAATTTAGCCGTATACATCATACCCATTAACCAAAAAAAGGAAACTATTATTCCAATAATCGGCGTGAAAAAGATAATCGCGCTGTTGATATCGCCGATGGGATTGGTGATATAAGTAATTCTAATACCGGAAACAAGCACGCAAATTGCAGCGGCTATAGGCCAAATTATTTGTTGCCACGGCTTGAGATTATATTTATCATCCAAAAATCCTCCAATAATAATCAAAGCCGATCCGATAAATACTCCCCACAAATAGCTATCGGGAATTTTGGAAAAATTAGCTAAATGAAAATAATTAAACACCAAAACCAAAATCCAAACAGCCATAAATATGGCCGTACCTCCCATCAGTGGCGTCAATTTGGTGTGGATTTTCCGCTCTGCCGTCTGAGGATTATCAACTACATTAAATTTATATGCAAATTTAATAACTAACGGCACAAAAAAAACGGACAGCGCAAAACCTCCACCAATAGCCAAAAGATAAATTAATAGGATTGATAAACTCATATGGCAATATTTTACCAACAAAGATAAAAATTGGCAATTAATTGATTTTTACTGCACCTTGTCTAAGCACAACCAATTCGCCGTTACTTTGGAGTTGTGCCAAGGTAGATGGCTCCGAATTGCTTTTGCCAGAAACATAAAAATCCACCTCGTGACCAAAATACTTCTTGGCCTCAGCAATGGTTTTGGCCGGAACCTCACCTTCCGGATTGGCGCTGGTAGAAATCAAAGGTCCGGTTTGTTTGAGAATATTAATTAGCGACGGCTTCTTTGGCAATCTGAAAGCCAACCCCTTGGTGCCCCGATGTAAATATTGCCATTTTGAACTCTTACAAGGCAAAATTATACTAATTTTACCCGGCCAAAACTTTTCCAAAACAGCCTTTTCTTCGGCGTTGATTTTAATACCAAAAAGACCCAAATCTTCAATGGAGCTGATTAAAATTATAAACGGTTTCTCCGGACTGCGTTTCCTGACTTTGTATATTCGTTGAACAACTTTTTTGTTCAAGGCCAGCCCCATCAAACCGTAAATGGTATCTGTCGACATAACACCTATATCACCTGCCGAAATTGATTTAATCAAATTAAAATTTTTCATTGATTCTTTAATCTTACTCAAAGGAAGACAATCTTCTATTTTGTAATCACCCACCCTGGTCCTTTGCAACTCGGCCATATAAGCTCCCACTTTCAATTTTTGACCGATATCTCTGGCCAAAGAACGGATATAAGCCCCGGGACCAGTGGTTACTTTTATATTTAAATATGGATATTTATAATTTAAAATTTCAATATTCTTTATTTCTACAAATCTCTCCCTAAATTTCACTATTTGTCCGGCTCTGGCCATCTGATATGCCCTGTTACCTTTTATTTTTATGGCACTAAATTGCGGAGGAACTTGTTTTATATTGCCCAAAAATTTAGGGATGATTTTTTCTATTTCTTCTAGTCTTGGCTTTCTCGCGCTAATTATTTTTTTCTCTCCAGCCTCATCATCAGTTGAGCTGGTTAATCCAAATTTTATCTTGGCCACATATTCTTTTTCCTTTTCTACAATTTGCGATATCTGCCTGGTAGACTCCCGACCAATAGCCACCACCAAAACTCCCGAGGCCAGTGGGTCCAGCGTTCCGGCGTGCCCAATTTTCCTGATTCCGGTTATTTTCCTAATTTGTCCTATCATTTGAAATGAAGAAGGCCCTTTTGGTTTATTGATAGCAATAATCATCTACTCTTTTCTTAAGGCGTTAATCGGATCCATCTTGGCCGCTTTCTTGGCCGGGAAATATCCAAAAATAAGTCCTACTCCGGCACAAAAAACAAAAGCGATTACCACTGCCTGAAGCGGAAGACTGAAAGTCCAAGTAAAGCCTAATTGTCCGGCCACCACCATAACAATAAACGACACCAAAGCTCCTATCGCTACTCCGATAACTCCCCCGATGCTAGTTACAAAAACTGCCTCCCATAAAAACTGCCAAAGTATCTGCCCTCTTTTCGCGCCTATGGATTTTCTGAGTCCTATCTCAAAAGTCCTTTCTGTCACTGAAACATACATAATATTCATGATGCCAATACCACCGACAAGAAGCGAAATTCCAGCTAGAGCTACTAGAAGCAGAGTAATTCCGCCGAAAATAGTATCAATCATTTCCCTGGCCTGTTGCATAGTCGTCACTTGGAAATCATCATCTTTGGGATCGGTGATATCGTGCCTATCCCGAAGAAGAGCGATTATTTCATCAGCGGTGTCATCTTGCAAGGAAGAATCCTTGACTTGAGCGCTTATAGCCATGACATGGTCAATTCCCAGCATTAATTTTTGCGCTGTCTGAATGGGGATATAGGCAATGTCATCAAAACTGAATCCAAAGCTCCCGCCTCGCTCAGCCAAAACTCCTATGACCATAAATTTATTTTTGCCAATTTTTACTTGCTGACCAATGGGATCGGAATCAGCAAATAATTTCTCCGCCACCTTGGATCCCAAAACTACAACTCTCGCCAAAGAATTATCTTCTTCCTGAGTAAAAAATACTCCCTTGGCCACCTTGGACTGATCAATATCCACAAACGACGGGGAAATGCCCATATAATTAACCACTTTGTTTTCACCCAAATATGAGACAACTGCTTGGCCAATTACATAAGAATAATAATTTTTGACATTGGATAATTTTTTAATCACCTCGGCATCAGATAATTTCAAAGTGGTAATTTGCACTCCTTCAGCCATAGACATTTGACTGCCTACGCTTGAAGAACTAGGCACTTTGGTTTCTATTTGTATTATGTCACTGCCAAAAGCGTCAATCTGACCCATAATCAATCCCTTTAAGCTTTCTCCAGCAGACATAACAATAATAACGGCTGCAATGCCAATTACAATACCGATGAGCGTTAAAATTGTTCTGCCTTTGTTGGCAATAATAGACTTCCAGGCTAATCGGAATGGCAATAATAGATTAATTAAAAACATATCTTAAAATATTTTAATACCTTACTCATATCTTAGTGCCTCAATGGGATCCAATTTTGATGCTCTCTGCGCAGGATATATGCCAAAAATAAATCCGATAAGAATTGCCACTCCTATTCCCAAGAATACAGAACTTGGAGTTACCACATAATCCCAATTATATCCCAAAGCCTTAGCAATAACTGCGATAAGAAATGATACCGTTGCACCTATAATTATTCCCAATATTCCGCCAAGGATGGTGATGCTCATGGACTCCAAGAGAAACTGAAGGACGATATCTCTTTTGTGCGCTCCGATCGCCTTTCTCAGGCCTATTTCCCTGATTCTTTCATTAATTGAAGCCAGCATGATGTTCATCACGCCCATGCCTCCGACAATTAGCGATATGCCAGCAATGGCTGCCAAGAAAAAGCTCAAAGCATCGGTGACTGTTTTCAAAATATCAATTGTCTCACGCGGATCCATAATAGAAAAATCCTCCACTCCGGTACTGTCAATATTGTGCCTGTCCCGAAGAAGCAATCTCACCTGCTCTTTGACATTGTCAATATTTTCCGACTTATCAACTTTCATTCTAATGGCGCTGACATAATTTATACCCAGCATAATATTCTGCGCCGTAGAAACCGGGATCAAAACCAGATTATCCTTATTCTGAAAAGCCACCGTGCCTCTTTCTTTCATAACCCCGATAACATCAAAAAAATCTTTTTTAATTTTAATTTTTTTGCCTATGGGATCCTGTCCGTCAAATAAATCTTGCCAAACAGAATATCCGATGACCACGACTTTAGTATTTCCTTTTTCCTCGTCCTGAGTAAAAAATCTGCCCATCAGTAATTCGGCGTCTTCCACATTCACATAATCGGCCATCACACCATTGTAAGTGGCATCGCTTTTCTGATTTTGGTAAGAAATGGTTCCTGCTCCAGAATTATAAGAAGATATGGCCGTAACTTCCGGGATTTGATTTTTTATGGCTACGGCATCTTCATATTTAAGAGTGGTCACTACAATACCTAGAACCGATGATGGCGGACCATTTTTATCGGAAGCGCCAGGAAGGATTCCAATCAGATTTGAACCTTGTGAGCTGATCTGATTTATAATTAGACTCTGTGCGCCGGCTCCCACGGACATGATTACAATGACTGAAGCAATGCCAATAATAATTCCCAAGGAAGTCAAAAAAGTGCGGACTTTGTTTGCCCGCAAAATTGAGATAGAAAGCTTTATGGAATCTTTGACTCTCATTTTTATTTCATTAATTCCCCGTCTTTGGCCGTTCTTCTGTCCTTGACAATATAATCATCAGAAATCAAACCGTCATTCATTTTGATAATTCTTTTGGCGTGCCTGGCTGTGTCCGTCTCATGTGTAACCAAGATGATAGTATGCCCCATTTCATTCAAGTTTTCCAGAATTTCCATAATCGCCTGACCGGATTTGGAATCCAAATTTCCTGTCGGCTCATCAGCAAAAATTATGCTCGGGTTGTTTACCAGCGCTCGGGCAATAGCCACTCTTTGTTTCTCACCTCCGGAAAGCTGATTGGATAAATTACCTGCTCTATGATCAAGCCCCACGGCCTTGATTGCTTCTTTGACTAATTTGTCCTCATTCTTCTTGCCCTTGCTATAGACCAAAGGCAATTTGACATTTTCATAAACGGAAGTCCTGGGAAGCAAATTAAAAGCCTGAAAAACAAAGCCCACTTCTTCATTCCTAATATGAGCCAACTGATCTTCATCTAAATTACTCACATCCTTGTCCTTGAATTTATACACGCCAGAAGTAAGCACATCCAAAAATCCCAAAATATGCATCAAAGTTGATTTACCGGATCCGGATGGCCCCATGATTGCCACAAATTCACCTTCCTCTATATTGAAATTCAAGCCAAACAAAACACTAGTCACCACCTCATCATTAACATAATCCTTTTTCAGATTTTTAATTTCAATCAAAGCCATGTGATTATTTAAAATTTATTTCTTAAAGGTGACGACTTTATCTCCTTCATTAAGACCTGATAAAATTTCTACCAAACCTCCATCGGCCTTGAGTCCGACAGTCACAATTCTCTGCTCAGTTACGCCAAGTGAAACCAAAACTTCAACATATTTATCCGCTACTTTTTGATCCAAAGTGATTTCCTTAATTTTCACGGCTCTTTGCGGGATGTACAAGACATCTGATTTCTGAGCTGTAGTAATACTGACATTGGCAGACATGCCCGGCTTAATTTGATTTATCAAAGGATCGTTGTCAAAGACAACTGTAGTTTTGTAATAAATAACGTCTTGGATAGTAGTCTGGGCTGGCTCAATGAATGTAACTGCCCCAGAAAATGGATGATCTGATCCGAAAGCATCAAGATCTATTTTAACCTTATCGCCAATCTTTACTTTGGCAATGTCAGATTCTGGAATATCTACTTTTATCTGAAAAGTTTCATTGCTCAGCATAATTACTACCGGCTTGGAAGCACTGGTCTGTTCTCCAACATTATAATTAACCGTGACAATCTTTCCATCAATAGGAGCTTTCAAACTATAATCGCCAAGATCGCTCATAGCGCCATCCAACCTGGCCTGAGCTTGAGCCACCGCCGCTTCTGCCGATTGAATATCAAAACTGCGCGGACCGGATTTCTTGACGGCTAACTGCGCCGTGTAAATCTCCACATTGCTTTGTCCGGCCTGAATCTGGGAATTAAAACTGCTTATAGCATTGGTCAAATTAAGCTTAGCTAACTGGAGAGCCGTGATGGCCGTAGAAATAGCCGAAGACTGAACGTTAATATCTGTTTTGATAGCATCCTTGGTAGTTTGCGGATAGGAAGTATTAGTCACAATTGAATTTGCCAAATTATAAACATCATCCAAAAAATTATTTATTTTTGCCATATCAGCTCTGATGCCATCTGAGGCCTTGATTATGGAATCATCAGTTTTTGCAGAGTTGGCTGTAGAAATCAGAGACTTGGTGTCATCTATTTTTTTATCAAGATTATAATAGGCGTCTCTGACTTGATTGAAACTATTTTGATCGCTTACTACCAAACCGCTGGTAGTTTGAGTATTAAGAAAATAATTATAAACTTTATCCAAAGCGGTTTGTGAGGAAAGGTTTGAATTATTGATGGCATCCAGCGCTTTCTCTCGCAAAGAATTAAGCTGGGAAGCGGAATCCAATTTAAGACTATTCAAGTCACTAATAGCTTTGTCTAATTGCTTTTGAGATAAATTAATATCTTCACTGGAAGCGCCCGCTTTTGTCTTGGCCAAATCAGCTTTGGCAGCCAAAAGGGCGGCTCGATATTGATTAATAACTGTGCTAGCGGATGAAGAATCTATTTTGGCTAGAACTTGTTCAGATTTGACTGTGTCGCCTTCCTTGACTGGCAAATAAGTAATTTTACCGAAAACTTTAAAATTCAAGCTAATTTCATGAGCTGACTCTACCGCGCCAGTAGCCGATACAGTTTGAGTAATATTGCCAATTTTAGCATTTTCAGTAGTATAAACGACTTTATTGGCTGAATTTTTGGTTGAAATATAATAGCCACCACCGATGATAACCAAAATAATGATGATTATAACCGCCCAAAACCACTTTCTTTTGAATAATTTCATAATTAAACTTTATTTATATTATGAATAATAATAGCATAATAAAGGACTTTGGACAAGAGTTTTGGCTCTAACCGTGTCTTGACAAAAATCAACTATAATTATAATATATTCCAGTCCGAAGCAAGAAACCCAACGGAGGAATGAGACATCATGAAGAAGATCTCTTTTGAGAGGAAAGCGAGGTTCACGGAAGCCAATCAGTATCCGGGATCGTTTTGGAAAAACGGCATCTTACATCACAAGAATGGCCAGCCCATTGCCGGCGCCAAGACCGGAAAACAGATTCGCCAGGAGGCGAAAGAGAAAAAGGAGGGACTGAGGAAATTCAAACCCAAGAAGAAGCAGGAAGGCCAGAGCAAACGGCACTCAAGCGACCAGCAATCACGACGGAAACAATCCCCCACATTACAATACTGCAACTACGACTAGGTCATCTACGGATGACCAACACGACAAACTCAACGCCGCCGGCTCCACATTATTGGACCGGCGGTATCTTATTTACTTTTATAAATTAATTGCCATTTTTATTGTTTTGGACAGATACTTATTTTTTGGATAAATCTTAATTCCATTTTTTTTAAGTCCACATTTTTCATAAGCCCTAATAGCCATGAGATTATTTGGCCTAACCTCTAAATAAACCTTTTTAATCCCCAATCTCTTTGCTTTCTTGAGCAATACATTTATTGCTTCCGTTCCGAATCCTCTACCTTGCCACTTTTTTTCAATAATAATAGCTGTTTCATACCAATTGCCCCGCCTAGATACCAATGATATATGGCCAATGACATTGTCTCCAGCCAAGATTAAATAATGGTAATTATTACTCAAGATCGGAAGAGCACAC
>JBAZBX010000027.1:0-8675 GCA_041671305.1 Patescibacteria group bacterium
TTGATCGGTTTATGCTCTTATTCTCTGCTTAGTATATCAAAATATCGCTCCATTGGCGACAAATGGACATTTATTAAAAAAAGAGAGTTTTTTTGCTCTCAATTCAGAAGTCACACATACGACCTGCTGATCTCGCTCTTACGAGCTTCTTTCTGCTTTGCTCGAATTTCTCTGCCCATATCTATTTTTCTTGGAGAATCTGCCGGCTCATTCCTGCAAAGCTCAAGCTCCTTTTCAGTGAGATCGGCCATCATCTCTGCATATGTTTGGTCCCGCTCTTCCAGAGTGTGGTCGCAATAAGCGCGGCCGCATATCGGACACAAGCTCATATTCTCTGCCTCCGAAATTAATATTAATCTGAATTATCGTTCTGTCAATAAATACAAATTAATCCCGTTATAATAACAGGGTTTTGAAACAGAAAAGAATGCTGTGCGCTTTGAAGCTTCCTGGCAAGGAAGCGAAAAAGTGGACTGCCTGTCAATTAGCTGAAAACGAATCGTGCAGGAATTGAGGGTTTGGGAGGGATTAAGAACGGAGTTAGAGGCTTAGAAAAATAAGCCACAGTTCCGATTTTAATAACGAAATAATATTTTAAGAAAAAAAGGAATAAATATTTATCCCTTGTTATAATGATTTTTTGTCTTTACGGCGAAAAAGATTAACAAATTTTTCCAGACCCCACAGAGCCAGAAAAGTAATTCCATATGCTATTACTGCCATTAAAGCAATTGCTCCGGTAAAGAGCACCTGCCAAAGAAAACCATTCGGGTAAAGAAAAGATTTTTCGAATGTTATCGCAGTTGCGTTATATCCTTTTACGGAATATTCGTTCTCTTGCGAAAGTGGCAATCCATACCAATATTCCTGCATTTCAAATATCATGACAGGCTTCAAAACGCAAATTTCTCTTTGAGGCGATGCCCAATATTTTTTCTTAACAGTGGTATCGTCACTTTCAAAGGAATAATAGATTTCTCTGATATTACTTTGCTCGATCTTCGAGAGAAAATCAGAAGCATTGGTACTGTAAAATCTTACTATGGTCAAACTTGGTCTAGTTCCTTCGGTCGTTGTTATACTACAATCAGGAAACAGGTTTGCCAAATATAATATTTCCGACTTTTCTGAAACATTTATATTCTTACCCATGGCGGCGTTTTCTACAGTTCTATCGATGGATAGCTGCAATTCATTAGGCTTGCTTTGCCAAAGAGATATGTTTACAACCATTAACGCCACAAAAACAAATATTCCAATTACGATTGAGATCTTCTTTTTCTTGCTTATCATTATTTTACCTCCCTATTTAATTCATAGCTTCAGTTTAATCGCACCTCTTGGAGAGTTGCCATTTTTCCTGAAGCCATAAAATTTCAAAAGAACAATCCTTGCAACGATTTCTTCATCACGACTTATCATTCTAGCAGGTTTTAAGCCAAAAGTCAAGACCGATACGCAAAAAACAACAAAAAAGAGCTTCTGGCTCTGCTATGAATAAATACATAATGCGCCCTCCTTCTCCGCCTGCTGTCACCTCAAACGGGAAACTCCCCCTCCATAGGCGGGCAGGCGTTTCCCTGCCTGCCGGCAGGCCGACCCCTTCCCGGTTCGAGTCCGGTGTGTAGCGTACTAATATTAGAAAGGCGCTAGCGCCTTTTTAATATTAGTGGTGTCTTCTGGAAAAAGTTAGAACCTATTTTGAAGAAAATCTCAACTAAGGAAAAGCGGAATTCCCCCCAAACCCCCCTTCCGCTTTTGCTTTGCTCAGGCGGAACGGGGACGGAAGCAGGCGTGACTAAAAAATTAGATAACGAATATGTTTAAAAACTTATTCTCATTCTATTATTAATTTGTCTTAATAATAAGATTCTCCAAAACTTTTTTGCCAAGATACGACAACATTTTTCCATCTTCATTAAAATTAGTGTTATTATCCCAAGTTAAACCTGCAATTGTTTGTCCAACAATAACTTCCCACGGTTTTGCGCTCCCGATAATTCCCATTAGATCATTCCTTATTTCTTTAATGTCATAATTTTTCCTATTGTATCCGCCATTTTTAAACCCATTCATAATGGAAAAATGAGAGTGCTGAGCATTTACCCCCAACCATACCTCAATTCGCTCTTTCACCTGATCCCAGATTATATTTAATGTATTTAATGCTTCATCGGTCAATAAAAGATTTTCCGCGTTTCTGCAACACAATTTCATTCTAACTATCGGCAATAAATCGCCAATCTCATCAGTACTATCATCTTTGTCTCTTAAAGAATACCCTTTAGCATTATCATACACCGTTTGAATTATTTTTTGTGTTTCTTGTTCAAAATCATTCATACTACTTACGCCATCAACAGAACAAGGATATATTTTGATTTTGCCTTTAGAAGATCGCACAGCTTGTTGCCAAATTCTCTCGTCATCTTCGCCCTCAACTAATAAAATCGGCGCCTTGTTAAATATATTTGATAAAGGGTGGGCTCCAAATACTGGCAATACCTTTCTACAAACTTCAGAAATTGTCTTAAAATCTACCTCTTTCTGATCAAAAGTCAGGAGTACTAAATTAGTATCGCTGTACGATTCTAGCGCGCCTAAAATAGCCGTGCTGTGTGTTGCTATTAAAACCTTAAAATTATTTTCAGAAACTAAATCTTTCAAAAAATACATTAAGCGCACCTGTAAATCTGGATGCAAATGTACATCCGGCTCGTCTAAAAATAAAATATTTTCTTTGTCGAAAATACACTCTCTACTAAAAATTAAACACTCAATCCCCAAAGATATGAGCTCACTTTCACCACTGCTAATTGTATTTGCATTACATTCATTTGTCGTTCCCTTCCGATATATTTTAAAAGCGGTATCATATCTTTTAATCTCAATGTTATCCAGCAAGGAATTGATCTTGTTCACATAAAGGTTAAATGTATAATCTTTATCGTCCCTTTTTCCATTTTCAATTTCTCTCAAAACTAATATTTCCAACTTTTTATACTGAGCAACACTTTGTTGTCTAAAATTTGTGGATTGATTTCCTCTTCTCTGTCCTGAAAGCCAATTAATATCGTTTGCTATAGCTTGTTCTACTCCCGCTTCATAAACTAAAGAACCACCTCTTTCAGGTGTAATATATTTAGTTTTACCATATGTTTGAAGTTGGCTAGCCACCCCTTGTTCCACCAACCTGAGCATGGTGCTTTTTCCACAACCATTTTTACCCAAAACGATGTTAATTTTATTTAAGTTTCGTAATGCATAGCCGTTAATATTTAAAATATCCATATTTGAATTTTATATTTCGCTTAAAATAACCACATTTATTTAAACACCTCATCCGACCATTTGCAGCTCGTCGATTTGTATTTATTCCGTTCTTCCTGCTTCACATATAGTATTTTATTTTCCAGATCTAATTCGATTACCATAATTATCGATTTCCCTTTGCTCGATTATGTGTTTTACACAACATCTCACAATTTTTGGCCGCCGTTTTACCACCCTTGCTCCATGCCGCTACATGGTCGGCGTCCATTTCGCCAAACTTCCAAATTTTACTCTTATTAGCATCATGTCCGATAGCACAATGTGAGCAGTTTGATCCGCCTTTTTTCTCTGCTTTAGCAGTTTGTGTTGCATAAAACGCTTTTTTGGTTGCATCATCAAAAACTCGAATCTCAAGCAATTTCGTATCCACCGAACCGCCTAGAATAAACTCAAAAATACCTTTGCGGTTTTTGATATACGGATCACCATAGAACTTCCGTACCCCTTTCGATACTTTTGCAGAATCATAAGCTTTCTTGTGATACTGCTCATACAATCGTCCCCACTCAAGTCCACACATCTCGCTTTCTACAGCGGTAAATACACTTGAAATCCAATCGATCACGCTGTTGAAATATGTTTTTAGCTCGATAATGTTTGTATCTTTGCGATGAATACTCATGTAATCATCGATATTTCCTTTACTCGCCCAGTCTAAAGCCCTCTCAAAAAACGCCTGTCGGTTTGCACTGCCCTTTATATACGCGCTCCATTTTTGAATATTGGCATTTTGGCTATTGCTGAACTCCTCTTTACCTAACGTAACGAATGGTCCGGAATAGATCGCATTTAACAATTCTTGAGGGACGAGCGGAACTCCGGCAATGTTGATCGTTTTAAACCACTCCTTTATCTGGCTTTCTGTTCCTTCACATTCATAAATGAGCAGTTTTGTTTCTAAAATCTTGGACTTCTTGTCTTCTGCCATAGAACCAAAATATTGCATTCCATTTTCATCTTTGATAGCAAATTTATCAGTAATAAATCGTCCAAGACTGGTGATTCGTTGTTGTCCGTCCAAAACTTCCAAATTATTTTCAGAAACCTTATTAAAATAAATCAATCCTATTGGATATCCTTTAAGGACTGATTCAATAACGGCCATTTCTCTTTTTCCGCCGTCTAAGGCATATATGTAATTACGCTGATACTCCGGCTGAATAGTGAGCTTGCCAGACAAACCGAATAGTCCCTTGCCTTCTAGTTCGTTATAGACGAATCCTTCGCAAATGTCTTTGACAGTAATGTTAGTTTTTAAAATTGTTTTCATATTTTACCCCGTTAGATAGTTAATAAATAATTTTTTAATCGTGTCTTAATATATCGTTTACCCCAAGCAGTTTTAAGATATTTTTCTCTATGTGTAGCATCTTGCTGATTTATACAGGCTTCATAATATACCAATTTTAGTGGTAACCGACTTTTGGTTGATACAACCCTTCCCGCATTATGATCAATCAAACGATTCTGTAAATCGCTTGTATAACCAGTATAAAACTGTTTGTCTTTCTCGCTTTGTAAAATATATATGTAATACATAATTATCTAACGGGGTGAATTTTTTTCTTATTTTAATTTCTTTTGATTATATTTTTTTAATTCATCTCTTACTTTTTTCTCCATTTCCAAACGCGAAACATCGCCGGCATTTTGCAAAATTTCTTTCTCGTTTAAAGTCAAAAAACTGTCCAATTTTTGATTCCAATTTTTCATATACATCACTCTTTGTTCTACGCTTTGCAATTCGGCAAAAGACAAAAACTGCTCTACTAATAAATTCAATCTTTTTAGCTCCAATTCTTCCAGATAATTTTTGGCGATTTGCGCCTGCTCTCGGGTGATAACTTCTCCTTTCCAATTAGTCAACCCCATGTTTTCTCTTTGGCTGTCCGCCCGGCTATTCACAATTTCCGCCGCGGTCAATCCGGTAATCGCATAATGAAATTTATTTTGTACGGTAGCGTAAAATAACTTGGCATAATCGGTTTTGGGATTATAGTCGGCACTGGTGGCAAAAACATCCCGAACTTTTTGATAAAAATTCGCCTCCGAAGTCCTGATCCTTCTAATCCGCTCTTCCCATTCTTCAAAATATGTCTTTTTAACTCTGCCTTCCGCCAGCCGTTCGTCGTCCATAACAAAACCCTTGATAATATACTCTTTTAACTTCTGCGTTGCCCAAATGCGAAACTGCGTGCCGCGTAATGAATTTATCCGATATCCTACGGAAATAATAGCGTCAAGATTATAAAGCTTAGTAGGCCGATTTATATGTCTGCCGCCCTCTATTTGAACTACCGAGGAATCCTCGGATGTTCGTTTTTCATCTAATTCTCCTTCTAAATAAACATTTTTCAAATGCAAACTTATGTTATCCATACTACAATCAAAAAGCTCGGCCATTTGCTTTTGCGAAAGCCAAACCGTCTCGTCTTTCACTTGCGCTTCAATCTTAATCTGCCCGTCTTCGGTGTTGTAAATAATAATTTGGTTGTTTTTATCTTGGTTGGTCATGGAATTTTTTTGTTATTTTTTGACTATTTTTAAATCTTTTCTAACAATATGATTCCACTCGCGCCACGAATTTAATAAATTTTTATAAGACGCGTTTCGCGTTATATTGCTTGCTATCTCAACAGATGTTTTTTCTTTTTGTTTTTCTTTTATTATATTTTCTCCTGCTTGTCTAATACATTCTAAACAAGAAACATATAGCTCCACGGCTTTATCACTTCCGATAATTTCTAAATCTGCTTTTGCAGATTCTGTGAGCATTTGCTGTTCATGAAGCCGTTGCATATTTTCTTCGTTTAAATTCAGTGCGGTCGCTGAATAGATATCTTTGTACTTACTTAAGGATCTGTTTGCCTCAAGATATATTTCCCTTTTTAATTTATCATTCTCATGGCGTTTTTCAATCCATTTACCTAAAAAAATACCAATCACAACGCTGACAACGGGCATTACAAATTGAACTAATGTGTTTAGAATATCATAAATTGTGGTTATATTATTTCTCATATCAATAAATTTATTTCCAGAAAATTTAATTTTCTTTTTATATTTTATATTGCCCAGCTTATCAGTTTATGCGATAAGGCCATAGTTGCACCAGATGGAACCTTTAGGCTTAAATCATCTGTTATGCTTTGATTAGTAAGTCCCTTCTCACAAACAATTCCTATTAATTTTCCGTCAAAATTGATTACTGGTCCGCCACTTGCTCCATGATTTGAACCATTATCAATCCAATACACCACCCCTTCGACTTTTACCTTTTTGACTAATCCGGGAATATCACAGTTACCATTAATATTAATTTTATGTACACCGCCAATCATTCCTTTTTTGATCATTATTAAACGCATAAAAACTTTGAAAAAAACTTCTATTTGATTTTTATTTTTTGCGAGATCACTATTATTATAGTTTAACATTGCCTCGAAATTCAAAGGTGGAGATATTTCATCTGGAAAACCAGCCATAATTATATCCTCGCCCTCTAACAAATTTTTTTCTTCTAATTCTATACATGAAATATTTGATAATTTTTTTAGAGGCTCCAAAATGGCCAAATCAATACCTAACGGCAAAGCAAATTCTGGCATATTTATATCGAAAGAGACATCAAATAATCGAGGTTTGTACTCAGTATCCTGCGAATCTTCCACGCCATAGGCGATAATTTTAGGGTCAGATAATTTAGAATAATTTTTTACAACATGATTAGCAGTTAATAGTACACCTGCA
Organism: Patescibacteria group bacterium; assembly: GCA_041671305.1. GTDB lineage: Bacteria > Patescibacteriota > Patescibacteriia > 2-01-FULL-39-33 > 2-01-FULL-39-33 > CAIPBY01. The sequence goes on from JBAZBX010000027.1 coordinate 7,084, forward strand.
TCATTAACCGCCACCGCCGTACCCCACCCGATACAATCTTTTCCATCTTTATCCTTTCCCGACAATACAACTTTTTTAATAACTTTTTTTATTTTCTTACAAATTTCTATTTGATTCATAAAATTTTTAAGTTAATTTTTCTTTTTTTAATGATCCCGAATCAACTATTTTTCCACTTTCTTATGTTTAATCAATATTCTTGCATACGCTATCCTAAGTGGTCCGCTCGCATTATCTGCAGTGTAATAAATATCAGAAGGGATGTTCTCTAGCAAAATTGTCGCGCGAGTATTTGCTTTACTTCCATTTGTTACAGTGCCATTTGGATTATGTTGTTTGGGGTTCAAGTACCTTTTCGAAGGCCTACTTTCAAATTCATCTCTCCCTGAAGTTAAGCCAACAATTTCAAACTGGTCAGGATTATATTTATCCAAAAAACTAGTTGGCACGCCCATTACACGATCATAATCACTGGGAATAGAATCAGTAAACGGCACTTCTATGGCATCATAATTATCATATTTATCATATGCTTTTTTACCTTTAATTTCTTTATGTTTGCTGTATTTCAAATTTTCTTCCATTGTCATCAGCGGCAATGGTTGGTGTCGACGTCCGTGGTCGAGATTTGTCAACCAAACGGCAGGCACATTTTTCAAATTGACACCATCAATCACCTTATCAACATCGCCATCATCCATCGTTACGAACCATAATCCACCAGACCATTCTGTTTTTCCTGACCACATTTTATTAGCCTTAATCAGCGGAAAAATTTCCTTGGATGTTATGTTATTTTTATTGCCGATAATCACAAATTTTTTACTATAATCCATAAGCTGTTTTAGATATTCGCGAAACAGGCTGAACGGCGGATTGGTTACCACGATATCGGATTGTTTAAATAATTCCACACACTCGGGACTTCTGAAATCGCCGTCTTTCACAAGCGGCGTCCATTCGTTGTGTTTGTTTGCCTTTAACTGTTGGGCAACATCTTTCAAGTTGAACTCACCATCGCCGTCTATGTCGTGCACCTCGTTAATAATGAACTTGTTAGCTGTTACCTTTGGACGGCCTTTTGGTTTCGTGAGAGTTTTATCATCGCCAAACAAACTCAGCTGCGTGTTGGCTATAGGCGAGGGTTTGTAACTGGTGGTGATAAGCTGTTTCAATCCGAGCTTGTTGAAATTGAGCACGAAATAGCGAAAGAAATTGCTCTCAAACGGATCATCGCAGTTGCAATACACTACCCTGCCACGAAATACATCGGAATTGTATTCCAAATACGCTTCAATCTCTTTTTGAATATCGCCGTATTGAGTATAGAACTCATCATTCTTTGCCCGTTTTGCATTTGTAAGATTTTTATTTGCCATAATTTACTTCATTAAGTCATCAAGCGAAACGCCGAGAGTTTTGACAATTTTACTTAACCCCAAGCAAAACTGCAAATTAATCAAAAAAGTGAATCAACCAATGTTTCGGCTTCTCTATCCATCGCATTATCATCATGATTGTCGATATGAGAAGCTACGCACAAAAACGCAACTGTTGCTCCCCGAACGGCAAACCAGACTCTCGGGAATTGA
>JBAZBX010000028.1:0-8593 GCA_041671305.1 Patescibacteria group bacterium
ATGGCTATTGCAATGTATAACGGAGAGGTAAAAATGTTGACTTATTATGCTGACCCTACCAAATTAAAGGATTATTTGTCGGCTGGCTTGCCCATTTTACTTACCAATATCCCCCATAACGCTCAAGAAATTCAAAATAAGAAATGCGGGTTTATTGTGGAATACGACAAAGATGCAGTCGTCCAAGCGATTCTATCCTTGTGTAAAGATGAGGACACTTTGCGTCAGTATAGAGACAACGCCATAAATTATTCAAGGCAATTTGACTGGAATACTATTTTTAAAAATAATTTGGAAAGAGTCCTATGAGAATGCTATGGAAAAAATTTAGGATATATGGTTATAAAAAATTTATTTTATATGCCTTAGATGAAATAAAAAGAAAGATTATTGGGCAATTTTTTAGGCATTCTTATAGTCAAAGAGGTGAGGATTTGATTTTGAATAAGTTTTTAAAGAATAAAAAAGAAGGATTTTACGTTGACGTCGGCGCAAATGATCCAAATCGTTTTAGTAATACAAAAATATTTTATGACAAGGGATGGAGAGGAATAAATATTGAACCTGATTTTAATAATTGTCAGAAATTTATTAGAGAAAGGAGCCGAGATATTAATCTAAATATTGCAATCGGTTCAGCGGAAGGCAAGTTAAAATTTTATCGTTTTATTCCAGATACATTATCCACTCTCTGCCAAGAAGAGGCAGAAAGTTATATCAGGCAAGGATATGAATTGGAAAATATTGTTGAGGTAGAGGTAAGGAGATTATCTGAAGTTTTGGCTAACCATTGCTCTGACGGAAAGATTGATTTTTTAAGCATTGACACGGAAGGATATGATTTAGAAGTTTTGCAAAGCAATAATTGGAATCGGTATAGGCCGAATTTGATTTGTATTGAGTCAGTCAAACACAATATCAAAGATAATACACATCAACAGCAGCAAGGCTACGATTATTTCTTGTCTCAGCAAGGATACGAAAAAGTATATGATAATGGCCTTAACTCAATCTATAAGATAAAAGATAATTAATCTAATCTTGATTTTCTAAGTCTATGCCAAGCGATGATTTCTTGCATCAACAGCAGAAATATTTTAATGAAGTCGCCAGTCATCAAAAAGATGACGGTTTTTTCTGTGAAAATAATGCCACAAAGACCGAATATAATGCAATATTGTCTTTGATGCCGGATCTTAAAGACAAAACAGTTTTGGATATGGGCTGCGGTACTGGCAGGTATGCTTTGAGAATCGCAAAATATGCCAGGCAGGTTATCGGCATTGATATCTCCGACAAATCAATTAATTTTGCCAATCAAACAGCCAAGAATTATAATGTAAATAATTTCACAGGAATTGTTTTTGATCATAACCTCCATTTGCAAGAAAATTATTTTGACTATATTTTGATGGTAAATGTTATTCATCATGTAGACGATATAGACTCCATGTTGGATAATCTTTATAGATCCTTGAAGCCGGATGGCAGCTTGATTATATTTGAATTCAACCCTTTAAATTTATTGTTCGTGCCCTTTTTGGTGATTATCGGACAAATAAAATCACATTTGAATAAATTATATTTCAGAAGCAGTGCCTTTACTCTGAGAAAGATATTAAAGAATAATAATTATGATGTTGAGTTATTCAAGAGATATGCTTTTTTCCCCACAATGCTTTATAATTTTTCCATAATTTTTGAAAAAGTAAATATGGCTTTAAATAAAATACCCATTATAAATAATTTTAGCGCATTTCATATTTTTAAATGCAGAAAGAACAACACAAATGAATAATTTGCAGGGCGGAGACAACAATCTTTATCGTGATTTTTACGAATTGGCGTTTAGCTATATTAGGAATGGCGATAAGTTATTGAATTTAGGTTGCGGTATAAAATTTAATTTTGAAAAAGCGCTCACTGAAGTCAAGCAAGTGAAAATAACCAGTTGCGATATTATTGATTGTTTTGCAAAGCCGAATTTTGTCGCGGAATATATCAATAGATCAGTGGAAGAAAAGTTAGATTTAAGCGGTAAGTTTGATGTTGTGACTTTTTTTGAGCTTATCGAGCATATAGATAAAACCGATGAACTTCTTAAAAATTGTTTTAATAATCTTAAGGCCGATGGGTATTTGATTTTTTCTTTTCCTAATTTGGCCTCAATTTATGCAAGGATTGAATTATTGCTTGGTTTCCAGCCTCATATTTTAGAGGCCTCAAACCTTAAAGGAAATTTTGGAGCGGGCATCTTCGGCAGGCACAATAATCCTTCCAATTCATCGATACATCATTTAAGGGGCTTGACTCATAGAGCCATGAAGGAAATGGTTGACTATTATGGTTTTAATATTATAAAAACCATCGGTTATGATTATAAGTTTAAAAAACTTTTATATTTTTTCCCCACCGTGGCTCCGGTTAATATTTTCATATGCAAGAGAAGATCAGATTCCTAATAAATAATTGGCCATATTTTATTTTGGCTATTCTATCTATTATTTTACCTCAAGTATGGCTGGTGGGAGATTTTTTGATAATAACGGAAGAAAAAATGTTAATGAATTTTCAGGTTTTGATACCAACCGCGCTTTATTCGTGGTTTTCTAGCGGTTATGGCTCTCCTGCTGCTATTTGGAATCATGCTTTAATAATTCCAAACGTCTTATTCTATTATGTTCTCGATCATTTGGGATTTTCCAACTACTCCATTCAAAAGGTTTATGCTAGCTTGATATTGTTATTGATTTTCTTTTCGTCTGCTTATGCCCTAAATATTTTTACAAAGAAGAAGGCTATAATTTTGACAGGGGTTCTTTTTTATGCTTTTAATTTTTATACCACATCCGTTATGTTTTATGATGCTAGGATGTTCCAGATGATTTTGATGCCGTTATTTTTTGGGTATCTTTTTAAATATTTGAAGACGGGGCAATATAGATATGCCATTTATAATTTTATAACCCTGTTTTTACTCCAGGGTATTTTTTGTAATTTTCCGCAGGTTGTCGCCACTTTTATTATTTACCTATTGGCTATAATATATTTTATTTTAATTAGTGGCGTAAAGATGCCTGCCTTTATAAGGCAATACTATCTTAAGTTGGTTTTGTTTTTTGGATTACTTTCTCCTATTTTGATTTATCATGCGCTAATTAGCTATTTTTCTTTTGTAGCTTCAGGGGGGGGATTTGAGGCGGTGAAGGCGGTAGCCTCATTTAAGGCTATTGGCGGACGGCTTTCTTTGTTGTTTCAATTTAGGGGAAGTTGGTGGGAGTATTTAGGGTGGCAAGGCATAACCTATAATCATTGGCAAGGTTTTTATGATAGCAGTATTATTATTATCAGCTTATTTATAATCATTTCCCCGATATTCATCTATTTATTTTATAAGTCTAAAGCCAAGGAAGCTTTATTATTTTATGTAACATTTATTATTTTTATGGCACTGGCCAGCGGATCTTCGTTTTATCCGCCGATTTATCAATGGCTTTATGAAAATATTCCATTTTTTGCAGTATTTAGGGAGCCTTGGGCTAAATTTACTCCCTTGCTTCTTTTCAACTTTGTAATTCTTCTGGTTTTTGCTTTGGAAAAAATAAATAAAAAAAAGGTTATTTTAGTAATATTGGCATGCGTTATTATTCAGGCTTATCCATTTTTCAGTTTTAATTTTTTTGACCGAACTAATCTGGGCTGGAAAAGAATGTTTATTCAACCGCCACAATATTGGTATCAATACCGGACATGGACAAAAAATAATGAAGATAAAACTATTCTGAGTTATCCAGTTTACCAGGATAATATTGATTATTTGCATTATGACTGGTATCCGGATGCTTTGGGCAATGCCAATAGAGATGCGTCTCTATATAATTTTTTCAGTTATGCCAGGAATGTAAATTTAGATTTGGCCGACATGACAGGGAAATATAAAAATATTACCAAGATTTTTAAAGAAAATTATGATAATTCTTTTATAAAACTTGGAACTGTGGATTATATTTTGTATCAAAATGATTTAGATTCTTCTCAAATGAGGGAATTGGACCAAAAGCAATCTGGTTTGAGGGGTTATTTTCAGAATGAGCCAGTCATAGATTTCGGACAAAAATTGTTTCTTTATCAGATTAAGCCCCAATATTACTTGCCCCCAGTTTATTCGGCGAATAATATAATTATAACTGATAGCCTAAAGGATATTGCCACTATCGTGGCCAACCCTGATTATGATTTACGTAGCGCTATATATACCGATCAAATAAGTGATTTTACAAAGTCAATAGAATTCCGAAATCAATATGATTTATCCAAAGATAGAGGTTACTTGGAAAATAGCATCATCGTATCTAATCAGGGAAACTATGGATTATGTAGAAAGGTTACTTTAGATTCCTTTAAAATTAAAACTCCGGTTATTGAATACAAAGAAATAAATTCTACTAAATATCGTGTCATGGTCCATGGCGCAACCGGTGTTTTCCCCTTAATATTAGCCCAAAGTTTCCATAGGGACTGGAAGATTTATCAAATTAGAAATAATTCCAAGATTTTGACTGACAAGCTTCTTAGTGATGTGGATAATTATAATATTTTAGATAGCGAAAGAAATAACGTCGCTAGCAAGGCCGAGTTAGCGGAGTTTATTAGGAATGGCTGGATTTCCACATTGGGAGATTTAAAATATAAAATTTTTAATTATTTAGAATGGAACGATAGAAAAGAAAAAATAGCCTATTCGGAAAAATACAGGATTAGTTCCATTTCCAAAAATTTTCAAGGTACGATTAAAAATAACAACCTATCAAATGGCCATTTCTACGAAACTTGGTTAAAAAAACCGATAAATAGCGCAGAGCATTCAATGGTCAATGGCTACGCTAATAATTGGATGATTGACGTTGATAAAACTTGTTCTCAATCAAATAATTGCAGGAAAAATCTAGACGGTACTTATGATTTTGAAGTAGTGTTAGAGTATTGGCCTCAGAGATTCTTTTATATGGTGTTTTTTATTAGTATTGTCACTCTTGCCGTTTGTCTTGTTTGTTTGTCCTTTATTTTATTTCCCATAAAACGACAAAAGTAAATATTTAAAAAATGAAAGATAAAATAAAAAGATATTTGCCATATGCGGGCGTGGTGCTAGCCATAATTTTGCCTTGGTTTTTCCATTCAGGGTATCTTTTTTTTAGTGATTTTTCGCTTGGACCAAATTTTAATATTAGTAATTGGTGGAGTGGAGTTTTTTATCAAGATTTAATTATGAAGGGATTGAGCCTTGTTCTCCCGGTTGATTTTTTGCAAAAAGTATTTATCGGTTTAATCATTCTGCTTCTGCTCTTAGCTGGCAAAAAAATAGTTGAACAATTTACTGCCGACAAGTGGTTGATTTTTGTTATTAGTTTATTTGTAGTATTTAATCCTTTTGTTTATGATAGATTTCTTTATGGTCAATTCGGAGTAATTCTCGGCTTAGGATTTTTTGTTTTATTTGTTGGTAATATGCTTCAATATATTTTGGCAGTTGATGACTCTGATAAAACAAAAAGATTTAAAATTGATTGGACTTTAATTAGGGCAAGTATTTTTGCCAGCTTGACGATTTTGCATTCGTTGCATTTTATTTTTTTTATCCTGGCTTTAGTAATCGTTTTTCTGGTGATTTTAACAGCTGATAAAAGATTATTCAGTCAAATATTTATTTTAAATTTTATTATCTGCGCCATTGTCGTAGTTGCCATCAACGCCAATGTCATTATTGGCATTGTTGGAAATTTTTCCAATACTGCCAACTTTGTCCAGTCCGGCATTATCCAGAATGATTTAGTTGCCTTTCAGACCTCTGGCAAGACTGGCGGTGAGGCAATCTCCAATGTCCTAATGATGTCAGGTTTTTGGGGCAAGGATCAGCATCGTTACACCGACCTCACCTCCTTTGACACAAATTGGGGTCGTAGCTTCCTTCTGCTTCTGCCCCTGATCTTGTATGGCGTCTATAGGGGGTTTAAATCTGAAGATAAAAAAATAAAATGGCTGACTGGAGGTTTATTAATTATTTTTGGCATTGCCACTTTTCTGGCTGTGGGTGTACGCACCGGACTGACCAAGGCGGTTACTTTGTGGCTGTTTGATAACTTGCCTTTTTATAGGGGACTGCGAGAAACGCAGAAGTGGGTGGCGATAGAAGTCGTGGTTTATTTGATTTTTTTGTCGTGGGGCGCGAAGGAATTTTTTCAGAAAAAGATAATCGCTCGACAACAATCAGTTTTCAAAATATTTTTGGCCGCCATTATTATTATGCAGACACCGTTGTTACTTTGGGGATTTGGCGGGCAAGTCCGACCGACAAATTATCCGGCAGATTGGTATGAGGCAGATAAATTAATAACTGCAGAAAGTCATTGCCAAGGAAATATTTTGTTTCTGCCTTGGCATGCTTATATGGGCTTCACTTGGATTGGTAATATCGTATCAAATCCTGCACCCTCTTTTTTTACTTGTTCTGTGATTTCAGGAACAAACATGGAGTGGGGAGGAATTTACGATAATAGTCAAGATCCGACAGGAAAAAAAGTGGATAATTGGTTGAGCGCATCTGGCCGCACTGACTTGTTATCGGATGACAATTTGAGTATCAAATATGTAATTTTGGCTAAAGAGGTTGATTGGAAAAATTATCAATGGCTGTCTCAAGAAAGTCAATTGAAATTAATATCAGATACCGCAACCTTGAGGATTTATAAGGTAAATGAATAAATAAACCCATGAAATCAAGTTTTAAAAGAATTGTTGGTAGGACAATAGACGATATCGCCACTTTATTTCCTTACCTCCTTATTTTTTATATTGTAATTATTATTTTGTCATATTTTTTTATTCCCGCCAGAAGTTTTTTCTATTGGCCGGGATTAAATATTAGCATTTTATTTTTAGCGGTCATAAGTTTTGTTAGTCCTAAAGGTAGATATGTATGGGAACACTTATCATTTAAGAGCTACTTAGTTTTTTTAAAGCAATCTTTGAATTTTGTCAAAAGTAAAGCAGTATTGTTTTTTTGTAAATTAATTACTCTTTCCCGGTTAAATAAAATTAAAATAATATCAATAATTTTAGTCGTAATTTTAGTCTTGGTTTATAAAGTATCATTTTTTGATTGGTTAGTTTTAATTTATGGTTTAACTATAATATTTTTTAGTTTGTGGTCAAGGACACCTGCTGTTTTTGCTTTAATTTTATTGATTTTATGTCCTATTTTACTCATTTTAAAAATGGATTCAGTGGCAGAAAATGTAGCTATTTATGCTTATTATTTTTTAATTATTACCGTCGTGGTTGGCATAATGGAATTAGTGGTTAAGGGAAGAGTGGCTGAAAAAAAATAATAAAAAGTTATCCACAGGACAGTGATTGGCGGTAATGCTAAAAAATGGTATAATTTATTCAGACAATTATTTACTAATATATTATAAAAAAATAATCTTATAAAAAAAGATGACTAGATTTAAACTTTTCTTCAGTAAAGAAGAAAGGGTTGCAAAAATTATTGTAACCTCCCTACTGCTTGCAGTATTTGCTTTGGTTTTCGGTCCCGGCGTTTATGCGCAGTTTGCCAGACAGACTGGCAGTACAGGTTGGGGTTACGGTTATGGTTACGGTTATGGATCGGATTATGGCTGGGATGCAGGAGCTCTTTATGGTTATAGAACCGATGTTTCTACTGACGCCGCAGATGTTTTTGCTTATGCTTATGGCTACGGCTATATATCAGAGAATACTACCTACTCCACCTCAACTGGTGAATATTTAGTGGATTCTGCAGATTTGGCCGATTTAGCTACCATGGGTGTGATAACTGCTAATATAGGAGCCTCTTCAGCGTCATTAACCTTTGTGCAACCGGTTGTGTTGTCAATTGGTTCCAATGTGACACTTGATATTGCTCAGGGTACAGTAATGAGCAATGAAGATGCTGCAACTTTAGCTACTTTCTCGGCCTCTACTACAGTTGACATAACAGATTTGCCATCAGATATGACTTCGATTGGAGCATTTCAATTTGGACTTACTGATTATGGAATGACAATTGATCCAGGTATTGTCATTAATATAACTGTAGGAACGACATATAACGGGAGATATATACCTATTTATAGCAAAGAACCGGATGGTGATTGGGTTTTGACATATTCATGTGAAGTAGCTAATGGAATTTGTTCGTTCACTGCTACAAGTTTGTCCGACTTTGCGGCAGCAACCGTAACAACACCTACCAATTCTTCTAGTGGTGGTGGAGGTGGAGGAGGTTATGTCTACAATAGCAATATCCCTTCTATTACGGCTACTGTGACAAATCCCACTATTAACCCAACCACAAAAGCGAGTTTAGTAGTACCATTCAAATCTACTGTCGGGTACGTGGGTAAATTAAAAGGTGGCAATGGTGATATCTACTATATAGAAAATGGCATCAAGCACAGATTCTTGAATCCTACAGTCATGAAGAGTTGGTTCTTCAAGAGTGATGCCGCTAGCACCAAGGGAGTTGATTGGGCCAAGGCCAAAGTTAAAGAAATATCCGCCAGTGATT
>JBAZBX010000029.1:0-8265 GCA_041671305.1 Patescibacteria group bacterium
AAAATTGAAAGTCGGACAAAAGATATTTTTACAGAAAAATATATGGGGCGAATTAATTCAAAAAGGAGATCAAGTCAATCTAGTTAAGTTCAATTGTTCAGATAAAAAATTATTTTCCCTGGGAGTTACTCCCACGCCTCCATATATTAAGCGTAAGGCCAAGCTAGAGGATTATCAAACCATTTATGCCAAATCTATGGGATCGGTAGCGGCACCCACGGCCGGTTTGCATTTCACCAAAAGGCTGTTGGATAAATTGAAGAAAAAAGGCGTCCAAATAGAATATCTGACTCTTCATGTGGGTATGGGCACTTTCGCTCCGGTCAAATCGGAAAATATTTTGGAACACAAAATGCATAGCGAGCTGGCCATCGTTGACGGTAAAACTGCAGATCGTCTGAACAAATATAAACATGATGGCAAAAGAATTGTGGCCGTCGGCACCACTTCGGTCAGGACCTTGGAGGCTTTGGCCGGTGAAGATAGAAAAATTAAGGCCGGAGAGAAATGGGTGAATATATTTATTTATCCCGGATATAAATTCAAATTTGTGGACAGTATCATTACTAATTTTCATCTTCCCAAATCAACTTTGATGATGCTGGTTTCTGCCTTCGCTGAGGCTACGGCAGACAAGTCTGCTTCTTCTGGTGTAAATAAAATTAAAAAAGCTTACGCCGAGGCAATCAAAAAAGAATATCGTTTTTATAGTTTTGGCGATGCCATGATGATAAATTAGAAATATTAATTTCTCGGCTTGGAAATGCCAAAGATTATTTTTTCACTCGCTCTACGTCGCTAATAATGCTATAATAAATACATGCTTTGGTTAATTATTATCGTTATCGCTTATTTTCTCAATGCTAGCGCTACCGCGATAGATAAGTTTTTGCTCTCCAAAAAAATTTCCAATCCGGCGGTGTACGCATTTTTTATCAGCGCCTTGAGCGTTTTGGGAATCGTTCTTATTCCTTTTGGTTTCCATGCAATATCTCTTTGGCAAATTGTGGTGGCGCTTATAGTCGGCGTGATCTTTACTTTTGCGTATTTGTTCATGTTCAAAGCTTTGGGAGAAAATGAAGCCACCAGGATTACGCCGTTTATGGGCGGACTGCAACCGATTTTCGTTTTTGTCCTAGCGTGGATTTTTCTGGGAGAGAGTTTGGGTATTTTGGCCATCGTGGCATTTTTTATCCTGGTTGTCGGAACCATCATCTTATCCAGACAAGGAGGACAAAGCGCCAAAGCACAGAAGATATCCAGAAGGAGTTATGTTTATGCCACTATCGCCACGATTCTTTTCGCTATTGCCTATACGGCCAGCAAATATGTTTATAATGAGGATGGATTTATCACCGGCTTCGTCTGGACTAGAATCGGAACATTTTTGGGAGCCATGTTGCTGTTGCTGAGCCACAAGAATTTAACTGATATCATGAGCACTTTGCGGACGCCTAAACGACAAAGTAAAACCGGATTGTTATTTGCCATGGGACAAACTGCCGGAGCTTTGAGTTTTGTGCTGGTAAGTTACGCTGTCTCTATTTCCGATAGCGTGGCTATTGTCAATGCTTCCCGAGGCTTGGAATATGTTTTTCTGTTGTTAATTTTGATAATTTTATCCAAACGATATCCCAAAGTGCTTTCAGAAAAGATGACAGGCAAAATCATTTTTCAGAAAATTATCGCCACGACATTTATTATTGTGGGATTAATTATTTTAGCATTTGCTTCATAATTTAAATTAAAATAAAATGTATTTTCTAAGACGACACAAAGGTAAGATTATCATACTAGTCATAATCATCGCGGTTATCGCTATGATTTATTTCTGGGATTTTTCTCAAGCCAAAGTGAAGTGGGGAGTGACCTTCAACCAGGAATATGCTCAGAATGAATTGGGATTGGATTGGCAGAAAGCTTATCTGGCCATTTTGGATGATTTGAAAGTGGATCATGTCAGGCTCTCGGCTTATTGGGATCACATAGAACCTATCAAGGGAACTTATGATTTCAAGGATTTGGATTTTCAAGTTAATGAAGCTTCCAAAAGAAATGTAGGAATTGTTATGGGCGTGGGCAGGAAATTGCCTCGTTGGCCGGAATGCCATAGCCCGGCTTGGATCAAGGATATGGATATTAAGGATGTACAAAAAGATCAGCTTAGCTACATGTCGGAAGTGATTAAGCGTTATGACGGAGATAAAAATCTCTTATACTGGCAAGTGGAGAATGAGCCATACTTAAGTTTTTTTGGAGAATGTCCGGAACTGGACAAAGAATTTTTGAAACAAGAAGTGGCTTTGGTAAAAGAGTTGAGCGACAAACCGATTATGATTACGGATAGCGGAGAATTGAGCACTTGGGTTTCGGCTGCCAAAACAGGAGGAGATATTCTTGGTACTACTCTTTATCGGGTGGTATACAATGAAAAGTTCGGATATTTCAATTGGTTTTTGCCTCCGTCGTTTTATTATACTAAATCAGCCCTGATCAAGAAGTTTACGCCGACCAAAAAAGTTATCGTGGCGGAATTGCAGACGGAAGCTTGGCATAAAAAAGGCGAGAACCTCAAAGACATGACTATTGATACAGCCTTTGAGTCCATGAGTTTGAAACAATTCAAAAATAATATCTCTTTTGCCAAGAAATCTGGATTTGATGAAGTATATCTTTGGGGAGCGGAATGGTGGTATTTGATGAAAGAAAATAAATCTTACGACAGTTATTGGAACACGGCCAAGGCTTTGTGGCAGAAATAGATAATGGGCAGATTTAAGCCGCTCCGCGTGGGCGGTTTTTTCATTGAAAAAAAGATATAAAAGTGTTAATCTTAAGCCAATAACTTATATTAATTAATTTCTTATGTCACTCGCTTTTAATGTCGCCAAAAACACCATTTATCAGATTTTGGGCAAAGCTTTGGGAACTGTCTTGGGCTTGGTAACCATAGGACTTATGACTCGTTATTTGGGTCAGACCGGTTTTGGCTATTACACGACCATTATTTCGTTTTTGCAATTTTTCGGCGTGGTCATTGATTTCGGTTTGCAGATGACGACCGCTCAAATGCTGGCTCGTCCGGGAGCGGATGAGAATAAGATTTTTGGCAGTATTGTGACTATCCGACTTATCTCGGCAGCTGTGTTTATGGGTTTGGCGGCGGCAGTGGTTTGGCTTTTGCCTTATCCGGAAATTATCAAAATGGGTGTTACCCTCACCAGTTTGTCTTTTTTCTTTATCTCCTTGCAATCGGTTTTCATTTCTGTCTTTCAGAAAAACATGAAGATGTCGGTGGTGGCCTGGGCGGAAATCTGGGGACGTGTGGCTCTGCTGGCCGGTGTTTGGATTTTTGTCATCACCTCGCGCGGTATTCTCTATATCATGCTAGCTATTGTGCTGGGCAGTTTGATTAATTTTTTGTATTTGTATGTTAAATCCAGAGAATACCTTCGACCGAAATTTAGTTATGACAAGAAATTATGGAAAGAAATTTGGACTATTTCCTGGCCGCTCGCAGTGACCATCTCTTTGTCGCTCATTTATTTCCGAGCTGACACGGTCGTGATGTCATTTGTCAGACCACAGAATGAAGTGGGAATCTATGGCGCGGCGTACAAGGTAATTGAAATACTGACCCAATTCCCTTACCTGTTTTTGGGTTTACTCTTGCCAGTATTTACTTCTTTGTTGGTAGTCAGTTTGGAATCTTTTAAAAAGGTTTTTCAGAAGACTTTTGATTTTATGGCCATTATCACTTTCCCCATGGTACTCGGCACTGTCGCTGTGGGAGACAAAATCATGGATTTTGTGGCTGGCAAGGAATTTTTGGTCTCCGGTGATTTGCTCAAAATTTTAATTTTGGCCGTGGGCACAATTTATTTTGGCGCTTTCTTCGGCTACGGCGTAGTGGCTTGCGGTCTGCAGAAAAAGATGATCAAGTTTTATATTTTTGACGCGATTTTTTCTCTGACCTGCTATTTGATTTTTATTCCGCAGTATTCATATTGGGCGGCAGCGACCCTTACCGTCATTTCCGAATTACTTATCACTATTCCGGCTTTATTTATTCTGCGCAAGCATATAGGCATGCATTTCAAATTCAATATCTTTTTGAAATCTTTGTTGGCGAGTTTGATTATGCTCGGTGTTTTACTTTTGCTTTCCAGCCAGAACCTGGCTACATTAATTATCATTGGAATTATAATTTATTTCAGCGCCCTGTATCTGATGCGGGGGATTGATAAGAGTACGGTTATGGAAATTATGAAATATAAAGGGTAGAATTTTTAATTTTTAATTTTTAAATAATGAGCTGTCATCCCGAGGGAGGTTGTAATCAACCGACCGTGGGGATCCCGCGGGATTGCCACGCTACGCCGATTACGGCTACGCTCGCAATGACATTTTAAAATATGTATATCTTAATTATAATTTTAGCCCTAGCCTTTGCGATCGTCTCTTGGAAGCGTCCTTTGTGGGGCGCATATATTATTGCTGCCGGATTGCCCAGCTTCCTATTGCGCTACAAAATTTTGGGAATTCCCATGACCATGCTGGAAACCATGGTGCTGGTTTTGTTTTTAATTTGCCTGGTGAGGCGACAAATTGATTTCAAAAAAGTATTTGCGAATCCGTTGTTCTGGCCGATGATGGCAATATTATTTGTGGCCACGATTTCGGTTTGGGCTTCCCCGGACAGGGTTGGGGGATTAGGCATCTGGAAGGCCTATTTTGTGGAACCCATGCTTTTCGTGGCAATTTTGGCCTCACAGATACGTTCTAGAAAGGCCTTGGAAGGCCTATTTTGGGCTTTGGGGGCGTCAATTATTTATCTAGCCATAATTGGACTTTTCCAACAATTCACTGCCTGGAATATGCCACAGGCCTTCTTGAAGGCCGATGGAGGGGTAGATCGCATCGTGTCCATCCTCAATTATCCCAACGCTCTGGGGCTGTACTGCGGGCCCATCATAATTTTGTATCTGGGCTGGCTGTTTGCGGGCGGTAAAAAAGCTTGGGAAGTGGTGGGAAAATTATTGGTACTGGCGTTGGGAGCAGTAACTATTCTCTTGGCTCACTCGTATGGCGCAATTATTTCCGTGGCTGTGGTCTCCTGGGTAATGGGATTGGTGTACCGCAAGACGAGGATGTATGTAGTGGGTCTCACGGTGCTAGCCGGACTCGCTTGGTTGTTCTCCGGAGATTTGAGAAGTCTTATCATGGCGAAATTATTTGCCAAAGATTATTCTTTATTTGTGAGAAGTTTGATTTGGAAAGAGACTTGGGAGATGCTCAAAGATAATTGGTTCTGGGGCGCCGGCTTGGACGGTTACTCGCTGAAGATTTTGCCTTATCATCTCAAAACGTTTGAAGTTTTTCCTTACCCTCATAACATTTTATTTAATTTCTGGAGCGAGTTGGGAATTTTGGGCGTCTTGGCTTTTGTTTTTCTGTTTGTAAAGTATGTTTGGCTCAATGCGGTTAATTTTTTCAAAGGATATGGCAGTAAAATTCTGAGTTTTACTTTTGTGGCGATAATTATACAGATGATTATTCATGGATTGGTTGATGTGCCGTATTTCAAAAATGATTTGTCTATGCTATTTTGGATAATTATGGTTATGGCGGTGATAAATAGAGGAATTGTTTGGAATAGTAAGGAAGAATTAACCAAGTAATTTATGAAAATATATTTTTGCCATTCAATGGATATGGATTATCAGAAGGAATTGTATGAGCCGATAAAAAATAGTAAGATATATGATCTCCACGAAATTATTTTGTCTCACGATGAGCCAAACGAGGTGATTAATTCCAAGGAGATAATAAAAGGTTGCAGTTTGGTGGTGGCTGAGGTATCATATCCTTCAGTTGAGGTGGAAAATGAATTGGCTTGGGCAGGTGAATACGGTGTTCCCATAATTTGTATCCATAAAAAAGGCACGGAGGTTTCCGCTTCCTTGAGTGCAGTGGCAAAAATGATTTTGGAATATGAAAATTTTGGCGATTTGATAAAGCAGTCGTCTAAGTATTTAAAATAAATTTGGAGAGGTGTCTGAGTTGGTTGAAGGTACCGCTCTCGAAAAGCGGCAGGGGTTCATAGCCCCTCGAGGGTTCGAATCCCTCCCTCTCCGAAAATAAAATAATTTTATGGAACAATATCTGGAATTTGCAAAAAATTTGGCAAAAGAAGCAGAAGAAATAGCCCTAAGGTATTTTGGTTTTGAAGTTGAAAATACATGGAAAGAAGATAATACTCCGCTAGTAAAGGCAGACATAGAAATTAATGATTTAGTTATAAAAAAAATAAATGAAACTTATCCTGAACATAGTATTTATGGAGAAGAAAAAAGTGATAGGAAGGAAAATTCAAAATTTATCTGGGTTTGCGACCCGATAGACGGAACAATGGCCTTCTCTTGTGGTTTACCAATGTTTGTTTTTTCTATTGCTTTAGTTGACCAATCAAATGGTTTGCCTATTTTAGGGTTAATAAATGATCCAATAATGAAAAATATGTATTGGGCTTATAAAGGCAATGGAGCATATAGAAATGATAAAAGAATATTAGTTTCCCAAAATACTACATTTTTAAATACTTATTCTCTTACAGGGGCTTCGGGGAAAGATGTCGGTTTTTCAAACCTACCAGTTCATAAATTATTAGGCGACAAAGGATCAAGAGTAATGAAATTTCCTTCTTTTATTTATGGCGCTATTCAAGTAGCTAACGGCAAGTTTGTTGGAGGCGCATTCTATGGTAAATATGCTCACGATATAGCCGCATTAAAAATTATTACTGAGGAGGCTGGGGGAAAGGTTACTGATTTAAACGGAAAAGAGAGAAGATATGACGAAAACGGTCTTGGTTGCATTGTTTCTAATGGAGTATTACATAAAGATTTATTAGAAATTGTTCAGTCTGGTAAATTATAAGTATTCAAAATAATTTGTCGCCAAGGAAAAATTGGAAATTGTTAATTTGAAAGGGCGGGCGGATGGAGGGGTCGGGAGAGGAAATCCGCCCGCTCATCAATTTTTGGGGGTGAAATCGGTTCGAATTTTTTTGTAAACACTCCGCCAGTAGTTTTGAAAAATGAGCAAGAAATAATTCTTATTTTACGGCACATTTTTCAAAATAAAATTTGTAAAAATAACTGAACCCAGAAGCAATTTGAACTTATGAACAAAAAAGAATTTATAAAAATTTGTAACCAACTTATTGAAGCCTACAAATCTGGCCAACTTGGGCAAACAGTAATGCCAGAGGATTCTAATCCAGGAATTGAAAAAATGGATAGAGAATCCCGTATGGCATATTTTACATTGCCGATGGCGCTTAACTATCAGCGCAACAGTTATAAACTTTGGGAAGCGGCACTTAAAACTTTCAATGATCCTGAAACTAAATTTGTATTTGATGTAGGGAAAATATCAAAAAGTTCAGAATCAGAAATACGTGTTGCTCTTATGAAATACAAACTAGCGCTTCAGCCGAATAAGCATGTTAGTACATGGACGGCCATCGCCAAAACCATTAATGACAATTGGGGATCATTTGAAAAGTTTTTTGATGTGGCCAATGGTGATTTTCTTATTCTCAAACAACTAGTGAATATTGATCACAAGAAAGGATTTCCATATTTGTCGGGCCCAAAAATATTCAACTATTGGTCATTTATTATCAGCACTTACGGTGGGGTAAAATTATCAAATCGACAATTTATTGATATCGCACCCGATACTCACATAACTCAATGCTCTGCTAGATTGGGAATAATTACCGAAGAAGAAATAAAAACTATTTCTAAAGAAGAAATATCAAGACGTTGGAGGAATATTTTAGAAAACAGCAATATTGATCCGATAGATATGCATTCTCCGTTGTGGTTTTGGAGTAGGAACGGTTTTATTTATAATCTGACATAAGATAAATAGTCGATTATAATGGATTATAACTGTAAATAGATATCTGCATTAAGAGATTTGAACTATGAAAAAATTTGATTCAAACTTTGAAAGTAAAAAAAAATTAAGAGATTCTACTCTTGTTTTTCTAATAAAAAAATCACAGGAAAAAGTAACTGAGATTTGTTTGGCCATGAAAAAACGCGGATTCGGTATGAATAGGTGGAATGGTGTCGGTGGCCAGACGATGAGTTTTGGGTTCCAGAAGTTTTGTCTGGGAAATTAGTGAAAGCCACTTTTGTTTTTGGGGAAGGTGATGTCATACAAAGTAAAAACGTTAAAATTGTTGATAGT
>JBAZBX010000030.1:0-6992 GCA_041671305.1 Patescibacteria group bacterium
TTAAAATTTTTGCCGACTCAGCCATAAAATCAACCCCGCAAAAAACAATAATTTTAGCCTCGGTTTCCTGCGCTTTTCGCGATAACTCCAAAGAATCCCCGATAAAATCCGCCACTTGATATATTTCCGGACGTTGATAATTATGAACGAGAATAACAACATTTTTTTCCTTTTTCAAAGCATTAATTTTTTCTATTAAATTTTGCATAATCAAATAATAATTCCCACAAATCTACAAATCCATTACAAATTGAACTTGTCTGTATTTGTAATATTTGTAGCCAATTTGTAAATTTGTGGATAATCATAAATTTCTTCCGGCACTAATTCTTTCCATTTTTCATCCCCATTTTTAATCATTTCTCTAATTTTCGTTCCGGAAACTTTAATCTTGATTTTGATTGGTAAAACTAAATATTTTTTATCTGCAAATAAACTTCTTACCAATTCATTGCCTGTATAAACTTCGTCAAAACTGCCGACAATATTTTTTACATGATCCACCCAAATATTATTTTCGTGGACATCCGGGATGGCAAAAATACTAAATTTTTTTGCTAATTCCTTTGGCAAAACCATTTCAATCATTTTTTTTCGCGTTTCATAATTGTATGGATTTTCATCTGTTTGACTATACTGCGAACTGCCGATTCCGATGATAATTTCATCAACATCTCCGCGCGCGTCAATTTCTTTTATTACCGACAAGTGCCCTAAATGAAATGGCTGGAATCTCCCAATAAATAATATTTTTTTCATAAAATAAAATTTAGCGATGTATCATCTTAATCTACAAATCGCCGGCATCATTCTCTTGTGCTCTGAATTCTTTAAATAATTTTTAACTAATTCAATATTTGATTTCTTAAATTTTCTCAAACTTTTTTTATTTTCTATCGCTTCCAAAATTTTATCCAACTCCGCATAATTTATTCCCAATTCAGCTTCATCGGTCTGGCCGGCCCACAAGCCGGCAGTCGGCGGACGATCAATTATCTCTTGCGGTATCTTTAAAAATAGTGCCAATTCTCTTACTTCTGTTTTGTACAAATCGCCAATCGGCAAAATATCCACTCCCCCGTCGCCATACTTGGTAAAATACCCAACCAATAACTCTGTTTTGTTGCCCGTGCCCAAAACCAAACCATTGATTTCGTTTGCTTTGCCATACAACAAACTCATGCGAATACGCGCTTTTAAATTGCCAAAATTTTTCTTTTCTTTAAAACATTTTGTTGTTTTTTCAAAACTTTTAATGATTTTTTCAATGGGCATTACTAAATAAAGAATTTTTAATAAATTGGCTACCTCTACAGCTAAACGCTTGTCATTATTTGAATTTGTATTTGACGGCATAATAAGTCCGCAAACATTATCTTTCCCCAAAGCCTTTACTGCCAAAAATGCTACAATCGCCGAATCAATTCCTCCGCTCAAGCCAACAACAACCGGCTTTTGGCCGGCTTTTTTGGCGATAAAATTAACGATTTTTTTACACTTTTGATCAATATTCATAGGCAAAATTCATTATAACATAGCTAAAAAAATTAGCAAGTAAAAAATTGATAAATAAAAAACACCGATAACGGTGTTAATTATTAATAAAATACTGAGATGCCTTATCGACGTCGAAAATTTCTGTTACGACTATGAAACGGCCGACCACTCTGAAATTGTATAGAAGCATTAATTACTTTATCGCTATTGTAGACAAAACGACGTGGTGGCAATACTGGTAAAGCCAAAATCGGAATAGTTTTTTTAATTAGACGTTCAATTTGTCTAATATCTCTCCGCTCATCAGGTGTCGCAAATGATACTGCCTTACCAAATTTATCGGCTCGACCGGTTCGCCCGATGCGGTGCACATAATCTTCACAGTTATCCGGCAAATCAAAATTTACGACAAGCGAAATATTATTTACATCAATACCGCGCGAAGCTATGTCGGTCGCAACAAGCACTCTAAACTTCCCTGTTTTAAATCCACCCAAAGCCATCTTTCTTTGCGCCAGCGATTTGTTGGAATGAATATCCGTGGCAGTATGCCCCATCGCGCGCACGTTGGCTGTAATTTTTTTAGCACCATGTTTGGTGCGAGAAAAAACAAGCACCGTACCGTCTGTGTCAGCTAAAATTTTATCCAAAAGTTGAATTTTGGCTTCTTTGGAAATAATAAATAATTCCTGTTCAACATTTTTTGCCGCTGTGCCGGATGGCGCAACTTCAATTCTCAATGGCATTTTCATATGACACGCGGCAATCTCGGCGATAGCTTTTGGCATAGTCGCTGAAAATAATAATGTCTGACGATCGCGTGGCGCCATTCCCAAAATTTGTTTTATCGCCGGCATAAAACCAATATCAAACATTCTATCAGCCTCATCCAGTACAATCATCTTAATTTTTTCTAAAGAAATATTTCTTTGTTGCAAATGATCAATTAAACGTCCCGGAGTGGATACCAAAATATGCGGCTTACGACGTATGGCTTGAATCTGTTGATAAGAAGAAGCTCCGCCAATTATGACAGCGGTACGCAAACCAAATTTCCGACCAATTGTCTGAAGCACTTCGTTGACTTGCAAAGCCAGTTCACGCGTGGGAAGCAAAATAAGCCCTTGACCATTATTTTGACTGAGCAACTGGACCATTGGCACGCCAAAAGCCAAAGTTTTGCCGGTACCGGTTTGAGCGATACCCACGATGTCTTTGCCATTCAAAGCCGCCGGAATACATTGGCATTGAATTGGTGAAGGAGTGGTAAACTGCAAGCGGTTTAAAACCTCAAGCAATTCTTTGTTGATGCCTAATTTATTAAAATCAAGCATTGAATCATTGATTTGTGACATAAAAAAATGTGACCCGAGTTTCTGGTGGGCCACATTATGACACAAAAGATTCGAGTCGTTGGTCAAATTTATGACCAAGATTAATTAGAATAGACCATTATAACATAGAATGGTATTTTTGTCAATTGTACGTGCCAAAACAGCCAATTCATATTAAAATATTTTTATTTTAGATATAGACTACATAGTTCATCCTGTAGCTGATAAAGATATTACAGAAGCAGTAATGCCACCTACTTTTACTGTAAAAAACATAGAACATGAAGTACAGTCTACAGATATAAATGAAAAAAGTGTTGAAGAAGAAGCCGCCTAACCTCAAAAAAACACTGACAAAATTGTCAGTGTTTTTTAATTTATTATCAAAAACAAGATTTTTTTATTCACATTTTAAACCACCCGCTTCTTTAAAACGTTTCATAAATTCAACGCGAGCTTCCGCATAAGCTGAAAGAGTCAAACTCTCGTCTTCTCCCAAATCAAGAATGCCCGATTTTACTTTGCTTGTCAAATTATCAACATAACGCACAAGATAACACGCATCTTGCGCAGAAACGCGAATCAGCTTCTTATCTACTACAACATAAATCGGACTTGTTAATGTATGTTTTGTTCTAGCAATAAACCAACCGCTGGAATTAAGAGATAAATTAATTTGTTTTTTATCCTTTCCCATGCTCATAGGCACTTTAGACAAAATTTTGCCGTTTGAAATAATTTCTACTTCGCTTTCCTCGCGCAAATTGGATTCAATTTCAATATTTAAAACTTCCCCAGCTTTGGCTTGTATTTCGCTTCCCAATTCCGAACCATTTATAGTGATACTTACCCAATCATCTCTTTCAACTTCATCTGTGATAGTTGTTCTCCCTTTAAGAATGGCATCAAGAAAAGCAAAATAGCTAAGCTCTCCTTCAATCAACGCATGGGTTTTTGTTGAGCCTATTTCTTCGCTCAAACAAGTATAATCACTGCCACTCGCAAAAGTAATTCTAAAACCACTGTTTAAAAGTTTGACTACAACATGATTTAAAATAGAAACGTCATTCCCCCCCTTTTCACCATACCATTCTATCAATTCAATAAAATCAATATGCCCCCTGGCTACATGTATTGGAAAATCATAAGGAGTATCAAAAGCCACAACACTAAAATCCTCTCCTCTTAACGCCCACTGACCATGAGCTTGACCAACAATTACGGGAGGATTTTGTTTGGCCGCCCATTCAACAATGGGAATATCTGAAATTGGATATACATCAGGTTTGTTTGAAAAACCAAGCGACTGAAGCCCCAATAAAATTAAATGCCCCATTTTGGCGGCCGGGACTTGAGAAATTTCAACATCGGCATGCAATATATTTCCTGATTTAGAAGCCGGGCTGTCTTTGCCGGTAATTAGCGCGCGTTGAGCTGGATTTGAAAGACCTTTTGACCAGATAAGAAAAGAAGTTATATCAACTTTATTTTTTTGCATATTCTTCACAAGATCTTCCGGCGTCAAATCCATGGAACAACCATTTATGTGAGTATGGACATCTGCGATAATCCATGTGCTTGAAACGTTTAATTTGTGAAGGCTCGTGACAGAGCTCGTTACAAAGTTTATATTGAAAAATTTCTTATTTGCTACTCTAAATATTTTGCCTCTTTGCAAATAAATTGCTAATCCCAATATCACAGTTAAAACAATCATTGCTATTAAAATAGATAATTTCTTCATATTAAAGATGTTTCTATATTCTAAGTTTAAGGTGATTCTTTCTGCTTTGTCTTGTCTATCTTTTTTTAGAATAGGAAATTGGATATATTCCTCTTGCTTTAAACTTACCAATTTTTTCTCCGCCAACTGTTAATTGAGCATAATAATTAAATTGCTCTACATCAATTAAATCACTGTCCTCCATATCAAAATTCTCTGCCACTTTTTTGGCTGTTCGCTTGTCTACATTATAACAAACAATATGATCAACTAAAGTGGTCTGGTTTGTCAAGACAACAAAAGTGCTTGTTTAAGATATAACGGTGGATAAGTTTTTTAATGATTTTCGACCTTTGAAAATTAGCGAAAGTAAACGGTTGACGGTGTCCGGTAATCCAGTGATTGGTGGGGACGTTTCGTGTTGTAAAATTGAAAATATTCCGTCAATCCGAGATTGGCCTCGCCAATCGTTTGATATGATTTCAGAAATATATTTTCATATTTTACGGTTCGCCATAATCGTTCGGTAAAGATATTATCCATACAACGACCGCGTCCGTCCATACTGATTCTAACGTTTTGTTGGAGTAATGGTTCAAGGAATTGTTCCGAGGTAAAATGAGATCCTTGGTCGGAGTTGCTGATCTCCGGAGTCGCAGTTTTCAACGCCCGCTCCAAAGCGGTCAGACAAAAATCAATTTCCAGTGTCGGTGATAATTCCCAAGCGACTACGTATCGGCTAAACCAGTCAATGAAAGCCACGAGATACGCCCAGCCATTTTCCAATTTTACATACGTGATATCTGTGCCCCAAATTTGATTCGGTCGGATAATTGACAATCCTTTTAACAAGTAGGGATATGTTCGATGGTTGGGGTGCGGTTCGCTCGTATTTGGCTTGGATTTGGGATAAATGGTTTCAATACCCATAACCCGAAGTAAACGACGGACATGGTCGCGAGCGATCAATTTTTGATAAGTTTGACTGAGTTCGTAACGGATACGACGCGAACCGTAGAACGGATAGTCGGTAAATATTTTATCAATGAGCGACATTATTTCAATATCTTTTTTATTCACCGTCGGTTGGTAATACGCGCTGGCGCGAGATACTTCCAACAGCTCGCATTGGCGCGTGAGACTAATCGAATGTTCATAATCAAGGAGTGATATTTTTTCACGGTGCGTCAAGGTGTAATTTTTTTTTCAACCAGTCGAGTTCAAGTTCTCGCTGGCCGATAATTTTATATAGTTGTTCATTTCTGTCCCGCAGTTCTTTAAATTCGTCTTTGCGTTTATCGGTAAAGAGCAAAGGCAAACCGTCCTTTACTATCTTCGCCCATTGATTGACTTGAGTTGGATGGACTTCATTCTCGCTGGCGATTTGAGCGATTGACTGTTGACCTTTCAAAACCGCGGCGGCAATATTCGCTTTTTGGTTGGGGGTAAATGTTTTTCGCATAGGTGGTTATTATACCACCGAATTATATCTTAGGGGGTTGTCTAGTTTTCCCAGACCATTATAAAGTCTATCAATATAATCCGCAAAAAAATCAAGTGTGACATTTTTTTGTGATTCTGAAATTTCTAGCTTATTTACTAATTCAAATGCTACTGCGTTTAATTCTTCTTTGATTTTATTGATGTTACGTTCAAAAAATGCTTGTTTATCATCCTGGTCAATTTTTGAAACAAACATTTTATCAAGCGCAAGTTTAATTTCGTGGTAATCTTGATAGGCACGTAATAGATCACGGCAACTATCTTTAATATTACCCGTTGAATCAAAGTCAATACCCATTATTCTATCCTTAATTATTTCACTTTCTCTCAAATATAGACTCTCTTCTCTATCAACAACTAAAGATAAGTTTGCCTCACAAGTTAATTTCTCAGCGGTTATTTTTTTTAATATATTATCTAGATGTCTCAACATTCTGGTCTTTACGAAAGTTAGAAGATAAATTGAAATTTCTTTATCCAAATTAGCATTAATGAAAGAAAAATCATTTTCGCTTAACGACCCAGGAGTCATTGGCATTTTTTGAACATCTGCCCTTCCCATCAAAAAACTACTTTTTTCTCTTCCTTTTCTCGGTATAATATATGAGACGGTATTAAATTCAGATAATAATAATGGCATTTCATAGTTTTCTTCTCCCAAACGATCGCCAGTTTCAAATCTAGTAATATTTTGCAATATTATTTTTTTTCTTTCCATAAAATTAACAAAACCAGTTTTATCTTCGTACAATGTGATTTGTTGTCTAAGAACTAGATCAAACATAGAAACAAATCCCTCCTTTATTATGCTATCTGGCAATAAATTCATCAAATCTCCAATGGTCGTTGTCTCGAACAAATAATTTGGCAACACTGTATTCTTATATTTATCAATAAATTCATCGACATTGTTATAATCATAGTATTTCGTTAAT
>JBAZBX010000031.1:0-6749 GCA_041671305.1 Patescibacteria group bacterium
GTTTTTGCAGGAAATAATCCAATGGTGTTGATTGGTTGGTATCCAAGGTATTTCTCCACAACTGATTGCTATATCTCTGAAATAAGCAACAGGCTAATTTCTTTGAATACAGCGATATCCGTTGAAATGATCTGCGCTTAAGCTACTACATATTTGGCATTTTGTCAAGTGGAATAGATTAAGAAAGTTGAAAAATATCTGTTTTTTCGTTAAAATATTATAACTGTTGATTAATCGTTAATTATGAAAATTGGAATACCTAGAGCCGGTTTGTACTACCTTTATTTTCCATTTTGGAAGAGATTTTTTGAAGAGCTGGGAATTGAAGTGGTCGTATCGCCCAAAACAGATAAGCAAATAATGGACTTGGGTCTTAAGACCGCCAATGGCGAGGCTTGTTTGCCAATAAAAATATATTATGGCCACGTCAATTGGCTGAGAAATGAAGGAGTAGATTTTTTCTTGTTTCCTTATTTTGACAGAGTGTTTAATTCTGCCGAAAAGTTGGGAGAAAAATCATTTTTTTGTCCGTATTTTGTGGGCATGTCTGATGTCATGAGGGCGGAATATCCGGAGATAGAAACGATTAGTCCGAAGATGACTTTTGAAAATGGAATAATTGATCCGGAACCTTGGTTGGAATTGGCTGATAAATTAGGAAAAAGCAAGGCCGAGGTAAAATTAGCCCATGAAAAAGCTCAAGAGGAACATACTTTATTTGTTTCTAGAATGCAATCTGAGCAATTGATGCCGGTAGAGATTATTGATTCTGTAAAAATAAATAGTTCAAGCAAAGACAAAATTGCCATAATCGGCCATCCGTATTTAATTTATGATTTTCAAGCGAGTCTAAATATTATTGATAAGATGATAAAAAACGGATATTCTATTAGAACCATGGAAATGGTTACTGAGCAAGAAAAAGAAGAGGCTCTGAACTCTTTGCTTCTTCAACCGCATAATCATTGGTATGTGACCAATGAAGAAAGGATGGCTCTATCTGCCGTCGCCAGAGATAAAGAGGTCAAGGGTATAATTTATTTGACACCGTTTAACTGCGGGCCGGATTTTCTCATGGAGACTTATGTACTCAAGGATATTAGAAAATTCAAACCCATTACCACTATATCTTTTGACGAAGCTAGCGGTGAAGCGGGACTAGCTACCAGAATAGAAGCTTTTATTGATGTCTTGAAATAATTATGAAATACGCATCATATCACGGATTAAATCATCACATTGCCATGAAGGTAATGTTTAATTATTTTGGCAAGAAATTTATAGAGTTGCCGGAATTGAATGATAAGATGCTTAGGTGGGGTGAAGCGAATGCGCCGGAATATTCTTGTTTTCCCTTGAAAGCGTATTTGGGATTTTTCAAGGAATTGATAGATATGGATGTGCATGATTTCTTTGTTTATGGCGCGACCGATATCAGATCTTGCAGGTATATGGATTTATGGGAAGGTGGAAAAAAAATTCTTTATGATAAAGGCCATGATTTTAATATCCATTATTGGGGCGGATTCGGCACCATGAAAATTTTTGAGCAGTTTCAGGAAGTGTTGGGAAAACAGTCCAAGGCCAAAATTGCTATTGGCATTTTGGTTTACGCGGATGCTCTCTATGCCGTGGATAAGCTAAATGACGAGGCCAATAAGTTAAGGCCCAGAGAAATTAAATCCGGTTCCGTAGATGCCTGGCTCAAAAGATGGTACGAAAAAATGAAAAAGCAGAAAAAGCTGGGAAAGCCTATCAAGGTTATGAATAAAGCACTCAAGGATTTGAAAAATGTTGAAATAGATAATGATAAGGAGATAATTAAAGTGGCTTTTGCGGGTGATATTTTCAAAGTCCATGAGCCGTTTTTCCATTTTGATACCATTAGGAAAATTAATAGATTAGGTTTGGAAGCAAGACAGCCAATAAGATTTTCTTTATTTTTCTTTGGTCAGAATCCCATTTTTTTCCGATCAGATATGGTGAAAAAGTTCAGGGGTTATCAGAAAAAAGCCAAGAAGTATATGTCTGCGGCACCGGCCTCATACTTGGATATCAGTATCGGAGAGGTGATTGAGGATATTGAAAACGGAGCCAAAGGTATAATTCACTTCCAAAGCTTCGGCTGTATGCCGGATATTATGTTTAAGCCAATTTTGGATAGGATTGCCAAGGATTATAATGTGCCTATTATGCATTTTATGCGTGATACACATGCCTCAGATGCCGCATATCAAACTAGGTTGGAAGCGTTTGCTGACTTGGTAAAGGCAAAAAAGTAAAGAGATTATGAAATTAATAAAGATATAAATATGGGTAATTCCTCAGCACAACCAAATATTTCAGAATCAAAAAGTGAGCCCAAAAAAGCTTACTTGGGAATTGATGTTGGCTCAGTCAGTTGTAATGTCGTGGCGATTGGTGAAGATGGCAAATTATTTTTCAAAAGATATATCAGAACTCAAGGACAGCCTATTGAAGCGATTAAATTCGGCTTGTTTGAAGCGAGCGGAATATTGAAGAATTATGAGATAGCTGGAGTGGGCACAACTGGCAGTGGTAGGATTCTGGCGGGATTTCTCGTTGGCGCTGATGTGGTCAAAAATGAAATTACTACTCATGCGGTGGCAGCTGGAAGCGAAGTTCCAGGAGTTAGGACGGTTATAGAAATTGGAGGACAAGATTCCAAAATTATTATTCTGGAAGACGGCATTGTGACGGATTTTGCCATGAATACGGTTTGCGCTGCCGGTACCGGATCTTTTTTGGATCAGCAGTGTTCACGACTAGGAATAAAAATAGAGGATTTTGGAGATTTGGCGCTTCAGTCTTCTGGCAGTGTCAGTATTTCTGGTAGGTGTACGGTATTTGCCGAGTCCGATATGATTCACAAACAGCAGATTGGCGCTAAGCGCGAAGATATTATCAGAGGTTTGTGCGAGGCATTGGTCAGAAACTATTTGAATAATGTTGGCAAGGGAAAAGAAATTATTGAGCCGATTGTTTTCCAGGGCGGAGTAGCCGCCAATAAAGGCATCAAGGCGGAATTTGAAAAGACCTTGGATAAGAAAGTGACCATACCGGAGCATTTTGATGTGATGGGAGCATTGGGTGCTGCGCTTTTGGCCAAGAAAGCAAAATTAGAAAAAAGTAAATTCAAGGGATTTGATATCTCCAAACATCAATTTGAGACGACAGCTTTTCATTGTCCTGATTGCACCAATAATTGCGAGGTAGTGGAGTTCAAAGAAAACGGAAAAGTCACTGCCAGATGGGGAGACAGATGCGGAAAATGGGCAGAGAATTTGGACAAAAGGCCAAAAGCTTAATACTATTAATTTATAATTATTAAATTTATGCCAGAATTAACGGCCAACAATACACCGCAGGAAATTCGTATCGCGGATAATTTAATCGGCGGTGAGTATGCCAACGCTATGCAAATATCACACAACAAGGAAGAATTTATTATGTCCTTTTTTAATGTTGTACCTCCTGGCGGACGAGTCGTGGCTAGAGTAATTTCCAGTCCAGGACATTTGAAAAATATGATTTTTGCCTTGCAGGATAATTTAAAAAAATATGAAGCTCAATTTGGATCGGTGACTCAGGCCGAGAGTCCAAAGGCGGAAATAGGTTTTAAAGCAGAGTAATTATATAAATTATGGCACAAGATTATTACAAAACTTTGGGCGTGGATAAAGGAGCTTCTCAAGAAGAAATTAAGAAAGCTTTTAGAAAATTAGCCCACGAGCATCATCCGGATAAATCTGGCGGTACTGCTGATAAGTTCAAGGAGATAAATGAAGCTTATCAGGTTCTTGGCAATGAAGGCAAAAGAAAGCAATATGATCAGTTCGGATCTTCATTTGCCAATAATGCCGGAGGAGGATCCGGAGGATTTAATTATCAGGATTTTGCCAGAGCGCAGAGTCAGGGAGGTAATCCGTTTGGTCAGGGAGGAGTTAATTTTGATTTTGGCGATATGGGAGACTTGGGAGATATTTTTGGATCATTTTTCGGTGGCGGTGGACAAAGGAAGACAAGACGTCAGACCAGGGGAGCCGATATGGAAGTTGAAATAACTCTAGAATTACAAGAGGCAGTATTTGGCGTTGAGAAAAATATAAGATTAAAGAAAAATATAAATTGCGATGTCTGCAATGGCAGTGGCGCAGAACCTGGTTCAAAAGTAGAAACATGCACAACCTGCCATGGAAGTGGTTATGTCAGCCAGATACAGCAGACATTTTTGGGCAATATCAGAAGTCAGAGTGTTTGTCCACAGTGCCAAGGTGAAGGCCAGATATTTAGTAAAAAATGCCATAAATGTCATGGCGAAGGCACAGTTGCTAGCGAAGAGGAGATAAAGGTAAAGATTCCCGCTGGCATTGATAATGGCCAATCACTTCGTCTTTCTGGAAAAGGCGAGGCCAAGGGCAAAGGAACGCCTGGCGATCTGTATGTCAGAATAAGAGTGAGCCCGAACAAAAATTTTGTTCGCAAAGGATATAATATATTTTCCAAGGAATATATCTCGGTTTCTCAGGCGATTTTGGGAGACAAGATAGAGATTTTGACGGTAGACGGATCATTGAATTTGAAGATACCAGAAGGCACTCAGAGTCATACGGAGTTTAAGCTCAAAGATAAAGGAGTTCCGCATTTGGAAGGACGTGGCAGGGGAGACCATCTGGTGGAAGTGATTGTGCGTATTCCCAAAAATATATCCAGACAGCAAAGAAAATTAATTGAAGAAGCCCAAATATAATGATTACTTTTAGCTTAATTATCGTGCTTATTGTCACCATATTTATAGCCGTGATGATGTTTTCTATTGTGGTTGGTTTGATTATGACGGGAGTGCCTTTTGTTTCTTCTCATTTTGGAGACGTGAACGAAATTTTGGCAGTCATGGAGCTTGTTCCAGGTCAAGTGATCTGTGATTTGGGTTGCGGTAAAGCGCAGATACTTATCAAGGCATGTAAGAAATACAAAGTTAAGGGGATTGGTTATGAATTATCGCTTTGGCCTTATCTTTGGGCAAGGCTTAATGTCTGGCTTTCCGGAGCGGATGTAAAGATTTATTTTGCTAATTTTTTTCAGGCTGACTTGAGCAAGGCGGATATGATATATTGCTATTTGTTTCCAGAGATTATGGCAAAGTTAGAACACAAGTTTCAGAAAGAATTAAAACCAGGCGCTAAGGTGGTCAGTTATGGATTTAAGATGCCAAATATGACTCCTGACAAGGTTGTTATCACTCATGCGGATAATGTAGAATTGGGAAAGATTTATATTTATAAGTTTTAATTAACTATTGACAAAAATAGTAAAATACACTAGTTTCTATGTGAAAGGATCTTTACTAAAATATAGTAAATATTTTGTTCTTTGGGGAATATTCCTGTCAAGTTGACAGTTTGCAAATATAGAGATTAGTGTGTGATTCTAACTGCACTAAGGTGCAAACATGAAAGGGTTAAAGCCGTGAACGCGAAACAGTACACAGGAAACATTGGTGAAGTGTTCTACGAGGGTAGTTCCAAGAACTTGAGACATTGCGATGAGAAGACAATGCTTTTTGAGTTCACGGACGGCTTCTCGGCATTTGATGTCGGGCGGTGCCCACAACTCATTTCGGGTAAGGGTGCGGCAGTATGCTCTGCGGCTGTGAAGTCGTTTTTGATCGCCGCATCAGTGGGCGTGAAAACTCACTTCATTGAGCAGGTTGCTGACAATATGATCCGTGTCATGCGGGTCAACGTAATCACCGACCGGCCAATTGGCACGGACGAAACGGACTTCCTTTTCGGGCGGGAACTGATTCGTCGTTACTACGTCGCGGGCGGTCTCTTGCGTGACATGAAGGCTGGCAAGGCGAAGCCCATGGATTATGGCTTCGAAAGCAACGACGTACCTGCCGAAGGCACTATGTTGCCATGGGCGGTTTCCGAAGTTACGACCAAGTGGGAGAAAGAGGATCGTAAAGTCTTCGGTGATGAAATTTGCGCTGGTACCGGATTTACTCCTCTCGATTTGCAGCATCATTGGGATGGCATCGGTCGTATCGATGGCGCAATGGCTCTGGCATGGTACCAGGCAGGTTTCGGCTTGTGGGACGGCAAGTACGAGGTCGGTTTGGTGGGTCCTTCGCGTCAGCCAATCATTTTAGACGTGTTCGGGACGCAGGACGAAAATCGGCCGGTTTCCTTGGATGAACTGGCTCAGGGCCAGGTCGTACATTATGGCAAGGAATACCTCCGTCAATACCTGATCCAGTTGGGCTACTACGATGAAGTCAAGACTGCGCGCGCTCAGGGATTCGCGGATCCGTCGTATCCTACGATTCCGAAATGGGCGATTGATGAAGCGTCGTATCGCTACTCTCATTTTGCTGCCAGATACGCGGCAATTGCGCTTTAAGAGCGCTCTACGAACAGTTCGGCCGGCGGGAAACTATTCCCGCCGGTCTCTTTAATTCATTGATTTTTTAAAATATTTTTGTTAAGATATAAATTGATTTTTGGCCCTATCGTCTAGTGGTAGGACACCGCCTTCTCAAGGCGAGAACCGGGGTTCAATTCCCCGTGGGGCTACCAACTAGTGAGAGGTTTCTGGCGACCGAGAGGGGTCAGGATCCTTAAACGAATAAAACAACCAGCATTAAGTGCCGGTTGTTTTATTTGATTGAAATTATATTAAATTATTTCGATGCCCTTCCTTTAGTCTTTTTTCTATTATTTGTC
>JBAZBX010000032.1:0-5330 GCA_041671305.1 Patescibacteria group bacterium
GTTTCGGTGGGAAGTATGTAATTCCGGTTAACTATATTGGTGATATCGGTTCTCATGTCGCCAAGTGTCTTTGGTGTTTGGAAAAATTTCACAAAGACGAGGAATTGCCGGAGAACAAGGGAAAATATTTGGGAGCGATTTACTCTGAAGCGGTAAATAAAATAGAGGACAATGAAGAATTTAAGAAAGAAGCCGGAGAAGTGCAAAGAAAATTGGAATCTGGAGATAAATATCTCAGCGCGCTTTGGAAAAAAACCAGGAAGTGGAGCATTGATGAACTTGGTGAAATTTACAAAACATTGGGAGTCAAGTTTGATCATACGTTCTATGAAAGCGAAGTGGAGAAGCCGGGTAAAAAGTTGGTAGAGGAGTTGATGGAAAAAGGTTTGGCCGTGAAATCAGAAGGAGCCACCATAATCAATTTGGAAAAATATAATCTCAAAAATTTATTACTGCTGAAGTCAGACGGTTCTTCGCTTTATTCCACCAAGGATTTGGCTTTGGCCAAGCTGAAATTTGAAAAATACAAAATTGATAAAAGTTTTATGGTGGTGGATAATCGCCAGAGTTTTTATTTCCAGCAAGTATTCAAGACTTTGGAAATTATGGGATTTGACAAGCCCATAACTCATATTTCTTATGAATTTTTGACGCTCAAAGAGGGTGTGATGTCGTCTAGGGCCGGCAATGTTATACCGTTTGAAGATTTTTTGGAGCAGGTAATTAATTTGGCCAAAGAGGAAACACAGAAAAGACACGAGGATTGGGATGAAAAAAAGATTTATGAAGTTTGCAAAAAAATTGCTCTGGCCGCCATAAAATTCAATATGCTTAAGGTGGGCAACAATGTTATTATTGTTTTTGATGTCAAAGAAGCTATCAGTTTTGATGGATATACTGGGCCGTATTTGCAATATACGGTTAGCAGGATTAATAGCATTTTGCGCAAAGAAGAAGCCAAGGACAATATTGATTTTGGTAAGTTGGATAATTTGTTGGAAAAGGAATTAATGATTAAAATGTCGGAATTTCCCGAGGTGATAAAATCTTGTATGTCCGATAATCAGTTGAGTGCCCTGACCAAATATCTTTTTGATTTGGCCAGGTTGTTTTCTAATTATTATCAAAACGTGCCCATCCTGACTTCTGAGGATGAAATTAAAAAAGCGAGGCTGTTACTTATCTCTGGTGTTAGACAGGTGCTAGTCAACGGTTTGGATTTGTTGGGAATTGAAGAATTGGAACAGATGTAAAAAAGTGGTATGATATTATTATAAATATATGGCTACAATTAAAACAAAAATTTTGATGATTGAGGATGAGAGGGATTTGGCTGGAATATACAGCCTGCAGATGAAAATGTCTGGTATAAATGTCGTCCTGGCCTCCAATGGCGCTGAAGCTTTGGAAATTTTACAGAAACAGAGTTTTGATTTAGTGTTGTTGGATTTGCTTATGCCGGATATTGATGGTTTTGAGATGTTACGCCAGATAAAGGGAGACAATAAGTTGAAGAAAAATAAAGTTTACGCTTGGAGTAATTTGACTCAGAAAAAGCAAATTGAGTTGGCCAAAAAATGCGGCGCTGATGGCTTCCTGATTAAATCGGAATATACGCCGAGCAGTCTGGTAGAGAAGGTAAATGAATTGTTAAAATAAAAGATTAATAAATAGGATTTTATGAAACCAATTGTAAATGATTCTTGCATTGCCTGTGGCACATGTGAAGCAATCTGCCCGGCAGTATTTAAAGTTCAGGATTCTGATGGCAAAATGATTGCCGTAGTCCAAGATGCCGATTTTGAAGCCAATAGGGCTGGTATTGATGAATCTATTGGAGCTTGTCCGGTACAGGCCATATCCATGGAAGAATAGTTTTGATAAAAGGAAGAGACTTCGCAGAAGTGGAGTCTCTTTTTTATTTATCATTTTTTTAATAAAATTTTTAATAAAAAAACGAGACGCACACGGGGTGGCGCGTCTCAAGAGTGGAACGATGAAATGGCATTATTCACTTTTTGGGCGCCAGTTGCAGATACTTTAATGGTATGGCAAATATTGGCCAGGTTTCCCAAATTTTGTCTGCCATGGCTGGTGCCATATCCTCATTGTCGGCTTTCTTGATGTAGACATTGACCGCAGGACAGAAATTCCCATCAGGGTCGGTGGCAAGGGTGACCATACCTTTGCTGCAAAACCCTGGGTTTAGAGCTTGGCATATGCCGATAGTCCCCTTGGGAATTGTCACTCCGCCGACGGGACAATCTTCTCTGAAGACCACTTTGTCTCCCTCTTTGATTGGCCTACATTCCTTCGTTTGATCGGTGTTGCTCATGTGCTGCTTCTCCTTTTCTGTGATTAATATATGTCTTTGAGTCGAGGAAGTCAACCAGTTGACTTGATTGGTCATTTTTGGTATAGTTTAATCACAATTATAAAAGCGTTATAATCCCGCAATCAACGGGAGAGCTGACGGAAGAAATGTTTGTTTGAGTCTTGTGAATAAGCGGTTAGCCCGCCTTCGCAAAGCTACGGCGAACAAAGTAGAACCGGACGGGTGAGCCCGTAATAGCCATAAATTAAGTTAATTTCCGAGATGGTACCGCCTTTGTTACGCCGAAGCTTTTTAAGCGAAGGCGAACCAAGGCTCCGGATTCCAGGCTCGGTTTTTTTAATTTTAAATTATAAATTAATCAATACAATAATATGTCAGAAAAAATAAGCAATCCAATAGTAGATAGAGAATTAGAAGTGCAAAAATTTTGGAAAGATAATAAAATTTTTGAAAAAACTTTGGAAGCCACGAAAAATGGCCCGGTTTTTAATTTTTATGACGGACCTCCTTTTGCTACCGGTACTCCGCATTACGGACATCTGGTGGCTAGTGTCATGAAAGATTCTGTGCCAAGATATTGGACTATGAAAGGTTATTCTGTAGAGAGAAAATGGGGTTGGGATTGCCATGGATTGCCAATTGAAAATATTGTGGAGAAGGCATTGGGATTTAAGAGCAAGAAAGATATTGAGGAATATGGCATTGATAAATTCAACGAAGCTTGCCGGAGCAAGGTTCTGACTTATGTGGAAGAATGGAAGAAAACCATTGCAAGATTCGGACGTTGGGCCGATATGGAAAATCCGTATCAGACCATGGATTTGGAATACATGGAAAGTGTTTGGTGGGTATTTAAAGAATTGTATGACAAAAATTTGGTTTACGAGGGCTACAAATCCATGCACGTTTGTCCGAGATGTGAGACGACTTTGTCACAGCAAGAAGTTAGTGAAGGTTATAAGGATGTTAAGGATCTGTCGGTGACGGCAAAGTTTGAGCTTATTGATGAACCAGGAACTTATGTCCTTGCTTGGACGACAACTCCCTGGACTTTGCCGGGAAATGTGGCTTTGGCAGTTGGAGAAGATGTAGATTATGTGATTTTGGAAGTCGTAAATTCTGATGTTAAGAGATTTTATATTGGAGAAAAATATATAATTGCTAAAGACACTCTAACTAAAAGTTTTTCTATCGGCAAAAATATTTCTTGTAAGATTGACAGTAAAGGAAAATATATTTGTGATGTTAATTATGAAAATGAAGGAAATATTGAATACAAACAGGTTGGTAATATTTTTAAGGGTTCAGAATTAGTCGGCAAGAGATATAAGCCGCTTTTCCCATATTACGAAAACGATGAAGCCAAGGCCAAAATAAAAAATTCAGAAAATTTATACACCATTGTTAGCGCTGATTTTGTTACAACTGAAGATGGTACGGGTGTTGTTCATATTGCTCCGGCTTATGGCGAGGAGGATTTGATTTTGGGTCAAGAAAAGAATTTGGCTTTCATTCAAAATGTCACTTTGGGCGGAATATTCAAAGATGAAGTGCTTGATTTTAAAGGCATGAGTGTGAAACCTGCTGACGATACTCAGAAAACTGATGTGGAAGTTATAAAATATTTGGCGGAAAAGGGATTGCTTTTTGTCAAAGAAAAATACGAACATAGCTATCCGCATTGTTGGCGTTGTGATACTCCTTTGATTAACTACGCTACCTCATCTTGGTTTGTAAAAGTAACTGATATCAAAGACAAAGCTTTGAAATTAGCCAAGGATATTAACTGGTCGCCGGATCATATCAAAGAAGGCCGTTTCGGTAAATGGCTGGAGGGCGCTCGTGATTGGTCCATATCCCGTCAGAGATTTTGGGCGAGTGTTATGCCGATTTGGAAATGCGAGTGTGGAGAATTGAAGGTTTATGGCTCTGTAGCGGAATTAGAGAAGGATAGCGGAGTCAAGATAACTGATTTACATAAACATCATGTAGATAAAATTGAAGTAACTTGCTCTAAGTGCTCAGGGAAAATGAAACGCATTCCTGATGTGCTGGATACTTGGTTTGATTCAGGATCAATGCCTTATGCGCAGAATCATTATCCGTTTGAAAATAAAGAAAAATTTGAAGCCAGTTTTCCGGCGCAATTTATTGCTGAGGGAGTAGATCAAACTAGGGCTTGGTTTTATTATCTCCATGTTCTCGCTACTGCCATTAAGGATAGCAGGGCTTTTTCTAATGTAATTGTAAATGGCATTGTCCTGGCTGAAGATGGCAAAAAGATGGCCAAGAAATTGCAGAATTATCCAGAACCTGAAATTGTGATGAATAAATATGGAGCTGATGCTCTGCGATATTATTTGTTGTCATCCCCGGTAGTATTTGCGGAAAATATGAATTTTTCTGAAGTTGGAGTCAAAGAGGCAATGCAAAAAGTCATCATGCTGACCAATAATATTTTGAATTTTTATAAGCTGTATGAGCCGGCCGCGGGTGTCATCCCGAGCAAAGCCGAGGGATCCCTCAAAAAAGAAAGGGATTCCTCCACTACGTCAGGATTACCTGACTCTGGTCGGAATGACAGTGCTTCCCTACGAGCCGATAATGTTTTGGACAAATGGCTTTTGGCCAAGCTTAATTTATTGATTGGGGAAGTAACCAAGCAAATGGAAGCTTATGATTTACCCAGGTCGGTCAGGCCGATCCAAGAATTTATTGACGAGTTTTCTACCTGGTGGCTTAGAAGATCAAGAGATAGATTTAAAGGTGAGAATGAGGAAGATAAAAAAGAAGCTTTACAGACTTTTAGAAATGTACTGATGGAATTATCCAAACTGATGGCGCCTTTTACTCCTTTTATCGCTGATCATTTATATAAACAAATCGGTGGTGAATTGGAATCTGTACATTTAGAAAAATGGCCGGAGACTTTTGATAATTTGATTAATCAAAAAGTTCTTGATCAAATGGAACAAGCCAGAAAAATTGTAGAAAT
>JBAZBX010000033.1:0-4980 GCA_041671305.1 Patescibacteria group bacterium
CGTCTTCTGCAGAAATATTGATTTGGTTTTTGAGCGATTGCAAGCTCATTGAGGAGCCGTCGTTTTCCAAGGCAATCCCGATGGTGGCATTAATTTTTTTGCCCTTGGCTTCTGCGCCTTGTGATAAGATGCCTTTTTTTGGAAAATAAATCGCGGAGCCTTTTTTGGAGAGAAGACCGAAAACAGTGCTTGATTGCGATTTGATAGTTTGGTTTAATTGTTCCGCTTCCGGGTTTATGAGTGGCATTTATTTTGGAGTTAATTTAGGATAAATCCTTGTAAGATTATATAGCTTTTAGCGGATTTGTTCAAGGGTTGCGTAAATTGACAATATAAATTAGAGATGATATAATAAAATATTAAAAAATATAATTAATCTCATGAAACAGACAGAAAGAGAAAGAGTCTTTTTGGTCAAAGCCTTGCCGGCCGATATCAGTAACTATCAGCCGATGTCTATTAGCGTGGGAGATTTTTTTGATTCCAATAGCAGTGACGCCTTAAAAATTAGGCAGAAGGGCGATAAT
Source organism: Patescibacteria group bacterium (assembly GCA_041671305.1). Classification (GTDB taxonomy): domain Bacteria; phylum Patescibacteriota; class Patescibacteriia; order 2-01-FULL-39-33; family 2-01-FULL-39-33; genus CAIPBY01. The sequence goes on from JBAZBX010000033.1 coordinate 528, forward strand.
TATCACTTGATAAAAAAAGAAACAAATACGACCCATGAAAGAATTGAGCATGTTATCAATATCAAGCAGGGAGAATTTGAAGTTTTATTTAAGTGCGCCGTCCAGTCTCATCGTAAGAATCGTTATTTTTATCCTCTTGGCAAATATATTTGCGAAATTGATTATTACCTGGATCGGCTGGATGGCTATGTCAGAGTAGAAGTTGAATTTGATAATGATGAGGATATGTTTGGCTTCACACCGCCGGCATGGTTTGGTAATGAAATCACGGAAATCAACCATGAGATTCACAAAAATCTAGGTATGGTTACCTTTGATGAAATGAAAGCAAGATATCATGAGAGAGGAATCACCCTGGACAAGGTTTTACTTTAGCGGATAAGCAAATAATTTTCTACCAGGAAGTTATTTTTATTAAAATTACAAATACTCTTAAATTAACCAAAAAACTAGCTAAGTCTAGCTAGTTTTTTGGTTAATAGTTTATTTTAGTAACAAGATAAAAAGGTGCCAAGGTAATGACTAAAAAAAATCACCACCGAGTTTCCGTTTCGATGGTGGGTTAAGGTTTTGTGCAATGAATGTTGGGTGTCAGGAAACCAGCGGGGCATACTTGTTGGCCACCATGATTTCCACCTTGCCCGATTCAACGTCAATGACTTTCAAAGCGCAAGCCACGAGGTGCTCCCCTGCAAGCATGTCTTGGTAAGCTTGGAAGATCTCGTCCGGCTCGCCTTCAACTGGCATGAGATCCGGCTCGCCTTGCCAGGGAGGGAGAGGCTCGCCGTCATCCACATACGTGGAGATGATGTGCCCGAATCCGGGCTGGAGTGAGTCATATTGGTAATGGAGACGGTCGCATCCATCTCCAAATGGCGATTTCCGCAACACGTAGAATTTGCTGGTTTGGACGCTCTTCCAATTGGAGCAAACACCAGCGATACGGCATGTCGCGCTTGGATCTTCCTCGTATTTCCGCTCGCGGAGGGATTCAAAGAGAGAATCGCACCTTCCAATGCCGTCAATAATATCCTGCGTGTGGTTGCCATTGGTGACCACGTGAGTATCGCCCAGTGAATCCATAGCGCGGTAAAAGATCAGATTGGCGCCAGGCCGTGTCAGTTGATTGGGATCAAGGGGCAATACTTGGAGGCGATTGAATTGATCGGCCCAGAAGTGCCGCTCCCGACTGCCACTACTGCGTCCCATGATGGCATAGAACTGAACCAGGAATTTTCCGGTTGGATCCAGGCCGATCATGATGACTCGGCCGGGATAGGTTTTCTGTTTCCTTTTTTGGAAATTGGCATGAGCCAATTCGTGCAAAACATTCGTGCTCATACGCGTAGTCTCCCTTGTGTTATCAAGAACGAATTTTCTTGATTGACTGTATGAAGATATTATATTAAATTTGGACAAAATGCAAGTTAAAATAATAGGTAGTTAGTTGGCTATTTTTTTGACTAAAAAAATTCACCACCGATAGCCTTGCTTAGCTCCGGTGGTGGGTTGGTTGAGGGTTGGTTTCGCGGTGTTGGGCGTCACTGTTTTTTTGGGTGCTCAACCGGCGGGATGAACAGCAATAGCACCGGTAGATAATGACGGCTTGGATCACGATCTACTTCAATCACTGCTCCGAGCTGATCCACACTGCCATAGGTCAGGCACTTGTCAGGATCTTCAGGGTGTTCGCAGCGGAAGCGGGAGATCTCCATGGGGGAATGACCAGTGGCCAGTCGCCACGAAAGATCCAGGTACATGAGTTCGGATAGTGTGGCAGGGCGAACCTCCAGTCTCGGAAATAGGCGTTGCAGACACGAGCATTCGGCTTTCTGCTCCTTCCAATTACGACCTTCCAGCCGAAGTTCTTTGTTGGTGTCGTCGGCTCCCCAGGTAGGCAGAGGGCAGAGAGCATAACCATTGGTAAGAGGCCATTTCTCAAAGGCCTGATTGAACGGAATGTTCTCCGGCACGCTGGTAAAGCATAGTGCAGGCCACTGGCCAAAAAATTGATGGAAGAGAGTTGGCCTGGACAGGTTGATGTTACAGAATGCTGCCAGAACCATTCCCGGATATTTCTCTAAGATTTCGTTGGAATACCTTGGCTGACCTAATTTTTTACTCCACCCGATGGCGAAAGTGGACAGGTCGTGTTCGTGGCGTAGACGTCTCGCTCGCGCGATGAGTGCCAAGGATCCCATCGCCAATTGTGAATCCTTTAATGGCTTCGGCAGGTAAGACGTTGCTTGCATCCTTTCCTGTTGTGCAACAAGCGCGTCAAGGAGCAGGTGGTCGCTCATTTTCCCGTCAGCGATGAGATCAATCAGATTCGCCAGGGTTTGGATAAAATAGCGCAGGTGGCTATCTTTGTCTCCGTCTTGGTGAGTAATGGTCGTGGCAAGATTCTTCACGTTGTGAGTAGTTGCAAGATTTCTCAGGCTTTCTATGACGGGAGCGACAAGTTGCAACTCGTGGTCATTGAGCGAGAAGAAACGCGCTAGTGTCTCCGCCAGTTTTCCGGTGGCTATGGCCGCACTCAGTGCGGCCATAATCTCTTCAGGCATACTGTTCTTCATGGCTGGATTCCTTATCTTGGTTGCGAAAGGTTGATGTTGCTGGGTTAAAAGGACAGTGAAATACATGGTATTTTTAACATAGTAATGTCGGAAAGTCAATTGTAATTATCAAGTCAAATAAACGTTTTTTGAGAATTAAAACAATGTGTTGTGCCATATATTATTGCTTGCATTTCCTCAATCTTTTGATTTTAATTTTTAATCTGCTATAATAATGACATTAAAAATAAATAAAATAAATTGTATGGATGAAAATTCAAAAAAGAATTTTTTCAAAGACAAAAATTTTTGGATGGGAGTAATTATCGGCGTCGTGGTAATTGCCATAATTATGCTTATTATCTCCGGTGTCCAGGCCATGGCCAGCGGTAATATGTCGCTAGAAAAAGCCAAGGCCAAAGTGACATCTTATGTCAATGATAATTTGCTTGGCGGACAGGCCACAGCCACTATTGATCAAATCACTAGCGCCGGCAAAGATATTTACAAATTGAAATTCAATGTCAGCGGGAAATCAATTGAATCGTACATGACCAAAAATGGAAAATTATTTTTCCCGGAAGCCTATGATATGGCTAGCAGTACAGTTGCGGCTTCCCAAGATGGCACTCAGACCCAGGCTACTGCCATTACCAAAAATGATAAACCAAAAGTTGAATTATTTATTATGAGTTATTGCCCGTACGGAACGCAGATAGAAAAAGGCATATTGCCGGCAGTGCAAGCTTTGGGAAACAAAATTGATTTCAATTTGAAATTTGTGGATTACGCCATGCATGGTCAGCAAGAATTGGATGAAAATTTGAGAGAGTATTGCATTGATAAAGAGCAAAACAATAAATTATATTCATACCTTACTTGTTTTCTCAAGAGTAGCGATTCCGCCAGCTGTCTCAAGAGCGCAGGAGTAAATCAGGGCAAGTTGGATTCTTGCGTCAAGAGCGCAGATAAGCAGTTCAAAGTAACTGAGCAATTTACCAACAAAACAAATTGGAATGGTAATTATCCTCCATTTGACACTCATAAAGCGGATAATACTAAATATGGCGTGCAAGGTTCCCCGACTTTGGTTATCAATGGAGTCCAAGCGCAATCAGCCAGAGATAGCGCCAGTTTACTCAAGACGATTTGTAGCGCTTTCAATAATCAGCCAGATATCTGCTCTACGGCTAAGCTTTCTTCTGCTAGTCCAGCCGCTGGATTCGGTGAGGGAACAGCTACGGCCGGAACAGCCACCGCAGGATGTGCTGAGTAATTTTATTTAGAATATAGATAATAAAAGAACGCCTTTGAAGGCGTTCTTTTATTTCTCTCTAAAAGGTGCAAAAGTACTATGACATAAAAAAGGTGGGTGACAAATAATTAAATATATAAATTAGTTATTTTCGAAATTGTTGTTTTATTAATTAATACTTTGATTGGACCTTTCATATAGTAATACGTTTCTAAATCAAAAAAAGTTTCAATTATTAGTTTGCTTAATTTAAACACAAGAACTATGATTAATTTGCTTATTGGCCAATATCAAGTTTATATTTTTAATATGATATTTGATACTTTATCAAAAATATAGTATATTTGAGCAATGTCGGAATACCTGGATGAACAATTAGTACAGCAATATTTGTCAGGGGATGAAAAATCTTTGGAAGTTTTAATTCAGAAATATTTGAAGCCAATTTATAATTTTGTCTACCGGTATGTTGGAGATATGGCCAATGCCGAAGATCTGACTCAGGAAGTTTTTGTAAAAGTTTGGAAAAATATCAAGAAGTTTGATCGCAAAAAAAGTTTCAAAACCTGGATTTTTTGTATTGCCAAAAACACGGCATTTGATTATTTGAGAAAGAAAAAGTCCATTCCTCTGTCTAATTTTG
>JBAZBX010000034.1:0-2345 GCA_041671305.1 Patescibacteria group bacterium
TAGAAATAGGCGCGCTTATCACTTCACAAAACATCCCTGGACTTCCGGAATTAATTTCTTACTTGAGCGGACTTTCCGATACCAGCATCATCCTGCAACCGCTTGATGAAAAAATTGAGTCCCCTGAATCCAAAAGTTTCTCCGGCAACAATTTACCGAAAGATCTCTGGCCGGATGAAAAAGATATTATTTATTTTTTTAATTGGTTGCAGGAGAACAATCATCTGGCCAAAATAAAAAATCCTCCCATGGCGCTTGAGGCCATGAGAAAATATTATCTTAATCCACGAAGCGCGCTAGATTACAGATGTTTTGCCGGACAAAGAAATCTGATTATTTACCCCAATGGCGAGATGTCTTTCTGCTTCAAAAGACCAAAATTTGGAAATGCCTTGAACAAGCCAATATTAGACCAGATCAAAACTGCAGACAATGAAAGAAAAAACATTCAGAAATGCCAAAAATATTGCCGGATTGTGGGATGTAATTTGTCCAAAGGAATAAAAGAATATTTTATAAAATAAAATCACCCAGCGCCTTGTCAATGCAAAGCGCTGGGAGACGGACAGAAAGTTATTCCCAGGATATCATTTCCTTGATGTTGGAAAGATTGATCCTGAAATCGCCGTGACCCGAGAAACGAGCCAGCATGACGTTAATGGAAGTAATCTCCCAAAACCGCCACCACATGTCATGGTTGATAGAGACAATTCTCACCGTTCCACCGTTGATCAGAAACTCCTCGTCTGCGCTGGAGGCGCTAAGAAGCCTCAAACCAATGGTATTTCCCACGGCTAGATTTTTCTTCTTGAACTCTTGACTTGTCATGATATATCCTCCCACTTCCACTTGTTTCCAAGTTTTGTTTGACACACAGTACAATAACCCATAATTAACATAATTTATAATAAATTGTCAAATTATTTAATAATTAAACCCCATTTGACTTAAATTTTGGAAAGATGTATAATAATTACAGTCAAATATATTAATTCCCGCGTAGGCGGGATTTTAAGATAGAAAAATTTTTAAACTTCTCATATGAAGTCTAATTAATAATAAAAATATGGCTAATTTAAGCACTATTTCCCAATACGTCAAAGATTCTTGGAAAGAACTTCATCACGTAAGCTGGCCGACCAAATCAGAAATTAAGAAGCACACCATTTTGGTTATTGCCATTTCCTTGGGATTGGCTCTATTTCTTGGCGCTTGCGATTACGTGATTACTCTCGGTTTGGACAAAATTTTGATTAAATAACCAAAATACAAGAAACAATAACCAAAAAAATAAATTATTAAATAAATAAAAAATTAAGGGCAATAAATTATTTAGCATTCTAGAATTTGCATCTTGATTATTGATTATTAAACATATGGCAAAACAAACTTTACAACTTGGCCGAAGATGGTATGTTCTTCATACATATTCGGGGTTGGAGGAAGCTGTAGAGCACAATCTCAGACAAAGAATTGAGTCTATGGATATGGAAGATAAGATTTTTAATATTATTATTCCAAAAGAGAAAAAAATTAGAATTAAGAACGGCAAGAGGAAAGTCGTTGAAGAAAAAATTTATCCCGGATATATCTTGGTAGAAATGGTGGTAACTGATGATTCTTGGTATGTTGTACGAAACACTCCTCATGTCACCGGCTTTGTCGGATCAGGCACAACCCCTACTCCAGTTTCCGATGAAGAAATAAAATCATTACAAAAGAGAATGGGCGTTGATGAACCTGAATATCAAATTGATGTGGCTAAGGGCGATCCAGTCAGAATTTCCGATGGGCCATTCAAAAATATGGAAGGTAAGGTTTTGGATATTGACGAATCCAGAGGAAAAGTCAAAGTGCTTATTTCTATGTTTGGACGAGAGACTCCGGTTGAATTGGATTTCCTGCAAATTAAGAAGGTATAAGTTTATATAATTCTTTAATATGCTTCTCACTGTTGAAGAACTTTAATGAAGAACTTTAAATTATCAATTATCAAACAATTTTCAATTGAAAATTAATTTAATATTATGGCAAAAGTCAAAAAAATAAAGACAATTATAAAATTACAAATCCCTGGCGGAGCTGCTAATCCAGCGCCTCCGGTTGGTCCTGCTTTGGGTCAACACGGTCTAAATATCGCCGAATTCTGTCAGAAGTTCAATGCTGCCACCAAAGACAAGCAAGGCGAAGTTACACCAGTAGAAATCACTGTTTATGAAGATAGGACTTATGATTTCATTTTGAAGACCTCCCCTGCTGCCGAATTAATCAAAAAAGCTGCCGGCATCGCCAAAGGATCAGGCAAACCGCTCAAGGAAAAACTCGGCAAGATCACCAAAGCGCAA
>JBAZBX010000034.1:2355-4903 GCA_041671305.1 Patescibacteria group bacterium
TGATTAAGTAAGCACTGTCATCCTGAGGGAGTCTGTAATCAGACGACCGTGGGGATCCCGCGGGATTGCCACGCTTCACCCTTGAGGGCTCGCTCGCAATGACATTTAAATAATCGTGGAAGCGTTGCCATTTAGACGATGCGTTAATACCACATAATTACAAAAATATGAAAAAAGTAAATCATCCAGCATCCAAGAGGTACAAAGAAGCTTTGGCTCTCGTTGATGTCAAAAAGACCTACGCCATTGAAGAAGCTGTAGAATTAGTCAAAAAGACTTCTCCTCTTAAATTTGATGCTTCAGTTGAGGTTCATACCAAACTAGGAATCAATCCGAAAAAAAGCGATCAGCTTGTCAGAAGTTCAGTTGCTTTGCCAAATGGCACCGGTAAATCAGTCACCATCGCCGTTATTGCCACTACACCTGACGCTCAGAAGGCTGCTAAAGCCGCGGGAGCGGAAATCGTTGGCGACCAAGAATTAGTCAACGATATTAAAGCTGGAAAAGTAGTATTTGATGTTTTGGTAGCGACTCCTGATTCCATGAAACTTCTTGCTCCTATCGCAAAAATCTTGGGACCAAAAGGTTTGATGCCTAATCCAAAAGACGGAACTGTTACTCCCAACGTCGCTGATGCCGTTACCAACCTCAAGAAAGGCAAGGTCAGTTACAAAAATGATGACAGCGGAAATTTGCACGTCATGATTGGCAAGTCTTCATTTGAAACTCCCAAATTAATTGAGAACTACAAAGCCTTGATTGATAGCATTGTTAAGGCCAAACCACAAGCCATGAAAGGCGCTTATATCAAAAGCGTGACTATTACCAGCACTATGGGACCTGGAGTTAAGGTTGCATTATAAAAATCATAAAATTTTGATCAAAAGACTCCGCGAAAGCGGAGTTTTTTTTGTTGGAAAATTTATAGGATAAAAATGATTTCACCTTTTCAATACTTATCCACAGAATAGGCTACTAAATTTAGTAAATAGATTACTTTGCCAAAACCCGATTATATTGTTAAAATACTTATGATTTAATAATCTCTATTTATATGGAAAATTCTCCAAATAACACAACGTACGTTCGTCCTAGCTGGGACGAATATTTTATTGGCATAATGCAACAAGTCTCTGCTCGAGCCACTTGCGACAGAGGTAGAAGCGGATGTGTTATTGTCAAAGATAGGAACATTCTTGCGACAGGCTATGTCGGCTCCCCTGCCGGGATTAAACATTGTGACGAAATAGGGCATGAATTTAATTCCGTCACACATGAAGATGGGACCGTTTCTCAGCACTGCATCCGAACCGTCCATGCTGAACAAAATGCTATTTGTCGTGCCGCCAAACTAGGCATTGCCCTAGATGGATCCACTCTATACTGCAAAATGACTCCTTGCTATGTCTGCGCCAAAATGATTATCAACGTAGGAATAATTAGAGTTGTATGCGAAAAAGATTATCACGCCAGCCAAAGATCCAAAGAAGTTTTTCAAGAGGCTGGAATAGAATTAGTTATTCTAGATGAAACCGTAGAAAAATACGATAAAATGTAAATAATAATATAATTAAATAAATGTCAGAAAAAAAGAAGATTATCCTCGGACTTGTCGGTGAGATAGCCTCGGGCAAAGATACAATGGCCGATTATCTGAAAAAAAAATATAATTCTGACACGGTCAGTTTTTCCACTCCTATTAGACAGATATTGGACATCCTCTATCTTCCTCAAACCAGAGAAAACATGGTCAACATTGGAGCCAGCATGAGAGAGAAATTCGGCGTAACCATTTTTGGCAAAGTCATTGCTGAACACTGCAAAGCTAGCCCGAGCCCGCTCATTTCTCTGCCCAACGTCAGAATTGAATATGACATCGTATATCTCAAGGAAATGAGTAATTTTCATCTGATAAATATAGATGTCTCTGAAAAAATAAGATATGAAAGATTAATAAAAAGAACACAAAATCCCGGCGACAGAGAAAAAACCTGGGAACAATTTCTCAAGGAAGGAGAACTGGCTACGGAAATCACTATTCGGGAAGTAGCCAAAATGGCTGAATATCAATTAGATAATAACGGGAGTTTTGAAGATTTTTATAAACAAATTGATGAATTAATGACCAAAATTTATGTTTAAAAATAAATATCCAGGAAAATTCATCGCCATTGAAGGAATTGACGGATCAGGAACAACTGCTCAGGTACTTAGACTCAATGAATATCTTTTTAAAGAAAAAATCCCCTCTTTTTTTACTCAGGAACCGACCAACAACGTCATTGGCGGAGTAGCCAGAGGATGCCTGACTGGAGACCTCAAAATCAATAGTGCCGTAGGATTACAATTGCTTTTTGCCGCTGACAGAGCCAACCATCTGGAGAAAGAAATTATTCCAGCTCTAGTCCAAGGTACCAATGTTATTACCAAAAGGTATTTTCTTTCTTCTGTCGCCTACGGTTCAGTAGAAATAAACGACGCTGACTGGCTCTGGAAAATTAATGATCAATTTATCTTGCCCGATCTAACCATAGTACTAAAAATCTCT
>JBAZBX010000035.1:0-4862 GCA_041671305.1 Patescibacteria group bacterium
AATTACTTGATGATCTCTGCTAACATCAGAACAGATTGGACAGGGATTGTTTTCACTGAAATCAAAACAAACAGAGCAAAGCTTTACGCTTTCTTTGATGTGTTCAATGGCTTCACCAAATTTGACCAGCTCCTCCCTGGGTTTTTTGAGCAGATAAAAAACCAGACGCTCGGCTGTTTTGGGGCCGATGCTGGGAAGTTTGGCAAATTGATCAATTAAGTTTTGAATGCTCTTGGAATACATGGTTATTTTGGTCTAATTCAATCCTGGAAAATTCATTCCCAAAGAGGACATTTTCTGTGCCATGACCCGTTGAACTTTTTTGATGGCATCATTGGTTGCTTCGGCTACGCCGGCTTCTAATTTGGCCTTGTCTCCCAAAAGATCCTCGGCAATTTCTACTTTTTTGACTTCTTGATTGCCGTCCATGGTAATTTTTACTTTTCCCCAAGCGCCGGAGCCCTCAGCTGATTCCTCAGCTAAGGCTTTTTTGATTTGATTGGCTTGGCTTTTGAGTTCCTGGATTTGTTTTATTTTTGAAAACATGGTTTTATTTATTATTCATTATTTGATATGGGAGGATGATATGCCCGGTCCAAATTTTTGAAACTTACCGTATTGAAATCAAAATATAGTGGGATAACTCCGGTCGGACCATTTCTATGCTTAGCAATATGAATTTCAGCGATATGTTTTTCTTCTTCGGAGAGGGAATTGGTATCATAGCCTTTGTCCGCCGCTTTGCGATAAATAAATAGCACCACATCAGCATCTTGCTCAATAGATCCTGATTCACGCAAATGGGATAATTTAGGAATAGCCGGCTTAGTCTGTTCTACGGCACGAGCTAATTGGGACAGGGCAAGAACGGGGACATTAAGCTCCCTGGCAATACCTTTAAGAGCACGTGAAATTTCAGCAATTTCTTGCACTCTATTTTCATTGGCCGACTTACTGCCACTACCTTCCATAAGTTGCAAGTAGTCAATTACTATCAAATCAAGACCATGCTCCATCTGCAATCTTCTAGCTTTGGTGCGTAGTTCCATGATGTTGGTATTGGCGCAGTCATCAATAAAAATAGAACTCTCGGCTAAAACACTCATAGCTTGTCCGATTTTAGGAAAATCATCACCGCTCTCGGAAAGTTTACCGGTTCTCATTTTCCACATATCCACGCCAGCTTCACCACAAATTAATCTATCAACTAGTTGTTCCTTGGACATTTCCAATGAAAATAATCCGACGGATTTGTGATATTTGGTGGCGGCATTTCTAGCAATATCCAAAGCTAAAGAAGTTTTACCCACAGAAGGTCTGGCAGCCAAAATAATTAAATCAGACTTTTGCAATCCAGCTAAAAGGCCGTCTAAATCCGTAAAGCCGGTCGGTAATCCGCGCAATTTGCCTTTCTCGCGATGGAGTTCATCAATGCGATCAAAGGCGCTGGTCAAAACATCCCGAATGTGGGTGAATTTTTCTTTTAAATATTTTTGGGAAACTGAGAAAATGGATTGCTCTGACTTGTCCAAAATTTCATTAACTTCTTTTTCTTCGTGGTAGCCGAGTTCTAAGATGTTGTTGGCCGCAGAAATCAGCCTTCGTAGCGTCGCTTTGCGTTGTACGATTTGGGCGTGAGGCAGGACGTGGGCGGCCGATGGCGTTTGATTAGTCAAAGTGAGAAGATATGATCTGCCCCCGATTTGTTCCAATAACTTTTTTTCATCTAAACGGCTGGTAAGACTCAAAATATCAATGGGTTCTTTCTTGTCAAATAATTCCATGATGGTCTCATAAATGTGGCCATGACTGGAGAGATAGAAATCTTCCGCCGTGATAAGATCAGCAATTTTGATAATTGCGTCCTTGTCCAGAAGCAGGGCTCCGAGCAGGGATTGCTCGGCTTCTATGTTCTGAGGGGGAAGTTTTGGGTTGATGTTGGTTTCATTCATATCAGACTCTATTTTAACTTATCAAAGACAAATAAGCAACCATAATTTACAACAAGATATGCACGGGATTTACCACCAAGTCCATAATTAATAAAGATTGACTAATTAGCTAATATATATTAAAATTATGCTGGTTCACAATTGTACAATACCGAACATTAAAGAGCATTAAATTGCTCACAACCGGGAGGATTCGCTACGTGAATGACCAGGGTTCTATTTTGACAACGGATCAGCTCAAAGCGATCCAGGCGGAGGCAAGGGGCTTGACTTTCAAGCCGTCCGGCCGAGGTTTCATCTGCAATCAGACGGGACGCCGAGTGTCGGGCCAGTCGGGTTGCAAGAAATATCGGCGGAGGGTGTTGGGCGAGCTCTATCCGAAAAAGAAGGTAGAGGTGTGCCGGGTCAAGCAGGTCGTTGTTGCCAGAAAAAAAGTGCAACGTGATCGTGACGGCGATGTGTTCTGTCTGACTTGCGAACGTTGGAATTACAATGCGCCTCTTGGCGAATTCGATTGTCGCCATTGCGGGGAGAAGCTCCTGGTAAGCCACGAGTAGCGATTGGAGACAGGAACAAAAGACGACAGAAAGCTGGTATAGCTCCTGTCGTTTTATAATTTAATAATGGATAACATATACCTCACTCCTCGTCCGCCAAATGAGGACTTGTCACTCGTCCTGGGTCTGACTTGCGCAAACCTCTCTCGCATGGCGCCAAATGCGCCATGCTCGCTCGTCCAGGGTCAGAGATGGATGCTCCCAGGGGTAACATCCGCCGGCGATCGACTGCGCTTTTCGCCTTCCGGCTTAAAGCTGGTCTCCCTGCTGACCTGCGCATAACCTCACTCGACCACCGGCAAATCCGGTGGTCTCATTCGTCCAGGTCCAGCGCTGAATGCTCCTTATGGTCGCATCCATCGACACTCGACTTCGCTTTTCGGCTTCCGCCTCAAAGCTAGCCTCGTTTCTGGACTGCGCATAAATAAAAAACACCCAGAAGGGTGTTTTTTATTTATGCGCCCACCAGGACTCGAACCTGGGACCATCAGCTTAAAAGGCTGTTGCTCTACCGACTGAGCTATGAGCGCTTAAATTTTTAACTTTTAACCATATTTCACTACCGACTGAGCCCCGCCCGTACCGAACGGTACGTTCGGGCGGGTATGAGCGCAAATTTTACATCAATACGAATAAAATTATAACAAATAAGAATGGTTTTGACAAGAGTAATATTAAATAATTATTTTAATATTTAATTGAAAGCTGATTATCTTGGCTTTATCTAGATTGACAGAAAAGTTAATTAATTGTATATATAATTGGTGTCAAAGGAGGGAAGGTACATTCAAGCAACAGAAACAACAGGAAAGGATCTTGTGTCATGAGTACTGCAAACGTTGAAGTGTTTTTGGGAGAGGGAATTGATCGCAGGTTGTTTGGAGCGGCCAAGTTGGTGATTGAGCAATTGCTCCAGGTGGTCTTGACTATAACTAACGAGGAGGATAAGGCCTATTTGGTTTTGGAGACTGGTTATCGGCCAATAGAGGACTACGGGCCATTTGCGAGATATTTGATCGTTGATGGTCCTCTCAGTGCCGAATTGCCAGAGAACGTTTTTTGCACGACGACGGGACGCTTCATTCCGGAGTTGGCCAAGTTGTGTGATTTGGTGGCTTGTGAGTTGGGATTGCCATATTCTCCGCTTTGGATGTATGACAAGGATTTGGCTCGCATCCTTGTCATCAGTGACTCTCAAGCTGTGCGTGAGTCGGGCAAGAACCAATTGGGATGCGTCTATGTCACGGAGGTGGTTCCGTCCATCGCCGAAGCGAATCAGTTATTGGAGGATGGTGCGAAGTTTGACATCATGCTCGCGGTTTTTAATCCTGGATCGGGTGCAACCTGCATAAACCAAGAGGACTGTTTCTGCTCGTTCTGCACAAATATTTTTGTGTTGTCTCTGGATTTTATGATCAATGGCGGAAAATTGGTTGTGTTGGCGGCGGACGCAGATAGCAATCGGGATTTATTCCGACGTTGTATTCAGGTCATGAGCAGGTGCGTATTTCAGTGTGGATCCTTGACTATTTTGCCTCTGGAGACGTCAATTACTGAGAAAGGGGTGAATTGGTCGGAGGTATTATCCAAGGCACGTCAGGTATTGTGAAGTTATTCATCCGTTGTGATTTAGGCGGCTTTCCTTTTTTGGGCGAGCCGCTGTTTTTATTATTTTTATTTTATGATATAATAAAATTAATTTAAAAAATAACCTGGGAGGGAAATGAAAAAGCTTTTTTTGTATTTAACTTTCTTTGCTTTGTGCGGGGGAGTTTTTTTGTGTCCGCATTTCGCGGCAGCAAGCGACGTGATAATAACCCAAGATACGGTTTGGGATGGAAGTCAAACTTATATTTTCAATGAGGGGGAAGAGTTGGGAATAGAAAAGGGCGTCACCTTGACAGTCAAGGAAGGAACCATTATAAAAATGGGACTAAACAGCGCTATTTCGGTTTTGGGCAAAATGGATTTGCAAGGTACCACGGAGAAGCCAGTAGTCATTACTTCTATAAAAGATGATTCATGGGGTGGCGACAGTAACGGCGATAGCACCAGCACTATGCCGGCCAAGGGCGATTGGACGGGTATTGTTGTTTATTCTACTTCATCGCCCAAGTCGGAGTTCAAGGCTGACTATGCGGTGATAAAATATGGTGGCGGATATAGTGAGTTGTCCGTTGATTATTTTCAGGTCGTCAACGCCAGCAAGGTTCAGATTAGCCACAGTGATTTATTGGATAATGATATGCGGTTTTTTATCATTCAATCAGATCAGACCAGCGTTAATTATTCCAATATTTATAATCCTACTCAGCCATTAGAGGATTTGCCGGTTGATAATAGGAGTTCTGGT
>JBAZBX010000036.1:0-4623 GCA_041671305.1 Patescibacteria group bacterium
TTGTGGACGAAGCGAGTGAGCATTTTGGCAACTTTTATATTTATAAAAAATAATGATTTTAAAGATTCTTTGAGAATTGCGCAGATATTAATTCATGATGAGCATGATTTAATTCATAAGGCAGTCGGCTGGATGCTTCGGGAAGTTGGCAAGAGGGATTTGGCTGTCCTGGATGAATTTTTGCAAGATAGATATCAGAAAATGCCTCGGACGATGCTCCGATATGCGATTGAGAAAATGGAGGAGAAGAAAAGGAAGAAATATTTAGCGAAATAAAATTAAAATAATAAGACGATAAATATGGCTCAAGAATACAAACCATCATTGCCTACAGATCAGAAATATCTGAATACTCTCGGTGATTCCATAAAGCGAGTGGAGCCGACTCTGGATATAAAGTTTAACTATTTGACCGATGCTTTGGAATCTATTGGGATTGAAGAAAATCCTTACGATTTGGTGACGCTTGGTAATTTCAATGCTAGTGAAGTGGGGAAGTTAGCAGATAAATCATTTGATGCCATTTCGGCTTCAGAGTTGAGTACAGAAAGTCAAGGAAAAATTGATCAAGTTTGGGACTATTTAGCCGAGTCTGATCCATTAGAAAAGTCAGATTTAATTTTTGTTTTTGGAGGCATGGGACTTAATAGAGTGAAGACAGCAGTTAATTTGTATAATGAGGGTTATGCTCGGAAGATTATGTTTACTGGCAAGAAAGCTTCGTATATGGGTGATTCAGATCTTTCGGAAGCGGAATTGTATCAAAATGAGGCAATCAAAATGGAAGTTCCCAAGCAGGATATTATTGTGGAGACCGAAGCGATAAATACTCCGGAAAATGCGGTTAACTCAATTAAATTATTAAGAGAGATGGGGCCACTTCCTGAGAAATTAATTTTGGTCTCTTCTAAATTCCACATGTTGAGGTGTTTTTTGACTTTTCGCGCTGCCTCTTTGGACTGGAAACCTGAGCTTATCAGATGCTCATTTGATTTGGATGATTTTAATAAAAAGGATTTTTATAAGAAAAAAGAGGCTTGGCAATATGTTTTTAATGAATATATCAAAATTTACTATTCCCGTCTCTTGGGTCATTGTTAATAATTATTTAATTTAATCCGGCTGAGAAACTGGTTTTTTTGTATTGACAGGAAAATTATTTTGTGTTATTTTGAGATGTGGTCAACCAGGGAGGAACGAACCATGAGTACATTTACCGAAGAAAAAATGTTTAGGTATCTCGTGCTATTGATTATAGACGAGATGGCCAAATCCCAATCTGAGGAAATCAGAAAGAAAGGAGAAAATCTGAAAAAAGACTTATGTCTGGATTCCCCAATGGGCATAAGCCGGGACGTATTCTTCCTAAGGGTGATACTACCTTTAAGGGTTGTAGAAGATTGGAGGACTAACCAGATAGCAACGCTTATAGCTTTTGATCTTCATCAGACAATCGGGATGCTCCCCGAGGATAGGGGGGCGAAAATAGGCTTGGATCTAGATGAGTTTATTTTTGGGAGAGGGATTTGTCTGGAAGCTCTGGAGTTGTACACGAAGCTATTTCAGAGCCATGGTGAAGAGGAGGAAACAGAACCCGAGATTATCTCTAGCAATGCCGAAAATTCTGCTTTTGATGATCTAGTTCTCACCATGCTAAGTGATGGTGTTCTTATAACCTCTGATGAGGAAATGGACGCCATAATAGATGCTTATGAGCAGAAAACTCGCAAGATAACGGCTTATCTCCAGACGCCCGAGTCTTATATGCATCAACTCACTGAACCGGAATGTGTGTGTTGGCGAGACTTGGCAGGAGAGTTGTTGGAGAGATTGGAAATAGAACAGGTTGTGTCATCTAATCCGGAAGAACTGGATGAGATAATCTTTAAACTCCGTAGTATCTAACTGTCTCAATGATAGCAACCATGGAACTCCGTCGCGGGATCCATGGTTTTAAATTTGACTTTATAGCCCGATTATTTTAATATAAATACAAGTAAATTAAATGATCAAATTCAACTACAAAGCCTGGCTGGATAATACCTCGGCCGGGCAAATGCAGAATTAATTATACCCGATCTTAAATGATTGGGTGTTTGGTGATGGCTCAAAAAGAGCCGTTTTATTTTGAAAATATTAAAATTAATAATATAACTTTATGTGTGGAATATTCGGTTATGTGGGTACCAAAGATGCTGCTCCGCTTCTCATAGGCGGTCTCAAGGCTTTGGAGTATCGTGGTTATGATAGCGCCGGACTATATGTGGTTGGCGCCGGTTGCATCAAAGCAGTCGGTCAAGTTAAAAATTTGGAAGCCAAAGTCGGTGACAGTATGAAGGGTCATGTTGGCTTGGCTCATACTCGTTGGGCTACTCATGGCGTGCCATCAGAAGTTAATTCTCATCCGCATAGTGATTGTACTGGCAAAGTTTGGCTGGCTCACAATGGAATTATTGAGAACTATTCAGAATTAAAGGATGAATTAATTGCCAAGGGTCATCAATTTAAATCAGCCACTGATACAGAAGTAGCCGCTCATTTGATTGAAGAAAATTTGAAGACCACCTCTACTTTTTCAGAAGCATTGCTAAAAATGCTCAAGACCGTTCGTGGAACCTATGGTTTTGTCATCGCTAGCGACGGGGAACCAGAAAAGTTATATATTGCCAGAAAGGGAAGCCCGATTGTGCTTGGTATTGGCGAAGGGGAAAATTTTGTCGCTTCTGATCCGTCAGCTATTGTGCCTTATACCAAAAAAGTTATTTATCTAAATGACGGCGAATGGGCAGAAATCACCTCCAGCAGTTATAAATTATTTGATTTGGAAGGCCAGGAAATTGCCCGTGAACCTCAAGTTATCGCTTGGGACGTGGAACAAACCCAAAAAGGCGGTTATGATCATTATATGCTCAAGGAAATTATGGAAGGTGATAATGTAATTAAGAACACCTTGGCCGGGCGTTTGGATGAAGAGACTTTGTCAATTAAGTTGCCAGAACTTTCTGAGGTAGAAGACAAACTCAAAGATATTAAGCGTATAATTATCACTTCCTGCGGTACAGCGCTTTATTCCGGCTGGGTGGGAGAATATTTGATTGAGGAATATGCCAAGGTGCCGGTTGAATGCGAGTATGCCTCAGAATTCCGCTATCGCTCTCCGATTGTGGAGCCGGGAACCATGATTATGACTATTACTCAATCAGGAGAGACTGCTGATACCTTGGCCGCCCTTCGTGAAGCCAAAAGACAAGGCGCGATGATTGTCTCCATTGTTAATACCGTTGGATCTACCATTGCTCGTGAATCTGATGCGGTTATTTATAATCAAATTGGCCCGGAAATTGGCGTAGCCTCCACCAAGGCCTTTATGTCGCAGGTAACTTTGCTGACTGCTTTTGCCGCCAGATTGGCCGAGATTAGGGGAGTAGTTACTAATGAAATGAACAAAAAAATTGTTCAAGAGATTTTGGCCTTGCCTGAGAAAATTAAGACTATTTTGGAAGCTAGGGAAGAAATCAAAAGTATTGCTGAGAAGTATGCCAGCTATGATGATTTCTTATTTATGGGACGTAAATATACTTTCCCCATTGCTTTTGAAGGCGCTCTCAAGCTCAAGGAAATCTCTTATGTCCATGCCGAGGGATATGGCGCTGGTGAAATGAAGCACGGTCCTATCGCCATGATTGACGAGAAATTTCCAACTGTAGCACTTTGTCTCAATGACAGCGTATATGAAAAGATGATTTCCAATGTCCAGGAAATCAAAGCTAGAAGCGGAAGAGTTTTGGCTTTGGCTACAGTCGGTGATGAAACTATCAAAAAAATGGCTGATGAAGTGATTTATGTGCCCGCCATCATGGAAATGCTTGAACCAGTATTGTGCGTGGTACCACTGCAATTATTTGCTTATTATATTGGTACTGGTAGGGGATATGACGTTGATAAGCCAAGAAATTTAGCAAAGTCCGTAACTGTAGAGTAAAAAAATAGTAAAAATAAGGTAAAAATAGAGGTGCATTGCCATGCGCCTTTATTTTTTATATAATTACTTTATGAAAATATCATTCCATGGAGCGGCAGGAGAAGTTACTGGCTCCTGTATTTTAATTGAAACTCAAAAAACTAAATTTTTGGTTGATTGTGGCATGTTTCAGGGAAGTAAATATGCCAGTGAGGAAAATTTAGCTGATTTTAAGTTTGATCCAAAGGAGATTGATTTTTTAATTTTGACCCATGCTCATGCTGATCATTGCGGAAGACTGCCCAAATTATGTAAAAACGGTTTTGGCGGTAAGATCTATTCCACTGGCGCTACCAGAGATCTGGCAGAAATTATTTTACTTGACAGTGCCAAGATTATTGCAGAAGAAGCAAGAGAGCATGGAATCCAGGCACTTTTTGAAATAAGCGACGTCTATGATGCCATGACTCGTTTTTGGCCGGCTAATTACGAAGAAATAGTTAGAATTACGCCGGAAATAGAAATCAGATTTAGAGACGCTGGACATATTTTGGGCTCAGCTTCCATTGAATGTTTTATTGTAGAAGATGGCCGGCAGAAGAAAATAGTTTTTTCCGGAGATCTGGGTAATCCACCAGCACCAATTGTTCGTGATCCTGAGG
>JBAZBX010000037.1:0-4323 GCA_041671305.1 Patescibacteria group bacterium
TAATGGATCCCTTGGGTTTCAAATGCGTATTGCCATCATTTTGCAAATGACTGACAAAAGAAATCGGCAAGCTACTATAAAATTTTTTGTCTTTATTTAATTTAAAATCAATAATTTGTAATTTTTCATTTTTCTCTCCCCCTACATCCAGAAGAACCAAACAACCAACCCGACTGGAAATGCCGATTTGGCTTTGGGACTTAATCGGCTCAGATCCCGATTGCCACATAATCGCATAATAATAACCTCCGACCGAAACATCCTTGGGCACTTCTATAATTAAAGGGACATTTTTGTATTCTCCCGGCTTCAAAACCAAAGATGGCGTTGGTAATTTCAACCAAGACAAAATCTTATCCTGGCTGCCGGAAACTGTCTGAGCCTGACCCTCATCCCCTTTTGGCTCAAACAATTCCACGCTTCCATCTAAATATAAATCTTCTTTTGTCTCATTATACAAAGTCATGCTATATTTTCCAACCTGCCCGGGATTCAGCGACGCTTCTATCTTCGTCGGAGAAATCGTAGTCGCTCCGGCAATTCCGCAAAACATAAAACCGCCAACAACAGCGCCAAATAAAAATAAATATTTTATTCTTTTCATAATTAAGCTTTCATTAGAAACCACCTAAGGCTGTAAAAGTCAAACTGGTAGAATAATCCCCGACCGGCTCGGATCCAGAAATATTAGCAATATAATTCAAAGTGAAATCAGCGTTATCGGACATAAGGCTATCAGTTCTTACTATTTCGCTATCAGTAAAAGCGTACTTGGCTATCTGGTTGTATGGCGGTAAGGAATAGGCGGAATTATCGCCCTGGCTAAATATTGCATTAAACCCAAATTGACTTGTCCCTATCGCAGAACTTACAGCGCTTGCTCCGGCAGCCTGGATGTAATCAGACCCATTTTTAAGCGATTCTCCGGAAAATGTCACCGAACTGCCCGGAGCATCGGAATAAAAAGACAAAGTGGTCGTAGCTGTAGCAGTATCTATACGGCTTAAATTACCTAAATCAATGGAACTGGGCGTGATACTCAAAGTCAAACTTCCCCTTTCCATTTCGCGAAAACCGGCTCTAATTTGGTCTACAGTGGAAGATGACCTGCCGACTATGGGTTCGCCGAAAGTATCTCTCAATTGGAAATCTCCACTGACTGAAAGAGCGTCTTCTGCGCCTCCGACCGATATAACATCCGCCCAAATCTGGTATCCATCGGTAGAAGTCATCACTGCCGAAACCATTTTTGAGCCCAAAATAGAACAAAAAAACAAAGCAATTACTGCCACCACAAATATTAATTTTGATCTAATATTTTTCATGAAAATATTTAATATAGTGTTCAAATATTTTGTTCAAAAGAGATGTTTCTTTCATATATTATACAACAGAAGAGGATTAAAAACAAAATACCGCCTCAACATCATGTTGAGGCGGTATTTGAGAATAAAGTGTTATTTTTTGATGAATCCGGTACCGGCTGGAATTAGACGACCGATGATAATATTTTCCTTGAGTCCCAATAAATCATCCGTCTTTCCGGTGATAGCCGCATTGATGAGCACCTTGGCGGTTTCCTGGAAAGAAGCAGCAGCGAGCCAGCTCCTGGTAGACAACGACACTTTGGTAATACCCATGAGCAATCTATCAAATTCAATTTGTTTCTGCTTGGACTTCTCCAAACCGGCATTGGCAGTCATGACATCAATATATTCCACGACTTCTCCCGGCATCATATCGCTATCGCCGGCATCTTTGATATAAACTTTGGAAAACATTTGTCGGACGATAACTTCTACGTGTTTATCATTCAATTTCTGTCCTTGGGAAGAATAAATATGCTGAATTTCTCTCATGATATATTTCTCAGTAAATTCTTTACCTTTGAGCCTATAAATCTGATGCAAATCCAAACTGCCTTCAGTTAATTGATCTCCGATTTCCACCTTATCGCCATCTTTGATCATTGGTGATTTAGAAACAGGTACGACATATTCCTTGACAGCCAACTCATCTCCCATCAGCATCAAGCTGGTTTTGTCTATTCTAACTTTGGCCTCAATCGGACTGGTAACTTGATTTTCTCCATTTTCAAACAATAACTGACCAACAGTAACAGTATCACCATCTTTAACAGCTAATTTTATTTTCTTGATATTGGCATTAAATGGAATTTTCTTTTCTACCTTTTCCTGATAACTGATTTGAATAATCTTGTCCTTGGATGAAGTCTTAAATATTGTCTTGCCATCGGCTCCGGTCACTTCTCTTTGACCTTCTTTAACTTTGGCAATACCGGAAACCTCAGACACAATAGCTTTGGCTTTTGGTGATCTAACTTCAAAGATTTCTTCAACTCTAGGCAAACCTTGAGTAATATCACCCTCAGAAGCCACACCTCCAGTATGGAAAGTTCTCATGGTAAGCTGAGTTCCAGGTTCGCCAACACTTTGCGCTGCGATAGTTCCCACGGCAGTTCCTACTTTTACCAACTTATTATAACCCAAATCATAGCCATAACATTTTTGACAAACGCCTCTTAGATTCTTGCAAGACAATAATGATCTTACTACCACTCTTTCTAAATCTATCTTTTTTAATTCATCCATGGATTCTTCTGTGATCAATTCTCCCTTGGCCAGGACAACCTTGCCTGATTTTGGATCAACAATATCTTCAACCAAATATCTGCCAAATATTCTATCTACTAATTGTTCTCCCATGGCTTCACTTTCAGCCTTGGTCAAAACCAATCCATCAGTATCTTTGCAATCTTCTGAATTTACTACATTATCTTGAGCCACATCAACAAGTCTTCTGGTCAAGTAACCAGCAGAAGAGGTACGCAGAGCGGTATCAGTAAGTCCTTTTCTAGCACCATGAGTGGAAATAAAGAATTCCAAAACTCCGAATCCATTTTTGAAATTTCCTTTGACCGGCAATTCAATAACATCATAAGAAGGACTTACCACAGGTCCTTTCATACCGATCATTTGGGATAATTGACCCCAAGAACCTCTAGCCTGAGAATCAATCATGGCCAAAATCGGATTTCCTTCTTTGAGCGATCCCTTTACCTTGCTAAGTATCTGATTATTTATTCCCAGCCACAATTCAATAATTTTCTCGTGTCTTTCATCATCAGTAAGTAATCCCATCTGATATTGCTGTTCAATTTCATCAAGCTTAATATCTCCTTCTTTGATTAATTCTTCTCGGCCTTCAACGGAAGTCAAATCATCCATACCCAATGACTGAGCAGAAAAAGTGAGATATTTAAATCCTAATCGCTTGATCCTGTCCAAAATAACCACAGTTTCTTCGGGACCAAATCTATATAAAATTTCTTGCAAAATCTTGGATAATTGCTTCTTGCCGATTCTTTCATTGATAAATTCATATTCGTCTGGCAATACGGCATTAAATAATATTCTGCCCAAAGTAGTTTCCACAATCTTATCGCCTGCTTTCTCTTCGCCTTTTACCGCTTTTACTTTTATTTTGTCTTGCAAAGTAATTAATTTTTTCTCGTTGGCCAATTTAGCCTCATTCACAGAACAATAAATTTTGGCTACACTGTTTTCTCTGACAGTGGTGAGGTAATAGCAACCCCAAATAATATCCTGCTGAGGCGTGATAACCGGTTGACCATTGGCCGGTTTGAGCAAATTATGCGTGGAAAGCATAATATCTCTGGCTTCGGCTCTAGCCTGCTCAGACAATGGTACGTGAACAGCCATTTGATCTCCATCAAAGTCTGCATTGAAAGCAGAACAAACCAAAGGATGAATTTGAATAGCTCTTCCTTCAATTAGAACCGGCCTGAAGGCCTGAATACCCAAACGATGCAAAGTTGGAGCACGGTTAATCATCACAAAAGCATCTTTGACACATTCCTCAAGAATATCCCAAACTTCGCTATGACCGCCTTCAATATATCTGTTGGCGCTTCTGATATTATGAACCAAGCCGCGCCCAATTAATTTGGAAATAATAAACGGCTTGAACAATTCCAAAGCCATTATCTTTGGCACACCACATTGATCCAAATTCAAATTTGGACCGACCACAATAACGCTTCTTCCTGAATAATCAATTCTTTTACCGAGCAAGTTCTGTCTGAAACGTCCCTGCTTGCCTTTCAAAATATCCGCAATGCTCTTGAGCATTCTCTTTTGTCCGGTAGAGGCAACCACGGTTTTGCCATGTCTGGCATTATTATCAATCAAAGCATCCACAGCTTCTTGCAACATTCTTTTTTCGTTGCGAGTAATGACTTCCGGGGCGTTCAATTCTAACAATTGCTTCAAACGATTATTT
>JBAZBX010000038.1:0-4222 GCA_041671305.1 Patescibacteria group bacterium
GGAGAGCAAAAAAGATATTAGTTTTAGCAAGCAACCGCAGATAACTTTGACTTATAAAGAGGGGAGTCGTTTCAATCAACTTTATTATTATGACTGGTATAATTTGAAATTTGAGAAAATAGATGCCGTTCGGGACACGATTAAACATACTTTGCAATTTGATTTTCCTGCAGGTAAGCAGGTGTTGCAATTTGCGATTTTTAGCGAACCGGAATTAGTCGGTACCGCCTCTTGGTATGTCCATCCTAAGTACAAAACCGATTTAATTGCTGCCAGTGTTGATTTCGCGCAGGATACCAAAATAAAAGTCATTAATTTGGATAATAATAAGGAAGTAATTGTCACGGTCAAAGATTATGGTCCGGATAAATCCGTTTTTCCGGATAGGGTAGTGGATTTATCCAAAGAAGCATTCAAAAAAATCGCTTCCACTAGCCAAGGAGTCATACGCGTTAAAGTAATTCCTGTAGAATAAACTATTATAAAGCCACATGATACATCTCATAGATATTACCAAAGAATTTCCACCCAACACCGTTGCCTTGAAAAACGTCAATTTGCATATTGAGCCGGGAGAATTTGTTTCTATTGTTGGACTTTCCGGATCCGGTAAAACTACGGTGGTCAGGTTGCTTATCGCGGAAACTAAGCCAAGCAAGGGTCAGATTGTGGTTGGTGGTTGGGATATTACCAAAGTAAAAAATAATCAAATTCCTTGCCTCAGAAGGCAGATAGGGGTGGTATTTCAGGATTTCAAATTATTAAGCAAAAAAACTGTTTTTGAAAATGTAGCTTTTGCTCTGCAGGTGGCGGGAACGGTGGGATCCAGAATTAGTTCTATCGTGCCACAAGTTTTGGATATTGTGGATTTGAAAGACAAGGCTGGTCGCTATCCACAGCAATTATCTGGTGGCGAAAAGCAAAGAGTGGCTATTGCCAGGGCGCTAATTCATCGCCCCAAGGTTCTTTTAGCGGATGAGCCGACTGGAAATTTGGATACCATCAATTCCAAGGGTATTATTGATTTACTTCTCAAAATCAACGAATTCGGCACTACCGTGGTTCTGGTGACTCACGATAAAGATATTGTTAATTCACTCAAGAAACGAGTAGTCACCTTGGATAATGGGATTATTAGCCAGGATCAGAAAGTTGGAAAATATATTATTTAATTGGGTAAAAATAAAAAAATGCTTATCCTTTCTTTTGGCAGATCACTAATATTTGCTTTTCAATCATTTTGGCGTAATTTTTGGCTTTCTTTGGCGACGATTGTAATTATTTTTCTTACTTTTTTATCTATTAATTTTTTAATTGGCATCAATGCGGTTTCGGATTCAGCGCTAGCAGCGGTCAAGGATAGAGTGGATATCTCTGTTTATTTCAAACCAGAAGTTCCAGAAGCCAAAATTTCCGAAATCAAATCGCATTTAGGGTCAATGGCTCAAGTAAAGGAAATTATTTATAAATCGCCCGAGCAGAATCTGAAGGAATTCCAGGATAGACACAAAAATGATGCTAATATTCAAGAAACACTCAAAGAGCTAGAAGGCAATCCACTGGGTGGGACTTTGATTATTAGAGCCGGACAATTATCCGAATATCCCGAAATCCTCAAGGCGGTGGATAATCCGGCCTACACTGATTTGATTGAAGAAAAAAATTATGAAGACCATCAGTTAGTGATAAGTAGGATTAATGACATTTCGGACAACGTCAGAAAAGGAGCTATATTAATTAGTATTCTTTTTGTGCTTATTGCCATACTTATTGTTTTTAATACTGTAAGAATTGCTATCTTTACCCACCAGAATGAGATTTCTATTATGAAGTTGGTTGGCGCGAGCAACTGGTTTATTCGGGCGCCATTTATCTTGGAAAGTATTTTTTCCGGCATTATTGGATGTTTATTGGCGCTGGCGGTAGTCTATCCGCTGTTGTCTCTGATTCAGCCTCAGCTTTCTAGCTTTTTTAATGGAGCAAATTTTGATTTAATCGGGTATTTCAATGGTCATTTTATTTGGATTGTTGGCGGGCAGTTAGTAGGAATTATTTTATTGAATTTTATCAGTAGTGGTGCGGCTATAAGTAGATATTTGAAAGTTTAAATATACAAAATATTTTAGTCATAACAAAAGACACTATTTCAGTGTCTTTTGTTATTTGCTCGGGGACCTGGAATCGAACCAAGATTAATGGCTTCAAAGGCCACTGTCCTACCATTAGACGATCCCCGAATACTCCCTCCCAAAAATATTATTTCTGCTTTTGTTTGCCCTTTTTCTGTTGCCATTTTAATTTTGGCACTTTGACTCCAGGGTCTCTTTTTGTTTTCTTGGTCATGGTATTTTATCTCAATTTAAAAACTCCTTCATGGAGATGAAAATAATATAGCATAATTTGATAAATAAATCAATATTTGTTTAATTTTTTATTACCATCAAGTATTGATTAATAATGAATAATATGGTAAAAATATATTTAGTGATTTGAGGGGTTTTGGCCAATAATCGGTGGGATGCCGATTAGAAAGTAGAGGTGGTAGTTGGCTCCTAAGATATTGATTGTGGAAGACGATCCAATAACAGCCGTGTTTTTGGAAGAGCTCATAGCCGAAACCGGAATTGGGTTTGTTTGGCTTCAATCAGGCGATGAGAGGCTAGTGACTGATGCCCTGGCAAAGCATCATGTTATTGGCGTATTTCAGGACTGGGCTGGACCTAGTCGAGGTCTGGAAAATGCTCAACTTTTTGGCAAAAGGGGTATTCCTGTAGTTATTGTGTCGGCGAGCAAATTATCGGTCATAACGACTTCCCTAGAAGCCGTCGGCACCAAAGTTGAGGCCATTTTGCAAAAACCTCCGTTCGAGGCTGACATCACCAACGCCGTCACGAGGTGGCGGGAAAAAGCCACGGCAGGAAAATAAAATTCTCACATGGAATCGCGGGCAATCGCGTGCGTGGTTCAATTATTTAGGCATATGCACGCCAGCATGATGCCTTTTTTCTTTTTTCAAAATTCTGCTACAATATAACTATGTCTGAAAATTTGAAAAATCTTAACTTACAGCAACAAGAGGCAGTTACCCATAATAATGGACCTCTTTTGATTGTGGCCGGCGCCGGAACGGGCAAAACCACGGTTATTACTCAGAGAATCGCCCAACTGATTAATACCGGCAAATGCCAGCCTGAGGAAATTTTGGCGCTTACTTTTACGGACAAATCAGCCGGTGAGATGGAGGAGCGAGTGGATATGCTTTTGCCTTATGGCTATGTGGATTTATGGATTTCCACTTTTCACGCCTTCGCCGAGCGGATTCTCAAAGAGCACGGTTTGGAAATCGGTCTGCCCAATGATTTCAAGTTGCTCAACACTACGGAGCAGTGGCTTTTGGTGCGCAAGAATTTAGATAAGTTTAAATTGGATTATTATCGTCCGCTGGGAAATCCGACTAAGTTTATCCATGCTTTGCTCAAGCATTTTTCCCGAGCCAAAGACGAAAACATTTCTTCTGAAGATTATCTCCAATATGTTGAAGATTTGAAATTAAACAACGATAGCGTGGAATTTATCAGCGACATCCTGAGCGAAGAAGACAGAAAAAAAATAACCAAAAATGAAATCAAGGAATTGGCTGCGGAGGAAATCAAAAAGCAGACTGAGGTGGCTGAAGCGTATCACGTTTATCAGAAATTATTGTTGGATAACAACGCTTTGGATTTCGGTGATTTGATAAATTATTGTCTCAGGCTTTTTAATGTTAGGAAGAATATCCTGCTCAAATACCGCAAGCAATTCAAATATATCTTGGTGGATGAATTCCAAGATACCAATTTGGCTCAATATGAATTAATTAAGCTTCTGGCCACGCCAAACAACAATATCACGGTCGTAGGCGATGATGATCAGTCAATTTACAAATTCAGAGGCGCGTCAGTTTCCAACATTTTGCAATTCAAAGATGATTTTCCAGATGCCAAAGAAATTTTTCTCAATCATAATTATCGCAGTGCGCAAGGCATTCTTGACTTGTCTTATAATTTCATTTGCCAGAATAATCCTAATCGTTTGGAAGTCAAGTTAGCAGGTAATGGTGCGCCTTCGCCAGGAGCTACGTCGACACAAGTCAAAAAATTATCCAAGAAATTAATTTCTTCCACGCAGGACAAAGCGGAGATCAGGCATTTCCACGGCAACACTTTGCAGGATGAAGTGAATT
>JBAZBX010000039.1:0-4034 GCA_041671305.1 Patescibacteria group bacterium
CCCTCGGCCAAAAATATATATCTGCCTTGCTTATCAGTAATTTTGGATTGAATTAACTTTTTGGTCGTATTGTCATAAAAACGAATTACTGCCAAATCAATCGGCGCCTTGGTGATTGAATTATAAACCACACCCCAGCCTTTTCTTTTTCGCTTGAACAGCCACGGTATGAATTCCGTAAATAGATATTGCAAGTAATACCAAAAATTCCACCAAGGTATGGAAGCAATGGCATTTACTGCGGCGAGCGTAGCCACTGCCGGAGCCGTATAGTTATTGGCGGTCTGCACTTCCGGACTTTTTATTGACTCCGCCACACTCTGGGCAATATTATTTAAAGCCGCAACCACAGCCGGAGAAAGGACCACTTCAGAATTAACAATATTATTATTTACCGCTATCAGTCCGCCTCGGTATTTTTCTTGTCCGTTTTGGCGGACGATTATTTTGTATCTTCCATTGGGAACCATAAAGCCATAGGAGCCATCACCGCCGGTGGTCAAAGGATTTTTTTGATTAGCCCCCACAAAAATATTTCCCGCGCTATCTGCCAAGACCACCTCAACTCCCGAAACTTGCTTTCTGGAAACAAAGTCCAAGATTTTACCCAAAGGATTAAGTGTGATACTAAGCGGTGTCTTCTGGATAGTCTGATCAGAATATATTACGATCAAATCTCCCTTGAGTGTTCCAACTTCACTGAAATTTTTCAAGTACAAACTATACTGAGCGGACTCGGGATTGTAAGATAAAGAATATGAATTATTTCCGATACTAGCGACTATGTTTTCTACCGGCTTTAGAAATTTACTCTCCGTTGTAATCGTCAAATCTCTACCAGCCAAAAGATTTAGATTACCGGAAGATGGAGCTAATTCCAATATGCCACCATTGGTATAATAGCGATACTGCGGAGTAAATCCGTCAGTGGAAGTAACATAAACAAGATTGGTGTTTTCTAGCGCGCCGGGAGAAAAACATCCGTCACTACTATAAGCGAAAGCTAAATAACAAAACTCCTTGCCGGGCAAAGCATTAACATCCAAAAAGCCCTCACCAGTACCATCATAGACTATGTTGCCACCCTTCCAATCACTGGAAACCCCTGAGACGGGACAGGCATTTTCTTTGCGAATGATTTTTATGCTGCCAAGATTGCTAGCGATAGGATTATTCCAGGAAAGCAACATTCCGCTATTTTGGGGCACAACCTGAAAATTCGTAACTGGCTGCATGTAGCAATTGGGAATTGCCCGGGCAAAAGCTCCGGCAGAATATTCTATGGCGCCATTATTACTGCGATAACCATAAGCGCTATAGCAATATTGAATTCCATTGGTCAAACCGCCATCCGTATACAGGGAGCCGGTATTATCATAAACTTTCTGACCGCTTGATGGCGTGGGAAATTTCAAAGTATCAGCGCACTCCGATCTATTGATCAAAATCTTTTCAAATCCCAAAACACTTAAACTTGGCAACCATTCCAAAGCAACTTGCTTATTGCCGGGTGAAGCGAGTAAACTCAGATTCTGAGCACAAACCATAGTCGGTCCAGTACCTTCGCAACCCAAACTTTCGCAATCTGACTGAGGTTCATTGAAACTCCAAGAGCCTCCTCCCTTGTTTCCTACCAAATCGCTACCCGTGACCTGAACAGTCACTAATTTTTTGCTGACAAAATTAGGATATGGTTTAATTAAAATAGAATATATCCCCTGGCTTATCAGGGCATGCTCAAAATTGGCATTGCTGGGCGTATATTGAGTAGTAATGCCGTCATTAGTTATCTTCACCACGACTGAATTGATGTCCACGCCGCTCCTATTGTCGCGAAAAACGAAAGAAATATCGCTGTCCAAAGTTTGATTGATGGATCCGGGAAGAGGCACCTGAGTATCAATGGTTGGCGCCACCGTATCTTCATCGCAATACCCGTCAGTCGGCGTAAAGGTATAAGCCGATTCTGCAACTGAAGTCAAAATATCACTACTATCAGAAAGCTGGGCAATATTACTATCGGTAGTAGATCCCAAAACGAAATTCCACCCAAATTTAGTATTGCCTACTCCCTTGCTGTGAAACCGGATATGACCGAAGACAGCACTACCGCTCAAACTTCCACCGTAGGCCGTGTATTTTATGGTTCCGGCGACATTATCAATTTTCGGCTTAATATAAGTATCATAGGCCGTGCCTGCAGTCACGCCATCAATGACAATTTCATTGGGATTAAAATTAATAAAAGCATCTGCCGCATTGCTGGTCGCTCCATCAGTATTGATGAGAATATCAATATTGGCAGGGCAAGTCGCCTCATACGAAGCCGAGGGAGTAAAGGAAAAAGTCGCCGCCTGAATTCCGAAAGGCAAAAAAATTGCTACTGCTCCCAGAATTAGATAAAATATCTTTTTTGACATATTTAATTCTATTTATTTCCTAATTTATAAATATTTTCTACGATAATACTGAAATCCAAACCATTGACTGAATCATCCAGA
This sequence comes from Patescibacteria group bacterium, assembly GCA_041671305.1. Classification (GTDB taxonomy): domain Bacteria; phylum Patescibacteriota; class Patescibacteriia; order 2-01-FULL-39-33; family 2-01-FULL-39-33; genus CAIPBY01. Next base: position 2,502 of record JBAZBX010000039.1, read on the forward strand.
TTAAGATCCGCATCCAAATCATTGGCATATATCACTCTATCCATAGCGCTAAAATCCAAACCGTTGACATAATTATCTTTGGCAGCCTGGACGTCGCCAGCCAACAAATAAAACGGGTTGTCTGCAGTATAATACAAAACTTGATCATTGCCATCTCCTTTGATATTTATGTTTTGTGACACTTTTCTCAAATGCGAAATGCCTTTGACGGCCACATCATAATCCCCGGGCAGAGCTGGCAGAGAAGTGGAAGAAAATACTGCTTGACCCCAACCATTATTATCCAATGTAAATTTAGTAGAAGTAATAGCACTAAATTCTCCAGTATGTCTTATTTCTAAAACTGATGGTAATCTATATGATGGATTGGCGTAAGGGGTTCTTTTTTCCGGACGGGCGTAAACATTCAAAATAAAACTACCATCAGGAATACACGTCGAAGAAGATGTGGCTTGCGGATTGCGACAGACCTTGCCCAAAAGAGAATCATTAAAACAAAACAATCCGGAAACACAAGAGTCAACACTGCAATTGCCATTACAATATGCATAAACCGTAGTTCCGCCACAACCTCCGCCACAACAATTATTGGAGCAACTTGATGAACAAGAGTTAGGACACGCGCCATTGCTCGCTCCGTTATCGCAGTTCTCACCAGAATCAATAATGCCATTACCGCAGGAAGTGATTCTGGCATTAACATTCAATTCTGCTCCATTGGCTCCATACGTGACAAAAAGAAAAATAGCAACAAAAATCAATAGAGCGACAAATAAAGATATGAGAATATTTTTTTTCACGTTTTACCGATTATTTTTCTTGCGTTTTAAAATATAAATCAAAATTATCACAATCGCTATGGCTATAATAAAGCCTATAACCCATTTCCAAGGAATTACCCAAAAATAAATTTTATTTGATTCTGTTCTAATCTTGAAATCGCCATATTCTAGGGCTAGTTTGGCCGAGAAAGGACCGGCTATCCAGGAATTATTTTTATCTTTCCAAACACTGTCAAATTTTCTAACAGTTTTTGGCAAAATATTGAAATCCTTGTCATTAAACGGTACTACCTCAACAACTTGTCCCAAAAAATTCTGCAAAATAATGGATCCCTTGGGCTTCAAATGAGTATTGCCATCATTTTGCAAATGACTGACAAAAGAAACCGGCAAACCATTATAAATTATTTGTTCTTTATTTAATTTAAAATCAATAATTTGTAATTTTTCATTTTTCTCTCCCCCTACATCCAGAAGAACCAAACAACCAACCCGACTGGAAATGCCGATTTGGCTTTGGTACTTAATCGGCTCAGATCCCGATTGCCACATAATCGCATAATAGTGTCCTTCAATGGAAACGTCTTTGGGAACTTCTATAATCAAAGGAATATTTTTGTATTCTCCAGGCTTCAAAACCAGAGATGGCGTTGGCAGTTTCAACCAAGACAAAGTCTTATCTTGACTGCCGGAAACTGCCTGAGCCTGCCCCTCATCCCCTTTTGGCTCAAACAATTCTACACTTCCGTTT
>JBAZBX010000040.1:0-3739 GCA_041671305.1 Patescibacteria group bacterium
CGCCAGGTTTTCATCCTGGTAATCGGGGTTCGACTCCCCGTGGCGGTACCATAAAAACAAAAGACCAGATATTAATCTGGTCTTTTGTTTTTACTGTGCTACGCACAGAGGGGAATTGAATGAAGAAATTATATCTCAAAAGGTGAAATCACTTGCTTGCCAAATTTATTTTCTAAATCCTTCAATCTTTGCCTTTGTTCGTTTAATTGAATAAAAAATTCTTCCGGAATATTCTCCTCTTCATGGAAAACTTTTTCCATGCGGTCTAATTTCTCTTGAATTCCAGTGATTCTGATGGAAAATTGTTTCTCATATTCTTCTTTTGTATAGTCTTTGGAAAATATTTCTTGGAATAATTTTTTCAAGTCTTCATATTTGGGAAGATAGCCGATAGGCGTTTCAATGGCTTCGTATTCACCATGAACTCTCCCTTCCATCCACAAGATCCAAACTTTCTTATGAAGCTTATCGTTGAGGTATTTGCCGTCGTCTTTGAGAAAATAATTTGTGGCAAATATCAGCGGTTTTTTCTCAACGTCTTCGCCAAATTTGAAATGATTTTTGATGTAGACACTTAGTGGAACGGTCAAAAACTCAATATTAGACATGGGATTATGCTTCATAATGCCTTCTTTTTCTGTCGTGCCAGCTTGGGTCTCGGACTCAATCACGGCTCCCATAAAAACTCCATGTGTCCAATCCAGGGTTTGCAGTACTGGAACCGAGGTATTGGAATCTCTTCCGCCATAAATAAATCCACGAACAGGAACGCCATCAGGAGAATCAGCTTTCTCATCCGCATTTTCTAAGTCATTAATTTTTATGGTGTATCTGGCGTTGCCATGAGCAGGTGAGATCTCTTTTCCGTCTTTGTCTTGCTTGCCCTTTATCCACTCGCCAGAATAGTTCACACCACTCTCAGGGAGCTCTTGTCCCATGCCTAACCAGTATGGAGATCCGTCTTTAATTAAGATATTAGAAAAAATTAATTCTCTCGGAGTTGTTAATACATTCTGAATTACTGGATCATCTTCTGGATTAATATCTTTAATGATTCCAAATATGCCTTGTTCAACATTAACTGCATAGGCGATGCCGTCTTCTCCTGGCTTGATGTAGGCGATATCATCTCCGACAATGCTCTGTCCTGAAATCATGGCAGTAGAAGTTTTTCCGCAAGCGGTTGGGAAAGCTCCAGTGAAATAAGTCACCCTATCTTTTCCTTCAGGATGCACTCCCATGATAAACATATGCTCGCAGAGCCAGTCTTCGTGATTGGCTTTACTGATGGCTAGCCGTAGCGCTAACTTTTTCAGTCCGACACTATTGCCGGCGTATTGGTTGTTTACAGTAAATACTCTTTCATTTTCTAAATCCATAAATACGCGCCTCTTATCTACATCAACACTAACTCCATTTTCTATTTTTCCCGCAGAATGAATAAAGTGGAAGAATGATTTTGAGCCATTTAAATTTTGGAATTGGGAGTATCCTTGGCGATATAACAGATCTTCGCTATGGAGGACATAAGCCGAGTCCGTCAGTTGAAGTGCGGGAATAGAAAATTTAGAGTTTACCGGACCAAGACAATAAAATTTAACATACATGGTCTTGCCTTTCATTATGCCATCAAGAATCTCAGTAATTTCTTTCAGCCCATCTTCTTTTTTCATGGTTTTAATGGCCTTGCTGAGTTTGATGCCTTCTGGTATGAGGACGCGGGTATTTTCAATATCGCGTCCCTGATCGTAGTATCCGTCAAAGTGGACAGTGTGCCCTTCCATTTTGAGTGGTGATTCTTCGCCGTTTTCAATAGCTAAATCCCTTACCAATTTGAGAGATTTTTCGGAATCATCCAGAACAACGACTTTTGCTGGCTGACAAAGGGAGACATATTCTTCAATAATATTTTCAACATGCTCATTGCCAATTGAGCTCAGGATTTTTTGGCTTTCTTCATCCATGAGAGAAACAAAACTTTTCATAATTTATTATTTAATTTATATTATTTAATTCATTGCAGGCCGAATAAATATTTTCAAAAAGTTCAGCAATATCTGCTTCTTTGGTGGCTGAGAAAGCGATTCTTAGTAAATTTCCTACGGTTATCACCCCGGTATCATATTTGGATAAGAGCAGTTGCCTGACTTTTTCGGCATCCAAGCCTTTTTTCAAAGAAATACACATGAAGTATCCCGAGTTATATGGCAACGGGCGGAAGAATTTTTGGAATTTTTTATCGTTTAAAATATTTTTTACTTTATCATATCTTGATTTAAGTATTTCATATTTTTCTTTTTTTTCTGACTCGTAATTTTCTGAATTATAAGTTTTCAAAAGGAGGGATTGGGATAAATTTGATGAATTGGAAATATTTCCTCTGATGGCGCCGGCAGTTTTGGCTTCAAGCGCGCTGTAGAGTTCTTTGGTTCCATTTTTTATGCCATAAGTGATAAACCCGACTCTAAAGCCCCAAACATAATCTTCCTTGGTCGGGCCGTCTACCTTTACGGCCAAGACATTTTCATGCAAATCGCAGAGCCAAGTGAAAATTGATTGCTTTTCCACGCCGTCTTTATAGACTAGGCCGAAATAAGCGTCATCTACAATGACAACTATTTTATTGCCTGATTCGGCTGATTCTTTTATAATTTTTACAATCTCCTGCATTTCGGAAATGCTGGGAGTATATCCTGCTGGATTATTGGGAAAATTCAAGAGTAGAATTTTCTTCCCCGTGCCACTGGATAATTTGGATTTTAATGAAGCGATATCAAATTTATTATTTTTGAATAATTTGAAGAAAACCAGTTTAGCGCCATAAGCATTACCGAAAATTAATTCATAATTTTCCCAATAAAGATCGGGTATAATAATTTTGTCATGGCTATCTGCAAACAGGTACGCGACCATATTCAATCCGTGGGTGAGAGCACTGGTGACTACTGACAAGCCAATTTCTTTGCCCTGAAGTCCTGGATTTTTGTCGTAAATCATCTGTCTCCATTTTTCTCTGATGTCTGGTCGCCCAAAACTTGGCGCGTAAGGAAAGGCGTCTTCTGCAGAAATATTGATTTGGTTTTTGAGCGATTGCAAGCTCATTGAAGAGCCGTCGTTTTCCAAGGCAATCCCGATGGTGGCATTAATTTTTTTGCCCTTGGCTTCTGCGCCTTGTGACAAGATGCCTTTTTTGGGAAAATAAATCGCGGAGCCTTTTTTGGAGAGAAGACCGAAAACAGTATCTGATTGTGATTTGATAGTTTGGTTTAATTGTTCCGCTTCCGGGTTTATAGGTGGCATTTATTTTGGAGTTAATTTAGGATAAATCCTTGTAAGATTATATAGCTTTTAGCGGATTTGTTCAAGGGTTGCGTAAATTGACAATACAAATTAGAAGTGATATTATAAAATATTAAAAAATATAATTAATTTCATGAAACAGACAGAAAGAGAAAGAGTCTTTTTGGTCAAAGCCTTGCCGACCGATATCAGTAACTATCAGCCGATGTCTATTAGCGTGGGAGATTTTTTTGATTCCAATAGCAGTGACGCCTTAAAAATTAGGCAGAAGGGAGATAATTATCACTTGATTAAAAAAGAAACAAATACGACCCATGAAAGGATTGAGCATGTTATCAATATCAAGCAGGGAGAATTTGAAGTTTTATTTAAGTGCGCCGTCCAGTCTCATCGTAAGAATCGTTATTTTTATCCTCTTGGCAAATATATTTGCGAAATT
>JBAZBX010000041.1:0-3663 GCA_041671305.1 Patescibacteria group bacterium
TCTAATTATAAATCAGGCGCTAAGTGGCTCCATATTCCCAATCGCCTCACGGCCACGCTTTGTGATTGGCGTCGGATTTCATTTTTGAAAAGCGACAAAGATGAAATGAAATTGATAAGTGAAATACTCAAAACTTCTGATGATAAAGAATCTATTGTTAGATTAAATACCTTAATCAATGAGGATTTGGGATTTTCGCTTTTTCAGGAAATTGAGAAAGCCAAGATTGGCCTGTCCGATAATCTAGTAGAAAATATTAATTTTAATCAATCAAAAATCAGGATAGAAGAAAAGTTAAACCGAGATGAATTTGAATTATTTATCAAAGAATTGACTAATAAAATAAATATTGAGGTAGACGAAACTTTATGTAGGTCCAAGTTGAAAAAAGAAGACATAGATTCAGTCTTTTTGACGGGTGGCACAACTTATGTGCCGAGCGTCAAAAGGTTATTTATTGATAAATTTGGCGAGAATAAAGTCAAACAGGGTGATGCTTTTATCAGTGTGGCCAGAGGTTTAGCACTAAATTCAGAGATAGGGGCTTGACAAAACAATCAAAATTTGTTTATATAAAGAGTAGATGTACATTTTTTATGGATTTGAAGCGAAAAACAGCTCAAACGCAAGCTAGAGACGAGCTTGCATTGCGATTTTTCTATTCAAACACTTCTCGGAAGAGAAAGGAGCGAATACCATGACAACAATGTTGTTGTTTGCCGTGGTCTCGGGTATTTTCAGCCCGGGGATGCCATTACCGGACTTGCATGGCAAGATGTGCCAGGTGAGCTGGTACAAACATGGCCAGGTCATGGCCAATGGCGATAAGTTTAATCCCAAGTCATTGGTCACGATTGCTCACAAGACTTTGCCGTTCGGCACCAAAGTCTTGATGATTAGTCCGCGGACAGGGAAATGGCTTATCTGCGAGGTGCAGGATCGGGGACCTTACCATCCGAGGCGCGAGTTTGATTTGGCCCAGGGAGCGGCCAGATACCTTGGGGTGATTGACGACCCTGAAAAGAATCCCAAGTTGATGACTTATGTCATCCCTCAGCCACTCTCTGGCTGAGGCTGGAAATCACGGCCGTATTTTCCCGGGAAGCGAGGCGCACCTCGCCCCCGGGATTTTTTATGGATAAATTTGAGCTTGTCCAAATATTTTAATATAATATTGATATGTATAATATAATTATAATAACGATTGCGATTGCAGAGATGATACTCACCGCCTTGGTTTATTGGGCCGGGCATAATTTTGATTCTGACTTTGGCCGTTTCATGAAGCAGATTTGTATTTTTAATTTTGCGGTTGCGGTTTTGGCTATTATTTATGTTTTGGTCAGGATGATTTTCAAGATTTGATTGGAAAATTTCATAAAATTTATCCATTGACTATTTGAGCTTTTTTTGCTAATATATTTTTGTTTGGAAATATATTGATCTTTAGAATGAATTAGTAATGAATTGTCAGATAGGGTATCGCGAAGCTGTTTTCGTTGATACTGATCTCATGGATTATGGCAACAAAAAAGGAGGGAAGACGGTTGGCTAAGCAAAAGGTAGGTCAAAAAAAGCACGGGAAAGATTGGGAGTCCCGGGTGCAAAAGAAGGCGGAGGCAGATCGGCAGGCGGCTGCCAAAAAGAAAAGCGTTGGCAGGAAATTGGCTGCCAAGAAGAAAGTCAAGAAAGGCCACACAAAAGTCAATAGTGGCAAGTAAACCACACAACTCTCGATAATTTTAGTAGTCGCTGGGGGAAGGATTTCCTCGGCGACTCGTTTTATTTTATGTTCAATCAAGTTAAGTTAGTTTTTATCAGAAATTATTTTATATAAATCAAAAAACGTCCCGGCACGACATTGGGGCGTTTTTTGTATTTCGGAATCAGTTAGTTATTCCAGGCAACAGTCAATGGCTTTTTTTACCAGTACGCCAAGCTTACCCATAAAGCCAGTCTTTTCCTTATCATCTTTATTGAGGGCTTGGTCGTCAATTTTTTTAATTTCTCCAGGATTAATTAATTTCATATTGAGTCCCCAGAAAAGCGAATATAAATTGTAGGCTTTACCAAATAAATCATAAGCCTCTTCCTTTTTGTCCATGCCAAGCTGTTTGGTGCCAACCTCCATAAGTCGCATAGAAGCGGCTAGCAAATGCTTGGAAATGCACCAGACCTCGCCATCGTATTCCTTGATGATTTTTTTCAGTAATTCTTTGCGCATCTCACGCACATCCTTAATCATGTCATAATACTCCGTGTTTTCTGTTTTGGCTCCACTGAAGAAGAAATGCTCTTCAATACTGACTAGATTCATAATGGCAATACTCAAATCCTGATCAGAAGACAAGTCCATTTTGTCTTGTTTTTTCATTTGGTCAACTTTGTCAATGAAGTCATTTAACTTTTGGATATTGTTGTCCATATATTAATACTATCTGGTTAAAAAGTAAAAAATTATACTAAAGATAATAAGTGGCGCGATAGGCATCACTACTTTTTGATAAGGAAAGTGAGCTTTATCGCCATTTTTTTTCTTGAGATAGGAATAAAGCATGGCTCCGCCGAAGAACAAAATGCTACCGAGAATTATGCCCAATAACAACTTATCAATTCCCCAGATTTTATTCAAGGGGTGACCCATGATATTGGTAAAAAATAGAGGCACGACGATAAGGAGATAATATCCTATAGTGATGATAATTTTTCTGCCTTTGAATTTATAATTTTTGCGATCCATCCAGTCAATGGTCCACATAATCATGGATACAGTGAGTCCGCCGATCCAGAGACCAGCGATACTATCATCAATTCCTAGCCACCTAGAAAGGCCTACTCCACCTACCACGGCCACCGTGCAGACCGGACAAACTGCCTGAACTGCACTGGCTATAGCTAAGCTGGCTAATGATGCAATGATTGGTATTATTAAAATTAATTTTTTCATAATTTATTTTATTCCAGCTTTATCTTTGAAAAATTGGGTAATGTCCGGTTCTCCGACAATGCATTTTGAATTTTCTCCATCCCAAAGAAAAGGGACGCCAATGCTGTCTGTGGCAATAGAACATTTTTGAGCTTTAGTCATTAGTTCAATGGCGTTATCTTGATTTTCAGAAACTTCCTTGTTCTGAAAAGAGACTTTTTCGGTTATGTTATTTTGAGTTATAAAATTTTCAACCACTTCACAATGAGGACAGGTGAGGCTGTAATAAAGGATAATGTCTGAATTGCCGGCACCACCTTTGGGCCAAAAAATTATTGCTCCTATAGCAATAATCACGATTATTATAGCAATGACAATGTAGATTATTTTATTTTTATTCATAATTTAGGCTAATTAATTTTTTAGTCTTTCTTCTCTATATTTTACAGTTTTGTAGGGATTGTTGCAACTAGGATATATAAGATTTATTGCGTGATAACTTAGCGGATTGGGGTTTGGGGGAAGCACCTTTCGCCAAAGCGCGAGTGTAAGCCGAACCTCAGCCAGCAGGATGAGGTGAGCGAAACGAAGCGCGACTAAGCAAGATAAAGAACACTCCGAGCATAAGGCGAAATTGCGTCCCCCAAAACCTTTGGTTCTTTCAGTTATGAAAGAACATGAGAAATAACCGAGAAATAAAACAAAAAGAACCTAGATCCCGGGTCAAGTCCGGAATA
>JBAZBX010000042.1:0-3625 GCA_041671305.1 Patescibacteria group bacterium
GTCACCAGCACTTCTCCTTCTTTGAATTTACCAAAATCGCTTAAGTTGAGAATTATCCTAGCCACGCCTTTGGCATAACCTTGCGAGGCCACTTGGCCGAAGACGATATCTTTTTCCTGACCCTGAGCCAGATTTTTCTCCGCTTCATTCATGAGCGAATTTGCCTCATCGCCTTCATATATTTTGTATCCCTGTTTTTCCATAATTACAAATAATCCTTTCTCCATTCTTTGCCTCAAAATATCTTTGTTAATTAATCCCCGCAAAACATTTTTCACTTCATCAAAACTTATAAAAGAAATATATTTCAAATCAATTCCTGTCTTAGCGGAAATATTTTTGAGTATGGCAAATAGTAGATGTATGCCCATCAAATTAGTCTGCTTCCTGATTTCGCGCCAATAAGTCAAACGATTGAAAAAAAATAAAGGATTGACCGTAAGCTTATGCTTCTTCAAGACAGAATCAATTCTCTTCTCCTGTCCGGATAAATAATTCTCTAATCTTTGCATCTCTAATTTTAACTTTTGCGAATCATTGATATATTTCTTCAATTCTTCTTCCAACTCGCTGTAGCTAATATGATCAATATAAGCGTAATTTGATTTATAGCAATCAAATTTTTTGATATATTTTCTTATTTCCAAATCTTCTCGGACTATTTTTCCTAATTTGTTTAAATCTGTCTTTTTGAATTTATGGGCAATACGGAGAAGCTCCAAAATTCTTTCATTACTGAAAGTCATCTCCACTGGTGAGGTTAAAATACCTACTTCGTCCATGCTTAAATTATATTTGTCTGCTATTCTTTTAATCTCTTCATGGTCAAACCCCTCATCAAAAGCATCAATGAATAAACTAATCTCCCAGAAATCCGCATAAGCGCGCCTCATTTTCTCAAAAAATTCCAAAACTTCTTTTTCACTGAACCGCAAAATATCTTGCTCATCATGAGAAAAATAATAATTTTCCAATACCAAAGCATAGGATAAATAATCTTCAAAAAATGGTTTAAATTTTTGGGGACTGGAAAATCTTTTATAAACATTTCTAGCAAATTCTCTCATAGCCGACTTATCCCAGTACCAATATGAATAATCCTTTTTATAATATATATCTAATCTTTTCAAATCCAATTCAAAATATTTTTTATTCGGTCGGCAGACAGCGAGCACAGGAGGCCAAGTCGTAAATGGAACTATCTCTCCTTCTTGCTTGTATAATCCCCTGCTCTTTTCCTGTTTATCTTTCTCTTTATATTCCAAAATATCCGACAAAACCAAGTTATACTTCTGGCACAAAGTTTCCAAAGTGGCGAATTTAATGCCATCCACCTTGTTGTGATACAAAGAAGTGATAGTATTGCGGTTTATGCCAGTTTCTCTAGCAATTTCAGAAATATTTTTGCCTAATTTCTGGGATAATTTATCTAAATTTACTCTGATCATTTTATTTAATGACTTTAATTAACTATTGTATTAATCATAATTATAGGGTAAAAAGGAGATTATGTCAACTTTTAATTGTTTTATGACTACTATACTAATCATATGTTAAATAATGCTATTGACAAAAAATTTTTAGGGTGCTATAATGAGATGTCCACTGGAGTCAGTTACAAAACCGAAGACAACCAACGAAGGAGTTTTGATCGATGGCGAAGACATTGATAGTGAACATCATGACCCATGGTCAGCACGTGGGATCATACAAGGCGCAGGCTGTACCTCCGTCAGCCAAAAACTATGACGGTCCCCTGACCGAAGCGGGGCGCCTGGCAGCATGTCGAGGATGGATATCGGCGATGAGGACACAAGTTCTTCCGCCTGATATCTGGAACCTTAAAGACGGCGGGCGATTTTTCTCGGGGGTCATGATTCGACACTTTGAAACGGCGGATGAGTCGGGAGCCAAATATCGCCGTGACCCCAGATGTGGCAACGACACCACCATGTTCGCCCTAGTGGAGCAAGACGACCCCACGGTCATGGGAGACTGGTTCTACTTCCTGGATGAGCAAAAGAATCACAAACCCAGCTCTATCCTGCGCTCTATCCTGGTAGTGGGCTCACGGCTGCTTCCCATGATGATGCTGTACCACGGATTCGGGGGGCGCAAAAAGTTCGGGAGGCTACGGGCGTTTGCCAACGCTTGTGACACCCTGATAGCGTCCAGACTCAACACCCTCCCCCCGGAAGCAACGAGGTCATTGTACAACCAGAATGGCGGGGAGGCGCAATTCGGTGAGTTGACACAATTTGCCACGATATGCGACTTCCTGCTCCAGAACAGCAACGCACGCCTTCGCCTCCTGGACCAGGCGCAGATCACAACCTGGAAGTTCTAATCCTACCACATCCACCCGGCCACACTACAGCCGGCGGGACTCTATCAGAGAGTTCCGCCGGCTAAATTATTTTATGAGAATTATTTTAAACTCTTTCAATTATCATCACTCTGCCATGGCTGGCATAATATTGACTGCCTCACAACAATGTGCTAGGATAAAAAATCAAGAATATGAGTGAAGTAGCGTTCTTTTAACCGCCTCCGAAGAGGCACAACGAAAGGAGAATTATCGTGAGCAACAACAAAACTATTCTGCGGATATATTGTCACGAACCAAGAGAATTTGACAGCCATGCCACGCCGGAAGAGTTGGATCGAGTCCAGGCGACAATTTCACTATGGGCACCGGATGAACCTTATGAGGTTATCTTTTCCGACGCCATTAGTCCCATCCGAATACGTGATTATGTAAAAACCGTGATGAGTAACGGATGTTGCACTCATCCTTGCACTCTAGCAGAACAAGCCGTTGATGAATTAGGAAATCATCAGTGGCTGGGAGAAATTAAAACTCCGGAATTTCTGACTGCAGTTGAATCAGGACTAACTGCATTGCAAGCCATTGACGAAGTTTTTAGCCATAAACAAATTATGAGATGGGAAAAGAGGGCTGCCTTTGCCATCTCCACCTTGCTTGATGATATATATCTCAAAGGGCTATCAATCGGCCTGGGCTGGGGAACCAATCCCTTTCTTCCTCTAGCCGCCCGAGGCCTGGGCTGGAAGGGAGTTCTACCCCTGGAGGAATTTGGATATATTGATTTCATATATCTCCACAATTCGGGAAAACCGACCGTCATGCTCCCCTAGGATAAATCCACCCACGTCATTCCGACCGACAAGCTCGTCACAGCTTGCCGGTTGATTTATTTTTCCGCTTGATTTGATATTTTAAAATCAAAAGACTATAATACCGACATAAATTAAAATTAAAATATGGAAACTGAAATAGAAGCCAAATTCACAAACATAAATTCTCAAGAACTGCGACAGAAACTCCAAGACATCGGAGCTGTTTTACAGCACCCGGAAAGACTAATGCGCAGAAAAGTGTTTGATTATCCGGATGCCAGGCTGTACCACGAAAACGCCTGGGTCAGAGTCCGCGATGAAGGAGATAAAGTGACTTTCAGCTTCAAAAAATTATTGGATCGCACGCTTCATGGCACCAAGGAAATAACCGTGACTGTCAGCAATTTTGACGAGACCTGCAATATCCTGCAAGCCATGGGATTTCAATCCAAATCATATCAAGAGACCAAGCGAGAAACTTGGA
>JBAZBX010000043.1:0-3355 GCA_041671305.1 Patescibacteria group bacterium
CGCTCTATAATGATTGATAGGAGAAACGCCACGAGCCACTTCGGAAATTCTTTCTTTGGTTAAGGCCTCAGCGATATTTATCGGCACGCCATATTGCGCCAGAACTTCAGATTGCAAATGCATGACATCGCTAAATCCTGCCAGTCCCTCTCCCTCGGGATGATGGGTGATAACCGTATCATAGCCAAGCATTTTGGCCAGGATAATTTCCTGCGGGTCAGCGTCAACTCCGGCCAAAACTTTTTTGACCGGCTTTCCATTATCGTAGAGAACGCGCGAATCCGAGTAAGGATTAATCAATCTCTCCTTGTCAAAATCCGCTTTGTCTTGCGCGTCTAATTTGTCATACTTAATTTTTACTTTGACCAAATCTTTGTAAACTTTTTCACTGCCACGCAAATCATTTTCAATGCCCAATTTTATGGCGAGCTCATATATTTGTCTAAGCGTCATACAAATTAAAATTATTTTTTATGGGCTAATAGTAGCATCTTTATCCCATAAATTCAAGATACAAAAAAAACGGAATTGATAATCCGCTATTTCTCACATATTAAATTAATTAAGAAAATATTTTCTTAATTATATTCATAATTAAATTGCTTGGCGTTTAAATCTGCGACTGATAAACCCGCTTACGCCATCACACACTAACTTCATCACATAACCTAGTGCCAACAGCAAAACTAAATAGATAATAGTTGCCAACCAAGGCGGGAAAAATTTATAAATAAAATCATAGCGGTACATCAGTGGCCAATGGATAAGATAAATTTCAAAAGAGTATCGGCCGAGGGTAGACAGGAGGCCGAATTCTGATTTCTTGACCAGAAACAAAAGAATAAAAGCCACGACTGTTACCAAGCTAATCGCTTCAGCCAAAACCACTCCCTTTCCCACACCAGAATATATGCCCGTATAAATAATTACCAAAACAAGGATAAAGATAAAACCGGCATGATAAGAAATCTGGGATTTTTTTATGAATTCAAGCATGGAATCAGCCCGTTTGCTAAAGGTCATCTTCTGCGCCAATGATTTGAAAGGAGTGGCCATGCGGGAAAATAGTTGAAGTAATTTCAAAGGTATTAATCTCAAAATTTCCGACCTTCCCAAAATGCCAAAAAAGGCTATTCCCAAAGGAAAGGCGACGACATGAACTTTGTAATCGCCCAAGATGCCACCGGAGATCGGCAATTTTAAATTCACCACAACCAGAGAGACCACAAAAATGATGATAGCAGAAAAAATCGGACGCTTTTTGAAAAACAGCAGAGGAAAAATTAAATAAAAAAACAGAATCAAAGTTATAAACCACATGGGGGAATTCATATCCTGATAAATATCGTTGGTCGGAAAAAATCCCAAAAAGTTTTGGAGTACGGTGATCCAGCCATAGCTTATGTGCAAGAAAAATTTATCAGCCAAGACAAAAACAACCAAGGTCAGCCAGACCGGCACGACTATTTTGGATAATCTTCTTAAATAAAATTGCCACGGACTCAAATCTTTTTTGGATGATGATATGGCCAGACCATAGCCGGAGAGAAACAAAAAAATATCCACCCCCACTCCTCCGAAAACCGAGAGCGGAAACATAAATCTGGTATCTTGCGCCAAAAAATATCCGACATGCGCAAAAATAATTGCCAAAATAGCCACGCCCTTGAGCTCGCTCGTCACTGAAATTGGAAATAGTCCAACGCCATCCTTTTTCCTAACACTTATAATTACAAAAAACAAAAGAATGCAAAAAATGACAGCCGTCTCAAAAATTGGATTGGAAATATTAATCAGCATAAATTATTTTGCTCCACAACAGATAACCATCAGCTGAGGGATGAAAATTATCTGAAGCGTAAAAATTATCATTTTTAATAAATTTCTGATTGGGCGAATACAAGTCAACGCATTTGATCTGATTGCCAGCGCAAATTTCTTTAATTACCCGATTATATTGCCAAGTGCGAAACCCAAAATAGAAATTATAAGGAAAGAAAAATAATTTTGGTGACCCAATATATGGCAGATTTACCAAAACCACTTCCGCCTGAGTCTTACTTTTCAACTCGTTTATTATTTCCAAAATATTTTTTTTGAAAGCATTCACCGGAACGAGTCCGTGGATGTCATTTATGCCTACCAAAATAGTGACATAATTAGAGTTTGTGGCCAAAGCCACGGACAATTGATCAAAAAGCACATTTTTGGATTTAGCTCCAGGTACGCCCAAATCAACCAGTTTCACCTGCCCATATTTTGCAGTCAAATTTTGGGCAATCAAATACGGAAATGATTGGCGTATATTATCTGTTCCCACGCCAGCCGTCAAACTATCTCCCAAGGCCGTATAAGTAAAAATTGTACTGGCCGATGAAGTGCCGATTTCATAAGTCCTTTCCGAATTTTGCGGTGGCAAACAATCCTCCCCTATTTTATGATAAATATAAGCATACGCGCGGTTAAGATAAACCGCCAAAATAATAATTATAACCAGAATAACGGCTAATAATATTTTTTTGCTATTTTTCATCTTAAAGTTTTTTAACTTTTAACTTTATACTCTCATTATTAATTTTAATTTCCTTCTCGTCAATGGTTGCTTGAGATAAATTCTGGGTGACAGTAGATTTTTGAAGTTCGGCCACAAGATTTTTATTGCCAAAAACTTTATTAATAATCTCTCCATCGCTTTGCCACAAAACTTCCACCACATCACCCGGAGTCAATCCCTGTTTTTTGCGCATATCGTTAATAGTACGAATTAATTCACGAAGCATGCCTTCAATCTGAAGTTCTTCCGTAATTTCCATATCCAATTCAATTTCCTTTCCTAAATCTTTTTTATATTCAACTTTCTTTACATTCAATTCATCAGCGATAATCTGCAAATATTGGTCAGCATCATTTTGAAAATTGAAAATTGAAAATTGAAAATTACCCAATGGTTGGCGAATCTTAATTCCCTTCTCTGCCCTCTCAGCCAGGCCCATTTCTACAATTTTTCTGGCTTGTTCCATTTGATCAAGAACTTTTTGATTAATCAAATTATCAAAAGTCTCCGGCCATTTTTCTAAATGTACAGATTCCAATTCACCGCCGATTTGTTTATATAAATAATCAGCAATAAAAGGAGTAAATGGTGCCATAACCTTAGATAACTCCATCAAAGTGTGCTTGAAAACTACCAAGGCCTGCTCCTTATTTTTTTGATCATCCCTGCCCGAATTCGCTTTAGCGGAGGCGGGACCTTTAAATCTATCTCTTGATCTTCTAAGCCACCAGGTAGAAAACTCGTCAATAAATTCTTGGATCGGCCTGACCGACCTGGGTAAATCATAAGCTTCCATTTGCT
>JBAZBX010000044.1:0-3219 GCA_041671305.1 Patescibacteria group bacterium
TTCTTTTATTTCTCTCTAAAAGGTGCAAAAGTACTATGACATAAAAAAGGTGGGTGACAAATAATTAAATATATAAATTAGTTATTTTCGAAATTGTTGTTTTATTAATTAATATATTGATTGGACCTTTCATATAATAATACGTTTCTAAATCAAAAAAGTTTCATAATAATTATTAATTTGCTTAATTTAACAATAAGAATTATCATTGAATATGATTTCGGATAACATCAAATTAAATTTTTTATAAAGACGATGTTTGATACTTTATTAAAAATGTAGTATATTTGAACAATGTCAGAATATCTGGATGAACAATTAGTACAGCAATATCTGTCAGGGGATGAAAAATCTTTGGAGGTTTTAATTCAGAAATATTTGAAGCCAATTTATAATTTTGTCTACCGGTATGTTGGAGATATGGCCAATGCCGAAGATCTGACTCAGGAAGTTTTTGTAAAAGTCTGGAAAAATATCAAGAAGTTTGATCGCAAAAAAAGTTTCAAAACCTGGATTTTTTGTATTGCCAAAAACACGGCATTTGATTATTTGAGAAAGAAAAAGTCCATTCCTCTGTCTAATTTTGAAAATGATCAAGGCGACAACATGCTCGCCGATTCCTTGGCGGATGTTGCTCCTTTGCCCTCGGAACTGTTTGATCAAACTGACATCAGTCAAAAAATTAATACGGCTTTGAATAAATTGTCCTTGAATTATCGTGCCGTTATCCTGCTTCGTTACAAAGAAGATTTCAAATTTATAGAAATAGCAGAAATTTTGGATGAGTCAATTGATACCGTCAAAAGCAGATATAGGCGGGGTTTGATAGAATTAAGAAAATTTTTATAATGAGAAATTATCTAAATTAAGATAAATAATTATTTAATTTTTAAAAATGCACCAAAATTAGCTTTTTAATCGTATAAATAAACATATGTCAAAAGATTACAAACAGCTTTTCAGTCATGTTGAAACTCTAGAGCCTCCCCAGGCTCTTTTGGGTCATATTTTGTTGCGTCTGGAAAATGAAAAAAAATTAGTAGTTCTCAAACGCAGAGTCGCCTTTTTCTCGGTCGGTTTAATTTTTTCTGTGTTGGCGCTAATTCCAGCTTTCCAACTGGTTTGGAATGGAATTAGTTCCTCTGGTTTTGTTCAATTTTTGTCACTGCTATTTACTGACTCAGAAATCGTCATGGCTTATTGGCAAAGTTTCGCTTTGACGCTTTTAGAATCCTTGCCGGCATTAAGTATTATAATATTTTTGACAATAATCTTTACTCTGCTGGGGTCAGCTAGATTATTATCAAAAAATATCAAAATTATTCATAATTTAAAGTTAACCTAAATTAAAATTATATGGATACCAATAAATTTTTTCAATCTAAATCATTTATGGCGGTTATCTTAACTATCGCCACGATTATTGTTCTGCTTTTGGTTTTTATGGCGGGCATGTATGTGGGATTCAAGAAAGCAGGATTTTCTTACCAGTGGGGTGAAAATTATCATCGCAATTTTGCGGGTCCTCAACAAGGATTTGGCGGAGGTTTGGGTGGGGAATTAGGCGGAAAAGATTTCATTGATGCCCATGGCACCTTTGGACAAATTATCCAGATAGATGGCTCCACTTTGGTGGTAAAAGATATAAATAATATAGAAAAAATAATTTTGGTTAATGACAAGACGGCTATAAACAGATTCAGGGATAATATTAAAATTGGAGATCTTAAAGTGGACGAAAAAATAGTAGCCATCGGCGATCCCAATACTTCCGGACAGATAGAGGCTAAATTAATAAGAATATTACCTGATCAATCTCCGCTTCCTCCAGAAAATGGCAACGAGATGCCACCAGTTGGAAATAAAATAATGCCTTCAACTACAGTTTCCACATCAAGTTAAAAATAAATATTAAGATAAATTATGTTTAAGAAGCTTATAAAATTTTTAAGTCGCCATAAAATTGTTTCGGCTATTGTATTGATAATTATCATAGTAGCGGGTTATTTTGGATATAAGTCTTTGGGCGGTGTTTCCGGAGAAACCAGATATGTCTTGGCGGCAGTGGAAAAAGGAACTGTCTCTCAGACTGTTTCCGGTACCGGACAGGTATCTGCTTCCAACCAATTGGATATCAAGCCGAGCGTTTCAGGAAACATCACCAAGGCGTATGTAATTGATGGCCAGGCCGTGAAAGTAGGAGATTTATTGTTTCAAATTGACAGTCAGGATGCGCAAAAGGCGGTCAAGGATGCTCAGGCGAGCCTAGATAATGCGAGAATAAGTTTGGCTAAATTGCAAGAAGGATCCACTGACCAGGATATTGCTAATTCAGAGTTGCAAGTTGATAGCGCTCAGAATAGCTTAACCGATGCTCAGAATAATTTGATAATAGTAAACAATAAAGCTAATCAGGATTTGGTTAATGCTTATTTAGATGCTAAAACTCTTTTGCAAGACACTTATAATAAAGTGGATGATATATTGAATAGGCAAACAAAACCTATGTTTATTAATAATGGCAATGACCTGGCTTTCTTGACGGCTGATTCTCAGGCGCAGGTGGAAGCCTTATCCGGAAGAAGCAGTGCTTTTGACACTTTGGAAAAGTTGAGAAACATATCAGAAAATTTGCCAACAGATAATTCAGGCATAGATGAGGCTCTGGTTCAAGTCAAAAATTATTTGATAATTATACAAAGTTTTTGCAGTAGTTTAACGGATAGTCTTAACTCTGGAATTGCTTCAGGCAGTATGACTCAGACCACAATAGATGGATACAAGAGTACAGTCAGTTCGGCCAGAAGCAGTGCCAGTTCTGCCAAAGTTTCCATAAGTGCTCAGGAGCAGACTATAGCTAATCAGAAGACAACCAACGATAATAATATTTTGACAGCTAAGAATAAAATTATAAGTTCGCAGAACGCTTTGGCTCAGGCTCAGAATAATTTAACAACCAAAAAGGCGAGTGCCGATCCGCTTGATGTAAAATCCAAGCAGATTGCTGTCAATCAGGCTTTGGCCTCTTTGTCCAATGCTTCATCCAAATTATCCGATTACACGATCAAGGCTCCTTTTGATGGCATAGTCACTAATGTAGTTTCTATTTCCGGTTACGACGCTTCAGCCAATACGGTTTTGGCTACAGTTATCACTCCTCAGCAAATTGCCGAGATTTCACTCAATGAAGTGGATGCCGCTAATGTAAAAATGGGTCAG
>JBAZBX010000045.1:0-2865 GCA_041671305.1 Patescibacteria group bacterium
GTATTGAAACCGTCTTGCGCCCAAAGACCTTCTTTGGCCCAAGGCATAACGAGGGAAAGTACCGAATAAATTATAAAGACTAAAATAGAAATAAATCCTGCCCAGACGAAACTCTTGGCCATTTTTTTGCCATAGACTTGTCCGATGACATCAGTAGTTAAAAAAACAAAAGGGTAGAAAAAGACGGCTACCGAAAGATGAGTACCGAAAAGAAATGGCATGATTTTGAGACCCAAAGTATTGGAGGCAAAAAGTGAGACGAGATAAAATGTCAAAGCCAGGATTATTTTGAAATTGAATTTTTCGTTGGTCATAGTAAATGTTAATTGGTTAAACAAAAAAGAGCCCAAAAGGCTCGCCATGAATTTCGGCAGGCCTTTTGATTAACAAAAGATTAATTTTTGAATGTAGCTAGACCAGGTTTTGGTAGTTTGAGTTATCAACATGGCTTGGTGTGAATAATTAATACCCTTAAATTATAACCTATTATGAATAATTAATACAATAAACTTAACAGAATATTTAGAATATGGTATTATAATATAATCAATTAAACATATGATAAAAGTAGTTAATTTAACCAAAACGTTCGGCGAGTTTAAGGCTGTTGACGATATCTCTTTTGAAGTGAACAACGGAGAGGTTTTTGCTTTCTTGGGTCCCAATGGCGCCGGCAAGACCACTACCATCAAAATGCTCACTACTTTGCTCAAGCCGACTAGCGGAGCTATCCTTATAAATGGAATTGATCCATTGATTGATCAGGACAAAGCTCGCAAGTCTTTTGGCATTACTTTTCAAGATCAAAGCTTGGACGATGAATTGACTGCCTGGGAGAATATGGAATTCCATGGCGTGCTTTATGGCGTGCCCAAGAAAATTAGAAGAGCAAGAATTGAAGAATTGATGAAGATCGTAGAATTATGGGATCGCAAAAAAAGCTTGGTCAAGGAATTTTCCGGAGGCATGAAAAGACGTTTGGAAATCGCCAGAGGGCTCATTCATCATCCGGCCATAATTTTTCTTGACGAGCCGACTTTGGGGCTTGATCCGCAAACCAGAAATCATATTTGGGCTTACATCAAGAGTCTAAATGAAAAAGAAAATATAACCGTATTTTTTACGACGCATTATATGCCGGAGGCGGAGAAAATGGCTTCACGAATTGCTATTATTGATCATGGCAAGATAATTGTTCAAGGCAGTTCTCAGGAATTAGAACAACAAACTTCCACTAGTAGTTTGGAAGAGGCTTTTTTGGCTTTGACCGGCAAGGAAATCAGGGCTGATGAGTCTACTGGAGCGGACAGGATGAGACAGGGAGCCAAGATGTGGGGAAGAGGGAAATAAAATTAACATTATGAATGCCATATACATCCTTTGGATAAGACAATTGAAAAGATATTCCAGATCAAAAGCTAGAATGATTAGTTCGCTGGGTCAGCCGTTATTGTTTTTGTTGGCTTTGGGATTTGGTTTTGGCCCAATTTATCAACAGGCAGGAAATGGAAGTTATATTGAATTTTTGGGTCCAGGTATTGTGGCCATGGCAGTTATTTTTACAGCGATTTTCTCGGGTATGGAAGTTATCTGGGACAGGCAATTCGGATTTTTGAAAGAAACTTTGGTTGCGCCGGTTTCTAGGCTAAATATTATGATTGGCAGGACTTTGGGCGGTGCCACGGTGGCCAGTATTCAAGGTGTGGTTGTTTTTGTCTTGGCCATGATTGTAGGATTTCGGCCATATTCCGCGCTTATGATCTTGGTAGCTTTTCTCTTTGTCATCCTGATTGCTGTTGTTTTTACGGCCTTGGGCACGGCCATTGCTTCCAAAATGGAAGATATGCAGGTTTTCCCTATCATTATGAATTTTATTGTGATGCCATTGTTTTTTCTCTCTGGTGCTATTTTCCCTCTTAAGAGCCTGCCGGAAGGAGTTCAGTTTTTTGCCCGTTTGAATCCTTTGGTTTACGGCGTAGATGGTTTGCGCGGGACTTTGACAGGAGCATCTGATTTTGGCATTATAAATGATTTTATAATTTTAATTCTTATCGCTGGCGTGTTTATGGCTATTGGCGCCTGGCTATTTTCTAAGATTGAGATATAAGTGTTTGGATTTTTGTTGAATAGTTGCCAATAAGCAACTATTTTTTTATAATTAAAATGGATAATATTATATATGTCAAAGTTAGAAGAATTACAAAAAAAGATTAAATCATTTGCCGATCCTGAAAAGGCCAAGATTTTGCAAAGGTTTTTTAAAACTGGCAAGAGGCAATATGGCGAGGGAGATATTTTTCTTGGGCTAGTGGTGCCAATTCAGAGAGAAATTTCCAAGGGTTTTACTGATTTGACTCTGACGGATTTGCAGAAATTAATCAAAAGCAAGATTCATGAGGAAAGGATGATAACTCTATTTATTTTGATCCAAAAATACAAGAAAGCTCGCCTTCGCCAAGAGGCTACGGCGGGCGAATCCTCCGTCGCTAAAGCTATGGCGGGCGAAGCAGAAAAGAAAAAGTATTTTGATTTTTACTTGAAAAATGTTAAATACATAAATAATTGGGATCTGGTGGATTTATCCGCGCCAAATATTGTAGGAGATTATTTATCCGACAAGCCAAGGAAAATTTTGTATGAAATGGCCAAGTCAGAGCATTTGTGGACGAAGCGAGTGAGCATTTTGGCAACTTTTATATTTATAAAAAATAATGATTTTAAAGATGCTTTGAGAATTGCGCAGATATTAATTCATGATGAGCATGATTTAATTCATAAGGCAGTCGGTTGGATGCTTCGGGAAGTTGGCAAGAGGGATTTGGCTGTCCTGGAGGAATTTTTGCAAGATAGATATCAAAAAATGCC
>JBAZBX010000046.1:0-2812 GCA_041671305.1 Patescibacteria group bacterium
TTAATTCCAAGCACAAAAAAATAATTGAAAATACACTTGAGACAATAGGTAAAAACGAAGAGGGCATAAAGACTTTGGCCAAAACTTTGGCGGAATTATCAGATGGCGCAATTCTGATAGGATTTTCGCCGATGAATGTGTACTACACCGGAATTTCTAATTTATTTAGACAACCGGAATTTCAGCAGAACGCTCTGATGTTCTCTATGTCGGAAATTATAGATCACTTGGATGAAGTGATGGCTCGGATTTTTAATTCAGTTGATGATCAAGTCAAAGTGTTAATCGGCGAGGATAGTCCCTTTGGACAATTCTCTTCGGTGGTAATGACTAAGTATGAATTTTCCGGACAGATGGGACTTATCGGCATACTTGGTCCGAACAGGATGAACTACAGACAGAATATGGGACTAATTCAATTCAGTCAAAAATTATTAAAAAATAAATAACACCATAGTTATGGAAGAAGAAATAAAAAATAATACAGATAAAAATTTAGATGATTTAGATATTGAAGAATTAAAAAAGGAACTTGAATTGACACAGAAGATGAGCGAGGATCATTTGGCGGGTTGGCAGAGGGCAAGAGCGGATTATTCCAATTTGAAGAAAGAGAATGAAAGAAGACAGCAGGAAATATTTGAATTTGCTAATGCGGCCGCTATGTCAGAAATCATTCCCATATACAATCATTTCAAGTTAGCCCTGAGGCATATTCCGGAAGATTCCAAAAAATTAGACTGGGTAACGGGATTGGATTTCATCCGAAAGCAGTTTGCTGATTTTCTGAAGAAATTCAATATTGAAGAAATCAAGACTGTTGGAGAAAAGTTTGATCCAAATTTCCATGAAGCGATTGAATGCGAGGAAAAAGAAGGATGTAAAGAGGGAATAATTTATGAAGAAATTATGCCGGGATATACGTTGGGAGGCAAGGTGATTGAGCCGGCCAAGGTTAAAGTGGGTAAATAGAATTTTCAATGATCAATTATCAATTTTCAAACAATTTTCAATTTACAATTTTCAAAGTTCATATATAATTTGAAAATTGTAAATTGAAAATTGTGAATAATAATTAATATGTTTAATTCACTTTGCAATAAATATATACAGAATGAATTAAATCGAAAGGACACAATTATATGGCATTGATTAAATGGACCCCATTTATTGAGCCGTCTTTTGGAGAGGGCTTTGATAAAATTTTTGATTCTTGGCCTACCGCTCAAGGATTTACGCCGGCCATTGATGTTTATGAGGACAAGGATAACGTGGTAGTGGAAACTACCCTTGCCGGAATTGATCCGGAAAAAGTGGATATTTCTATTGAGAATGATGTTCTAACTATCAAAGGTGAAATAGAAAAGAAATCCGAAGTGGAAGACAAAAATTATTATCGCAAAGAAATCAGAAGCGGAAGTTTCTATCGCAGTGTTCAATTGCCCAATAGGGTAGTAGGAGATGAGGCGGTGGCTAATTATGATAAGGGAATTTTGACCATCAAGATTCCTAAGGCTGAAGAAGTCAAGCCAAAGACTATTAAAATTCAGACAGAAAATAAAAAATAAATAAAAATATTATGAGTAAAATTCTAGGAATAGATTTGGGCACTACCAACAGTGCCATGGCCATTATGGAAGGAGGCCAACCAAAAATTGTGGAAAATAAAGAAGGAGCAAGAACTACTCCATCAATTATCGCTGTCAGCAAAACTGGCGAGCGCATGGTTGGTATTTCTGCCAAAAGACAAGCAGTAACCAATCCTGCCAACACTTTATTCTCCATCAAAAGATTGATTGGCAGAAAATGGGAGGATCCTGAAGTGCAGAGAGATTTGAGCTTGATGCCATTTGAAATCAAAAAAGTTGGTGGCGGAGTAAAAATTGTTATGGGTGACAAAGAATATAGCCCGCAGGAAATTTCTGCCATGATTCTGACAAAATTAAAAGAAGATGCAGAAGCTAAGTTGGGTGAGAAGATCACTGAAGCGATTATAACTGTACCAGCGTACTTTGATGATGCTCAAAGACAAGCCACCAAGGATGCCGGAGAGATTGCCGGTCTTACCGTCAAGAGAATTATCAATGAGCCTACGGCCGCAGCTTTGGCTTATGGCTTTGAAAAGAAAAAGGGCGAACAGATTGCTGTCTATGACTTGGGCGGTGGAACTTTTGATATTTCCATTTTGGATGTGACCGAAGATACGGTAGAAGTAAAATCCACTAACGGCGATACGCATTTGGGTGGTGATGATTTTGACCAGAAGATCATGGATTGGATTATGGCTGAATTCAAGAAGCAAGAAGGAATTGATTTGTCCAAGGATCAGACTGCGCTTCAAAGAGTAAAGGAATCCGCGGAAAAGGCAAAAATTGAACTTTCTACTCAGATGGAAACTGAAATCAATCAACCTTTTATAACCATGGGAAGCGATAGTTCTCCCAAACATTTGAATTTGAAAATGACCAGGTCTCAGTTGGAGAGTCTAGTTATGGATTTGGTGGATAATACTTTTGAGCCAGTCAAAAAAGCGCTTAGCGATGCGGGCATGACTACTTCACAAATTCAGGAAGTGGTAATGGTTGGCGGTATGACTCGTATGCCTTTGGTGCTCAAAAAAGTGGAAGAATTTTTTGGTAAGAAACCTAATATAACTGTTAATCCTGACGAAGTAGTGGCTCTTGGTGCGGCAGTGCAAGCCGGCGTGTTGCAAGGCGATATCAAAGACGTGTTGCTTTTGGATGTAACTCCGCTTACCCTTGGTATTGAAACCTATGGCCAAGTCATGACCACGCTTATAGATAGAAATACC